>JBJKSM010000162.1:0-20166 GCA_046704045.1 Thermodesulfovibrionales bacterium | reverse complement strand
ACCATGCGTTCCACCGCTGCGCATATCCGGGCGGATGTCTTTCCGTTGTAATCGAATATCGTGACCGGCTCATGGACCAGGACTTTTACCTTTATCTCTTTCAGGGTCGAAACATTCATCGCGTTTTCCACGAGGGTCTGCGGTCTGGACCACGAGACCGCGTCATCATTTTCATAACGAAGCGTTACAGGCAATAAAGAAATGTCATGATTCAGTTCCGTTACCTTGAAGATGCCCCTGTTGAAGGGCAGGCGTTCGGCGATACTGCCGGTGGTGCCCTGGGGGAAGACGGCGAGGACCCGGTCCCAATACTGGCAGGCGATTGTCCTGAGCGCCCTTGTTCTTTCCCTGGCTGAGCCCCTGTCAAAAAAAACAACACCGGCCAGCAGGGCGATCTGGCCTATTACAGGGTAATACTTCACTTCTTTCTTGCTTACGAATACGTAACCGAACAGGGCGGAGAGTATGAAGATATCAATGAAGCAGGCGTGATTCGAAATGATGAGAACCCCTCCTTTCCTTTTCTCAAACGCGCCGCAACCCTTCACTTCGGTCCTGGCCCGGAAGATCAACAGGCAGATGCGCGAATAGAATTGGACAAGCCTTGGGCCGATGCGCCGGCGCCGGCGATAGAAAAAAAGGAGGATGAGAAAATAAAGAGGCGCCAGAGTTACGGTCACTATCGTGAAAAGTGCGACCTTCATGCAGACCCTCGGTAAAATCATCCCCTAAGATAACGCGGCGGCAACGGGAAGTGCAAGAGCGCCGGAGTGTGTGTCCATCCTATGCAGCATGTGAAATCATGGTGAAAACGCCAAAGAGTTTTTAGTAAAAGAGGCCGCAGAGAGAGTGAAAAAAGTCTCCCTGTGCGGCCTGCGGCAAAACGTACTTCACACTTACTTATTGATCAACCTCAGGGCCTTCCCGTTGTCCGATGTGCTGAACAACACAGTGGAAGTCTTTCCGGCGGAGGTCGTGCCGTAGAGGTAGGTGATATTTATTCCCGCCTCGGAGATCACCTTCGCCACCTTCCGGAGTTCGCCAGGCTTGTTCGGCAGCTCCACGGTAACAACATCTTCTTCCTCAATGCCGAGTCTGAGCCCCGCAAGCGCCTTCTTCGCCTTTGCGGCGCTGTCAACGGTCATGTCGAAGAAGGCGGTGTCGTCCCAGGCATAGGCGCAAAGCGCGGTGATATTCACCTTTGCGCCTGCAAGCGCGGTCGTGACTTCCGAAAGAAGTCCGGGCCTGTCGTTCATGCTGAAGCTGAGAAGCTTTGTCTTGACTGCCTTTGACATTTTAATACCTCCCGAGTTTTTATTATATATGCCCGTCAATCGAGCCTCGGCTCAGGCGTCGAATCGGATGGCGCCGGAAGAACCGGGTAGTCGACTTTCGGTTGTATCCCGGTTGTCGTATGGAGGAAGGCGACTATCTCTCCCACATCGTCCTTTGTCAGCGTCACGCCAAGCTGAATGGAGCCCATGATAGAGACCGCCTGTTCAAGTGACCATACCCTCCCCGAATGGAAATAGGGCGGGGTGAGGGCGATGTTCCTCAGCGACGGCGACTTGAAGGCATATTCGTCCTTTTCGAGCGAGGTTACCTTGAACCGTCCCCTGTCTCCGGAGAGAAGCGCAGCGCCCGGACTTTCCCTGACGCCGAACTTGTAATATCCCGTGCCTCCCATATTGATCCCGCCGTGGCAGGCGGCACAGCCATTGGACATGAATTTCTTCAGACCGGCCTTTTCCGTTGCACTGAGCGCGTTCTCGTCTCCTTTCAGAAATCTGTCGAATCTGGCATCGGGGGTTAGCAGGGTCGCCTCGAATACCTCGATCGCCAGTGCCATTTTATCGAAGCTCACCGGATCCTTTTCATCGGGGAATGCCTTCGCGAACATATCCTGGTAGCCCGGCATGCTCTTCAGGGTCTTGAGCACCTCCCCGGGAGTGTTGTTCATCTCCATCGCAGCCTGTATCGGACCCTTCGCCTGCTCTTTCAAGTCCGGCGCCCGGCCGTCCCAGAACTGGGCGATATTGAAGACCGCGTTGAAGACGGTGGGAGAGTTGCGCGGGCCCTTCTGCCATCCGTGTCCTACCGCGGTCTGCTGGAAGTCTGCTCCCGCCATTCCGACGTTGTGGCAGGTATTGCAGCTGATCAGTCCGCTCTTCGAAAGCCGCGGATCAAAATAGAGGGCCTTGCCGAGCCCGACGAGCGCAGGCGTGATCCGGACACCCCTTACTTCGCTGATCGTCGACGGAACGGGCTTGAAGACGGCCTTTGCCTCTTCAGACAGACCGCTGTCGGCAAATGCGACGCCTGCGAGCAAAATAACCGGGACGACTACCGAAAGAAAGATGGATAGCCTTTTCATTTTGTCCCCCATTGAGTGAGTTAGATTGTTGCGAATACCACAGAGATTTGCAGTGTGGCACCCCCTGGTTACAGGTTACCACAAAGCCTTGTATTGTCAACGTCTCCGGGGAAGGCGCTGCCCGGTTATTTTATGGTGATCTGACGGCCTTCGAATTCAACCACCTGTCCGCCGCGGATCTTGCACCGCTTGCGCAGTTCCACATTCCCATCCACCTTGACGCGGCCTTCGGAGATGAATGCCTTCGCCATGCCCCCGCTCGCGCAGAGACCCGTTACTTTCAACAGGTGGTTCAGCTCGATAAATTCATGGCCTTCCAACCTAAACTCTTCCATCGATCATCCCTCTTCCGGCATTTTTTCCTTCAGGAACTGTCCCGGATGCCGTGAAATCTCTCCTCTGCCTGTCGAAGCGCCCTGACCGCTTCTCCGCAGGACCTGCAGGGCCGAAGTTTCAGTATGATCGCGTCCAGGAGATGATCTGCCCCGGGGGATCCCGGGGTTGTGAACATATCGATCATTCTGTCATAGGCGTCTTTTTCTCCGCCAGCGCTGAACTCCCAAATCGTCTTGTAGGGGATGATGCCCAACAGTAGCCTCAGCACTTTTATGCCGTGCTCCGGCACGCTTGCGATCGATACGAGAACGCGTTCCCTGCTTTCGAACTTTATCTGGCAGAAACAGTGACGGTCGGTATTCCGGTACGCGGTTAACTTTCCCATCTTTTTCCCGATTGTCCTTCGGTTGTCATCGAATTTATGAATTATTATATCAAAGGGTGAAGCCCCTTGTCGGCTTGACAGAAGGCAGAAGCAGGAAATATACTGAACACGTGTTCAGTTTTTCCTCTTTGAGCGCTGCCGCTCCTCTGCGATTAAAAGAGAAAGCCTGAAAGAGACCGGGAAAAGAGAATATTTTTACAGTAAATGAGCGCGGTATACGAATGAAAAAACGGGGTTCCGCAGGGACACAAAAATGCATCCTTGGGGCCGCCGAGGGGCTTTTCGCCGAAGCGGGCTATGCCAATACCACCATACGGCAGGTTGCCGGCCGCGCCGGCCTCAGCGTGGGGACTATTTACCTGTATTTCGCCACCAAGGAGGAGCTCTATTCCGAGCTCTTCCGCCGCCAGCTTGACAGCTTCTCCGCCATGACCGAACCCCTCAGGGAAAAGGAGCCGCTCGCCGCCCTGGAGGGACTCATAGACAGCTATCTCGACTATTCGGTCCAAAAGGCAAAGCTCGTTTCCATGCAGATAAAGGAACACGACCTGGAGATGAAGAAACCCCTGAAAAAGGCATTCTTCGACTCTCAAAAAAAACTTATCGCGGACATACTCGAAAAGGGGATCAGGAAAAAAGTGTTCAGAAAAATGGACTGCGGGGCGACGGCCTCGGTGATCTTTTACTGCCTCAGGGGCATGATACTGGCCCGGCTTTCCGGAGACCTCGGGGACGATGCAGAGGGCAGGCTTGAGACAAGGAAGCCCTGCGAGCTTTTTCTGCGCGGCCTGCTCAGTGACAATCAAAGGACCGGGAAAGGGTGCGAAGGACTGTGAGCAACGGCCCGGAGACGGACAAATGGCTGATATCGGCCACTGTGATAATGGGCACTATCATGGCCGCCCTGGACATAAGCATCGTGAATGTCGCCCTGCCTTATATGCGCGGCAATCTCGGTGCCTCGGTGGAAGAGATAACCTGGGTCGCCACAGGTTACATACTTTCCAACGTCATCATCATGCCCCTGGTCGCCATGATGAGCGCGCGATACGGGCGGAAACGATTCTACGTGGTTAGCATTCTTCTTTTTACGGCGACCTCCCTGCTCTGCGCCATGTCCTGGGACCTTACTTCCCTTGTGGTCTTCAGGATAATACAGGGAGCAGGCGGCGGGGCGATTATCCCGGTCGGCCAGGCGATACTCAGGGAGAGCTTCCCGCCCGAGGAACAGGGGATGGCGATGGGCATGTACGGCTTTGGCGTGGTGCTGGGTCCGGCTTTCGGCCCCACCCTCGGCGGCTGGCTTACAGATAATTTTTCATGGAGGTGGATATTCTTCATAAACATCCCTCTGGGGATACTGAACCTGATTCTCATCAGCCGTTTCCTCCACGACCCGCCGTACCTGAAGCGGGAAAAGGGAAAGATCGATTTCCAGGGGGTCGGGTTTCTCGTTCTGGGGCTCGGTGCTCTTCAGCTCATGCTCGAAAAGGGCGAGACCAGGGACTGGTTCCAGTCGAATTTCATCGTTTGCCTGGCCGTTGTCTCTTTTGCGGCGATGGCCCTTTTCATCTGGCGGGAGCTGACGGTCGACAGGCCTGCCGTGGATCTGCGGGTGCTTAAAAACATTCCTTTTGCGTCGGGGACCCTTCTTGTGGGTGTCCTCGGGTTGGGCCAGTACGCGGCACTGTTTATACTCCCGATGTTCCTTCAGCAGCTTCTGGGCTACCCGGCGCTCGACTCCGGGCTTCTGCTTTTGCCGAGGGGCCTTTGTATGGCTCTTGTCATGCCTGTTGCCGGAAAGATGTACAACAGGTTCGGCCCCAGGGTTTTGATTGGGGCCGGCCTCATGGTCACCGCCGTCTCGTTCTGGCAGCTTTCTACCATGTCTCTTGACGTCGGGTTCTGGGACCTCTTTATCCCCAACATGCTGCAGGGGGGAGGATTCGGCCTTATCTTCGTAGCCCTGAGCACCGCCGTGCTTTCAGCGATCGAAAGGCCTCAGATGACGGCGGCCACCGGGCTCTATAATGTCGTCAGGCAGGTCTTTGGAAGCGTAGGCATAGCAATTGCCGCCACCGTTCTCACCAGGGGGGAGCAGACTTACAGGGTAGGTCTTGTGAAAAAACTTACCGTCTTCAATCCGCACATGACGAATTGGCTCAAGGCCATGACCGGGGTAACGGCGGCCGGCGGTATGAACACGTATACGTCACATCAGATGGCCCTGACGCTTCTCGACGGGCAGCTCGTGAGGCAGGCCGGCATGCTCGCCTACAACCATGTCTTTCTGCTGGTGACGGCGCTGTTTGTGTTGTCCGTTCCGCTTGTCTTCCTGCTGAGAGGCTACTCCACGCCGAAGGGCGAAGAATTGATCATCGATTGATAAGAGAAGAGCAGATCGTATCCTGCCGCGACGATAGCGTGGCCGCCGTCACCTCTTCATGATCGATCGTGCGGTTCCTGAAATCCGTATAGTCCGGCAGCCACCCCATTCCCGGGGTTCCGTTCACTTCACTCATTGATTCTCCCTCCTTGAGATAGACATTCTCACTCTTCCATCGGGCAGATGAGCCGTCCGGCATCCCCTTAACTCCCCGATGTTACAGGTGTGAACGACTGAATATAATCAAGCGGATTTTCGTAAGGCAAGAACAATGTGGGGGCAGAAATAACCGGCTGAAACCTTGACGCTTTTGAGGGATCCGGGCCTGGAGAAAACATGAAGAAATATTAATTTGACTTGAGGGGATTTTGTTGGAATTATAGTTGAGATCTGAATTCACCAATTTGGGTGAAGAACGGGAAAAAGAAGTTGAACCCGGAAATTCCACTCTATGGGAGGATAAGCGGAGAATGTCATATAAGACGTATGAGAGCGACGAAAACGGCAGACTGATCATTTATCCGGCATTGTATCCACCAAAACATAAAGGCATGTTCAATCTGTTCAGGAAGTTTATAAGGCTTGTCTCGTCCGAAAATGTTAAAGACAGGCTTGGGGACAGAGCCGAGCAGCAGTAGGGCTATCTCTCCGGCCTGAGCCGCGCCGTATACAGCACGCTTACAGCAGGCAGTCCGCCTTCATGCGTATTTTCAAGCTTGGGGTGGGGGAAAAGAGCCTGCACCCCGGTTCAGTGTGTCCCAGGCGGCGGCCTCCGCACGGAGCAAGACTTTGGCGCTTCTTGACCGTGTGGATCGCGGCGCTATATTTAAAGAGAGGGGGAAATAGTATCCGGTCGATGAAAGGGGGATCTGTCATGAAAATCGCAGGGATGATTTTATTCTTTTTCCTGGTGCTTTCGCTGCCTGCCATGGCTGCGGAGGAGAGGTCTCCCGTTTATGACAAGGACGGAGTAAATACGGCCGAATTACGACTTCTACTGAATTCCTTTGCCGCTCTCGGAGAGAGTCATGTCGAAAGTGCTTTGCACGGCCTGGAACTCATATCGGTCACGGAAGAGGCCCGGAGCGGAGAGTGGGGAAAAATGAGGGGGCTGCTGGCCGAATTCGGCAGGAGCGGCATAAAGGCCGCCGCCACATGGTTTGTCCTGCCGGACGGTTCCTATTATACGGTGGAAAAGGGCTTGACCGGTCTTAACCTCCGGGATCGCGGGTATTTCCCCCGGCTCATGGCCGGCGAGGAAATAAGGGGCGATCTCGTCATAAGCAAATCCACAGGAAAGAGGACTGCGATCGTTGCAGTCCCGGTGAGGACGAACGGGAAGATAATAGGGGCCGTCGGGACATCTCTTTCGGTCGCGGGCATAAGCAGGATGATCAATGAAAAGATGGGGCTGCCGGAAAACATTATCTTTTATGCCCTGGATCAAAAGGGGCGGACGTCACTTCACAGTGTATCGGCGCTGCTCTTTGCCTATCCCTCCGACATGGGAAGCAGGAGCCTGACGAAAACAGTCCGGGAGATACTCGCGAGGCCCGAGGGCTTGGTGACGTACGATTTTTATGGAGAGAGGACGGTTGTTTTCAAGAAGGCCCCCCTGACCGGCTGGGTCTATGCCGTTGGGATCGTTACCGGGAGACCGGGCCAACCCTCAACTGAACTTCCTCCGATCCTGTTCGAACTCGAAAAGGCGACGACAGCGGAGCTCGACAAAATGGATCGGGACCTTGCCGGACTTGCCGCAGGCATTTCGGAAAAAGGCCTGAAAGCGGCCGGGGCGAGAAAAATGCTCGGCGCCCTCTGCCGGTCTTATCCCTATGCGGCGGATTGCTCCTTTGTGGACCGAAACGGAAGGATGGTTCTGGTCGAGCCCGGAAAGTATGCGGGTTTCGAGGGCGGCGATATAAGCGCACAGGAACAGGTGATCCGTCTTCACGAGTCGGAGAAGCCCGTCCTGAGCAATGCCTTCAAGGCGGTTGAGGGTTTCGATGCCGTCGATCTGGAACAGCCCGTAGTCTCCTACAGTGGCGAATTCGAAGGCTCGGTGAGCATGCTCATCAGGCCCGAATCCCTGTTTTCATATATCATTACCCCTGTTTTGCGGGGAATGCCTGCGGAGGCGTTTGTGATGCAGACGGACGGGAGGATCCTCTACGACGAAGACAGGGAGGAGGTGGGCCGGATGCTGTTCGAAGACCCTATGTACAAACCGTTTCCCCAGCTCCTTGCTCTTGGGACACTGATCTCCAAAGAAAAAACCGGGGCGGGCAGCTATGATTTCAGGCAGAAGGGGTCTGAGAAGCTGGTCAAAAAGGATGCGCACTGGACGACCGTCGGTCTTCACGGCACCGAGTGGCGGCTCGTGGTGATGCACGTCATGGCGGGGCACGACCTTTCTTCCGGCAAGGATCTTGAAAGACACGATGCTGTTTCGGCTGCTGATGCGCTCAGAACCCTGGCGGAAGATGCCGAAATGAAGAAGGCCCTGGCCGGGAATGACCACGAAAAGATCCGGGAGATATTCAGAGACTTTTATGCGGAGCATAGCGGGCTTTACTCCGTCCAATGGCTCGATACCGAGGGCACGAACCGCTATGGATATCCCGAGGAAAACAGCCTGATCAATCTCGATATGAAGACCGCAAATACGGATTCGGCAAAGCTCATGCTGGGGGCTCTTTCGAGCAAAAAAGAAAGTGCATTCGACTCCCCTCTGGCTGAGGGGAAAACGGGCGCCTTCTTCATGGTTCCGGTGTATGAAGGGGGAGACTATCTCGGGATGATATACACGATCCGGCTGAAGGAGTGACGATTCAGCTTATCGGGCACGTCTGATCCCTGTTGTATAGAGCACACCCACATTCAACAATATGCCGTCCTGCGTCCGCAGGGTTTCGACCTCCCGCAGATGTTCCTCCTTGAATTTCTTTAAATCATGCGGTGAGAGTTGGCCGACCTGATTGCGGAACCCCGCGTTCCAGACCACGTCCCACCACGCCGCCGGGCCTTTCAAAAAATAGCCGAGGTCCTTCCGCTCCACACGTATTTCTCCCAGCCCCGAATCGCGGAAAAGCGCCTCGCATTTCTGCTCGGTTGCGATCAATTTCCACCTTAGCGGAGGTCTTTCGACGCCATACTTTTCAAGCCGCCTCGAAAGAATTTCGACAAGGGGCTGAAAGGAATCTTCGAAGAAACAGGATATGACGATCCTTCCGCCGTGCCTCACCTTGGCCGTCATATGCCGCAGCTGTGCCGCCATGTCCTGCGCAAAGAAGACGCCGAAGGCGCAGACCGCAGCGTCGAAATGACCGTCCGGAAGCGCAATATCGTGCATGTCCATTTCGATGAATCCCGCGTTTGCGATGCCTTCCCTTTCCGCCTTTGCCCGTGCCTGCTCAAGCATGCCTGAAGAAAAATCGATCCCCGTCACCCGTATTTCAGGAAAGGTCCGCGCGATTTCGAGCGCGAGGTTGCCGGTGCCCGTTGCCACGTCCAGCACCCGCCTGATATCAGTGGCATCCAGATACCGCGCCATGTGTCTGGCGCTTTCGGAGAAAAAACGGAGCGAGCGGTTGTCGTAACCGGAAGAGACGGCGTTGAAGGTCTCGATCGTTTTTGATTTGCGGGTTTCTGAGTCCATTCAGCTATTGTAGCAGAGATGAGATGGTTGAACGTCTTTTCCCTTGCACCGGCCAAAAGTGCCAGCGCAATGTCTTCTTCGATCTCCAGCGCCTCTTTCACAGGGTATCTCACCTTGAGGGAAAGAGAGAATCCGTCCCTCTTCGAGTCACAAGCTCTGTCGCTTTCGTCTGATATCGGCCCCGGGTGAAGAGCAGTACTCCTTGACGATCCCCCTCGAAAATGCCAGGTGAGCGCCGTCGCCCGCATGGCAACATCGGCGTGTAAGTGCAAAAACTCCATAGCGCAATAGCTCCGCAAAAACTGCCATGGA
The DNA here is from genome assembly GCA_046704045.1 of Thermodesulfovibrionales bacterium. Classification (GTDB taxonomy): domain Bacteria; phylum Nitrospirota; class Thermodesulfovibrionia; order Thermodesulfovibrionales; family UBA6898; genus JAWOKY01. The sequence goes on along the minus strand of JBJKSM010000162.1, from coordinate 10,715 downwards.
TCGTGAAACGTGAATGGTGAGAAAAAACGGGGCTTCCGGCCTTGCGCCCTTATTCCCCGGTCTCGATCGTCACCATGTGGGCGGAACAGGAAATACAGGGGTCGTAGCTTCTAATGATCTTTTCCGTCTCCTTTCTCAGCAACTCGTTTGGACTGCCGATATGGTTTGTCGCAAAGGCGCGGATGTCCTTTTCCATATGCCCGAAGTTCTGCGCTGTGGGAGGTATGATCGTTGCGGCCTTTACCCGCCCCTTTTCATCTACCTCGTAGCGATGGAAAAGGGTCCCCCTCGGGGCCTCGGTCGCCCATGCTGCGACGCCGGCCTGCGGCTCGAAGTTCTCGTACGGCCTGTCGGGCTCTTCATATCCCCTGATCAACCGGATAGACTCATAAAATGCGTAGGCGAGCTCGACCGACCGTGCAACGATCCCCATCAGGAGGTTCGTAACCGGCAGGGAGATTCCGGAATCATCCATAGCGCTTTTTATCCCGGAGGGTAGCCTCTCGTGGTTGAGGTTCAGCCGGGACAGGGGACCGACGATGTACGGGCTAAGCGTTCCTTCCCTTTTGATCCCCGAATGAAGGGCTGTGGAGTAATCGACCTGGTATTCCCGGGTGGTTTCGAGAAATCCAGCTGCCGATGTGTCGAGCCCTTTCGTCGAGACAATACTCCCTTCGTTCATCGGATACTCTTCGGCATTGCCGAGGGAGACGAATTCCGTATCAAGGAGGTGATCGCCGAAGTCCAGGCCGGATGCCCATTTGATGGCCGCAAGGGATTCGGCATAGGCATTTTCGAGATCCGGCAGCAATGAGGCGAGCGCCTTTTTTTCGGGTGTCCTGAAAAACCCTCCGACCCTCACCGAGACCGGATGGATCGGTCTTCCGCCGATCACGCTCAGTATCTCGTTTCCGAGCTTCTTGAGCCTGAGCCCCCTCTTTGCCAGTTCCAGGTACTCCTTCCCGGCCAGGGCGGATTCGAGGCCGTAGAAATCGGGACCCTGAAGAAGATAGATATGCAGTGCGTGGCTCTCTATCCACTCCCCGCAGTAAAGGAGCCTCCTGATGTCCCTCACCGGCCGGGTCACCGTAACCCCGAAGATTTTTTCGAGCGCATGGACCGCGCTCATCTGGTAGGCAACGGGACAGATGCCGCATATCCGGGCCGTGAAATCTATCACGTCCTGGGGGGGCCTGCCCCTCAGGAACGCCTCGAAGAACCGGGGCGCCTCGAAGATCCTCATATGTACCTTCGACACCTGCCCGTCTTTTATCTCTATGACGATCCCGCCTTCTCCTTCGACCCTCGTGAGGTAATCGGTCTTAATCAGCCTTCTCAAGCCTCACCCTCCTGTATGCATAGGTATTCATCTTGTCAAGGAGAAGGACCATCTCTTTCCTGTCCATGCCCCGTTCTTCGAACTGACCCATCAGCGAGTCTATGTTGGCCCCCTCCCTGGGGCCGAAGCAGCCGTAGCAGGCACGCGCAAAGGAGGGGCAGAGCGCCCCGCAGCCGGTCTTCGTGACAGGCCCGAGACAAGGCTGCCCGTGGGCGACAAGCACGCAGGGGATGCCCTTCATCTTGCAGTCCATGCAGAGGCTGTAAACGGGGATGCCCGGCCTCTTTCCGACGAGGACCGACAGAAGAGTCTCGGAAATGGAATCCTTGTTGATCGGGCAGCCCCAGAGTTCGTAGTCTACATAGACGTGGTCCGAGACGGGGGTGGACATCGGGAGGGCGCTTACGAATTCGGGTGACGGGTAGACGTATCGTCTGTAGTCCGACACATTAGCCCAGTTTCTGAGCGCCTGGAGTCCCCCTGAGGTGGCACAGGCCCCTATCGTCAAAAGGAAACGCGCCTTTTCCCTGATCTCCATGATCTCCTTTTTCTGCCTTTCCGTAGAGATCGAACCCTCGACGACCGCGATGTCGTACTGCCTCAGCTGAGCCCTGTCGAGGGCCTCGCGGAAATAGGCGATATCGAAAAATTCGAGCAGGTCGAGGAATGAATCCTCGAGGTTCAGTATCGAAAGCTGGCAGCCGTCGCACGAAGAAAACTTGAACACCCCAACCCTCGGTCTTCTCATCTCAGACCTCCTTCACACCGAGGAAGTCCTCGACCTCGGAATACCTGAAGACGGCGCCGTCCCTGCAGACGAACTTCGGCCCGAAGAAACAGTGGCCGCAGACGCCCATGCCGCAGTTCATGTTCCTCTCCATCGAAAGATAGATCTTCTCCCCCGGCACCCCGCGAATGAGCAGCTCCCTTATGGTCGACTGCATCATCACCTCCGGCCCGCAGATGAAGACGGTTGTGCCGAGCGGGTCGAAGGATGCCTTACCGATCAGGCGCGTGACGAGCCCGACGTCCCCTTTCCAGTATTCCTCGGGGTCTGCCTTGTCGACGGTCAGAAATACCTGGAAGAGGTTCCTGTATCGCGGGAACTCATCCCTGAAGAGGATGTCTTTCGGCGTCTTCGTGCCGTAAAGGATAATGTCTTTCCCGGGGCAGGACCTTCTTGAGGCCGAGAGCTGGCGTATCACCGACCTCAGCGGCGCGATGCCGACCCCTCCGGCGATGATCATGACGTTTCTGTTTTCCGTTTCCTCCATCGGCCAGCCTTTGCCGAAGGGCCCCCTCACGCCGATGACGTCTCCGGGATTCATCTTCGATATGGCAGTCGTTACGTCGCCGGCAACCCTTATGGTATGGAGCAGGTCGTTGTCCCCGGCGCCCGAGCTTATGGATATCGCCGATTCCCCGATGCCCGGGACATGGAGCATGTTGAACTGTCCGGGCTGAAACCGGTACGACCTTTCCATCTCCCTGTCGACGATCTTCAGCGCATAGGTCCAGGTGTCGCGCGTCTCTTTCTTGATCCACTTTATCGCGGCGCCGAAGGGGAGGGTTTTATCGTACACGTCTGAGTTCCTCCAGTTCGCGGGTGATGTCTATGCCTGCCGGACACCAGGTGATGCACCTGCCGCAGCCGACGCATCCCGGCCTTCCGAACTGGTCGATCCAGTAGGCGAGCTTGTGGGTCATCCAGTGCCTGTACCTTGCCCTCCTGGACGGCCTGAAATTGCCGCCGTGCACCCTTGCGAAATTCTTCGAAAAACAGGAGTCCCATGACCTCTTTCTTATACCCGAGAATTCCTTCAGGTTGCCCGACATTGACCGGACGGAGAGGGTGTCGAAACTCGAATTGCAGAAGCAGGTGGGACAGACCATTGTGCAGTTGCCGCAGCCGAGGTCCCTTTCCGCGATCTCGGCCCACCTGGGGTGCTCCGGATTCCTGTAAAGGACGCCGGGCAGGTCGCCGGTCTTCATTGTTTTCTTCATCATCTGCCTGCACCGGGAGATGTCCGCCTTTTTTTGATCGAGATCGCTCTCCCGGGCTTCTTCGTGAGGCAGTTTTTCGAGGACCCTTTCTCCTTTGACACTCCCCGCCTCGATCAGGAAGTAGCCGCCGATCCCGGTCATTGCAATATCGAACCCTTCCTTTGCCTCCGGGCCCGTGCCCATGGAATCGCAGAAACAGTTATCCCCGGGGTGGAGACAGTTGACCGCCGCGATGAAGATCTCCCCTCTTCTGCCGTCGTATCCTCGCTCCCTGACGGCTCCCTCAAGGAAAATCTTGTCGAGTAGGTCGAGTGCGGAAAGGTCGCAGGCCCTCACCCCGACAAAGGCCATCGGTCGGTCTTCATTTGAAGGCGTTTCGACGGATACCGTCTTTGCGCTCTTTTTAAAGGAAAAGACGGTTGAGGAAGAGGGGTGCAGGAACTTCTTGAATGAATCGGGCCCCGGAGAAAAGGAGAAGACCTCGTCCGACTTTCCTTCTTCGAGCCGGTAGCTGCCCGGACCCTGGAGATCGGCACGGCCCGCGGGGATGTCGGAATAGGAAACCTCCGAAAGGAGGATCGCGCCGTTTACCGTCTTCGGCCCGATGATCCTGTAGACCTCAGCGAGCGCTTCAAAGAGGACCTTGAGATCGTCCTTCCTTATCCTCGCCTTTTTCATCCGCAGCTATCCCCCGCATTCAGCTCAATCCAGATGAGTTCAGATTCGACGTGTCCTGATAAAATCATATCGCAAAAAAGCCGGATTGCAAGACACATAACAGTGCCACAGTTCCATAGTGCCACAGTCTGATGAAGGGATTGGTCTGTGATGGCGGTCTTTGGACTATCGGGCTGTGGTACTGCGGGACTTCCGTATGACCTTTGTCATGGAAACTCTCCCATCCCCGTGGGATAATTCAGATATAATAAAGGAGGTGCCCATGGAAGTGCTTGACCTCAGGAAGTCGATCAAATTTTATCCCGACAGAATAGGCAGAGAGATGCTCAGCGACAAGCCGGAGATGCGGGTGGCGCTTATGTGTCTCGAACCGGGCCAGGAGCTGGCCCCCCACAAGGCGCCCCTACGGCTGATGATGTATGTTGTCGAGGGGAGGGGGACATTCACGGTCGGAGACGAACATATGGAGGCGGACGAAAAGACCTGCATACTCTGCGAGCCGATGACGCCCCATGGGTTCAAGGCGAAGGACAGCAGGCTGGTTGTGATGGCCGTGGTTACCCCCGTTGAGTAAGAAACGCACTTTAAGGGAAATAAAAGTATGAAGAATAATATTTCCGCCACGGAGACCGCCGGGGTCACGGAGAGAAAGGCTAATTTCAACAAACGGAGGAAGTAAATGTATCTGGTGAATGTCAATCTGGAGTGCTGCACCGGCTGCGGGGAATGTGTAAACATCTGCCCCGTGGGCGTCTATCAACTCGGTCCTGACGGCAAGACCGACCCCTACCAGGCAGGGGAGTGCGTCGGCTGCATGAGCTGCGTGGAGGTCTGCCCCGACCACTGCATTGAAGTCAGGGAGATATGATTTCGGCGGCCAGGGGAGTTTTCTCCCATGCGCCGCTTGATTTCCTTATCTGTTCGACTGTATCCTTTTCCAATGAACTTTGAAAGGACCGATTATCTTATCATCGGAAGCGGTGTGGCCGGACTGAGGGCGGCTATCGAACTCGCGCCCAACGGCGACGTCCTCGTTGTCACAAAGGACAAGCCCTCGGAAAGCAGCACCGAATACGCCCAGGGCGGCATAGCGGCAGCGATGAGCGATGAGGACACGGTCGGCATCCATTTCGAAGACACGCTCAAGGCCGGCGACGGGCTTTGCAGGGAAGAGGCGGTGAAGACCCTCGTCGAGGAGGGGCCGGATCGGATCACGGAACTTATATCATGGGGGGCCGAGTTCGACAAGGAGGGGCTCAAGCTCGACTTCACCCTCGAGGCTGCGCATTCCAGGAGAAGGATACTCCATTCCCACGGAGACTCCACCGGCAAGGAGCTCGAAAGGGTGCTCCTTAACAAGGTCCGGTCGCTCAGTTCCGTAAGAAAATATCCCTTTGCCTACACCATAGACCTGATCGTGGACGGGGCGGCCTGTTACGGCGCCTATGTCGTCCGCGGCGGCGAGACGACGGCGATCCTGGCAAAGGCGACGATACTCACCACAGGAGGCGCGGGCCAGCTCTTTGCGAGGACGACCAACCCCCCTGTTGCAACCGGCGACGGTATGGCGATCGCCTTCAGGGCAGGGGCCGAACTGGAAGACATGGAGTTTGTCCAGTTCCATCCCACGAGCCTTTATTCTCCGGCTGCGCCTCAGTTTCTGCTCTCGGAATCGATCAGGGGCGAAGGCGCTGTGCTCCTGAATATCGAGAGGAAGAGGTTCATGGACGATTACCACGAGATGGCCGAGCTGGCGCCAAGGGATGTGGTGTCAAGGGCGATTATCTCCCAAATGGTAAAGACCGGGAGCAACCATGTCTACCTCGACCTCAGGCATATGGGGAAGGAGTTCGTGAAAAACCGCTTCCCGAGGATCTACGCCACGTGCCTGCAGTACGACATTGACATAACCGATGACCTCGTCCCCGTCTCCCCTGCGGCTCACTATATTATGGGAGGGGTCAGGACGGACGTCAACGGCGCAACTAACATCAAGGGTCTCTATGCGGCCGGAGAGGTTGCCTGCACCGGCGTGCACGGCGCAAACAGGCTTGCCTCGAACAGTCTCCTCGAAGGGCTTGTATACGGGGCCCGGGCGGGAAAGGCGGCCCTCGACTCCGGCATGGTCATGAAAAAAGTGTGCCTGAGCGAGCCTGGTGCCTCTTCGATCAGGGACAGCGACGAGATAAAGAGGACCATGAGGAAGCTGATGTGGGAAAAGGCGGGGATCATCAGGTGCGCCGTATCCCTCGAAGAGGCGAAGGAAAAGATACTCTCCTTCTGGTATATAACCGGGGAAAGTTACAACATGAGACGCGACCTCGAGCTCAAGAACATGATCACCGTCTCCGGCCTCATCGTCGAGGCGGCGCTTAGGAGAAAGGGGAGCGTGGGGGCCCATTACCGGTCCGATTACAAGGACAGGGGAGAAGACTGGCAGAAGCACATCAGGTGGGACGGGAAAAGCTTCACCTTCGGAAAGGAACCCTTCGAACGCACCGCAAAGTCGGGCTGTTAAGATCATAAGCCCGTGATATTATGAAGGTTGCGAGATTATACAGCTTTGGTGATATACGAATAGAAAACGTTTCCGTCCCCGGGGCAGGTCCGGGCGACGCGCTCCTGAGGACGCGTGCCTGCGGTATCTGCTCGGGGGATGTGATGCCCTGGTATATCGAAAAAAAGGCGCCCCTTGTTCTCGGCCACGAACCCTCGGGCGAGATCGTGGAGGTGGGCAGGGAGGTGACTTCTGTTAATAAGGGAGACAGGGTCTTTGTCCATCACCATGCCCCCTGTTTTGTCTGTAAATACTGCAGGCGGGGGGATTATGTCCAGTGCGCGACGTGGCGGAGTTCCCGCATAATCCCCGGCGGCGTATCGGAATACGTGCTGATCCCATCAGTGAACCTCGAAAACGACACGCTTTTGCTTTCAGAAGGAGTGAGCTTTGAAGACGGGGCGCTCATCGAGCCGGCTGCGTGTGTTGTGAAGGGACTCCGGAGGGCCGGCCTGCGGAGGGGAGATACCGTCCTGGTGATAGGGCTCGGCGTCATGGGCATCATGAACGTTGCGGTCGCAAGACAATACGGCGCAGGAAGGATAATATGCGCTGACATGGTGAAGTTCAGGCTCGAAAAGGCGATAGAAGCGGGGGCGGACGAGGTGATCGATGTCACCGGCCGCGACCTTGTCGATGCGCTTGCCGAAATCACAAAGGGCGAGATGGCGGAACTGGTGATAGTAGGACCCAACAGCGCCGAGGCGATGATGCAGGGCATGCGGTGCGTCAGGCCGGGCGGCCAGGTGCTCTTCTTCACGCCGGCAAAACCGGGAGAAAAGCTCGTCGTTGACCCTAACCATCTCTACTTCAACGACATCAATATCATCACGAGTTATTCCTGCGGACCGACGGACACGGCCGATGCGCTCGAACTGATCGAAAAAGGGGTGATCTCCGCTTCCCGGATCGTGACGCACCGGTTCCCGATAGAAAAGACCGCAGAGGCCTTCAGGCTGACGGCGGCAGCGGGAGATTCGCTGAAATGCATGATCGTATTTGGGTAGAAAGTGGATAGAGGTCGAGGCGAAGCGCTGAAAAAGCCTTGCATGACGACAGGCTTTAATTTGTATTCACCGGACGGCGGTGTCGGGGCGATCAACCGATCATCGCGTCAATCTGAAAGTGAAAGTCCAGATGCCGAAAAAAACAACGAAAGAAGTCTCATCCTGTGAAATCGGCGGTCCCCGCAAGGCCGCCGGGAAGGCGAATAAAACCGCTCTTTACAGACATAAAGGGGAGATGAAGTGGAAAGGGGTCAAAGAGGATCCGTACAAGACAAAAGGCGATGAATGGTCGAATATCGTGCGCAGGGTCCTGATAGGGTCGCACGGGGAGTCGACGAAATTTCACGTCAGATATTTCGAGATAGCCTCAGGCGGCTGCAGCAGCCTCGAAAGGCACCGGCATGAGCATGTCGTGATATGCGTGCGGGGAGAAGGCCTCGTTCAAGCAGGGAAAAAGAAGAGCAGGATGCAATTCATGGACACCCTTTACATCTCACCCGATACGGTCCACCGGCTTTCCAATCCATTCGACGAGCCTTTCGGGTTCCTCTGCATAGTTAATGCAATAAGGGACCGGCCGAAGATCGTGAAGGAGAAGACGAAGGAAAAATATCGAGCTCAGGCGGCCAAGAGATAAGCATGGCCCTCATGGGCTGACATGCGAGCCTTACATACTTCCTGCATACCGCAATCCTGATGTACAGGAGAAGTTAATGAGTTTTCTTCCCATTCAGTCCATTTGCGGATAACGACATGACTTCGCGCGATCCCAAGCAACCAGCGACTGATAGGCCTGGATTGGTAACTGAGATTTCGTTAAAAAGGAGGCAGTGCGGACTTGTCGGGTATTCGACAAACAGATTCTGCGGCAATCAACCAATCGTCGCTGCAACTAATGACAATCGCCCCCGCAGCAGCATGTCATCTCTCCCCTTGCCTTTTCGAACGACTCCCGGCCTTCCCTGAAGGCAAACCATGCGATAAGAAGCGCCCCCCCCGAATCAAGTCCGCCGATACCGGTCAACTCGTATCCGGCGCTTGCAGCAAGGAGGATGAATGAGAGGTAAAGGCAGGTCTTTGTACATCCGGCATCCGCGAGGATCGCAGGCGAATTGAGTCTTCTTCCCACCTTTGTCTTGGCGCGGACGAGTGCCCACATCGAGAAGATCGAGATCAGGGAGACGATGATGCCCCACAGTGTGGTCTCGGGAGCGCGGCGGGCGATGAGGTTCGATGCTGCCGTTGCGATAAGGCCGGCGGTGAGGAGATAGAAGGAAGAGCCCGTGATCCTGAGCGCCCTTCTCTCGAATCTGTCCGGTTGTTCGGTACTGTTCTTTTGCAGCCTCCTGATCATGTGCCAGATGCCGATGCCTGAGATCACCTCCACAAATGAGTCGAGACCGAATCCGAAAAGGGAGATCGTCCTGTCCTCGAACCCGAAGTAGACCGAGACGAGACCTTCGGCGATGTTATAGAAAATCGTAATGAGCGCAAGGACGGCGGCCCACTGGTAAAGGGCCTGCATTTCGTTTGGGGCTGCGGGACGAATCGATTCCATGCGGATATATTAACAAAGCGGCCCCGTTTTCGTCCCGGTGAGCATGCGCCTGCATCTCTCGAAGCCCGTTTTTTTTCGATTGGACGGAACTTCACAATTTCTTCAAACTCGGGAAGTATGATAAATTAATGGCACATCTCTTTTTGACTCAAATTTCCTGCTGCGCCAGGGTCTTAAATCTTTTCTTCTTTGCTTCTTCTGCCGACGCCGCTCTCCGGTGCGGAAAAAACCAAGAGAATCACATAATTTGGATGCCGATCACTTTAAGCCGGTCATGAGAGGACAAAGACAATGGAGGTGATGCCTGAGACGATCAGTATGAAAAACGGTTATCGACGGTTATTGAGGGAGAAAAGAAAACGAGGGAGGTAAAAGAGAGATTATGAAGAAAAAGATTCTCATTTTGGCATGTTTTGTCATGGCGGCTGCCGGGTACTTTGTCTTGGCCTCGAGCCAGACCAATGTCGAAGCCGCCAGGAAGGTCACGTTCGACGGCACGGCGTACATTGCGGGTCACGGAGGACACCTCGCCATTATCGACCTGAGAACGATGAAATCGCCGACGGATATAGAAAAGGACAGGATCGTTATCACCGAGGCCGGCTCCGAGATGGAAGGCGTTATTGCCGGCATGAAGTTCGAGCAGGTCAAGAAGGCCGGCGGAACCCACGGAAGCGCACTCTTGGGCGACAAGCTGGTCGTCGGCCTTCTGAACGGCGATGTGGTCACCTATGACCTGAAGACCGGCAAGAAGTCGAAGCCGATCAAGCTGGGAGAAAAGTTCTGCGACGCGGTCGTGGGTCCTGACGGCAACGTCTACTTCGAGGACATGGCAAACGGAGATGTCTATGTCTGGGATCCGAAGGGCATGAAGGCGGTAGATAAGATGCCGGTCGGGAAATCGGTATGCGGAATCGCATGGACGAAAAACGACAAGAAGGCGTATGTTTCGGACATGCCGACGGGCACCGTCTATGTCATTGACTGGAAGACCAAGAAGACGATAAAGAAGATCACTGACCCTCAGATGACGTTTATCCACCAGATCCAGCTGACTCCTGACGGAAGGTACCTCTGGGTTTCGGCTCCGAACGAGTTCGATCCCGGTCTCAAACCGGCGACGCATAAATCGCAGGTCGTGATCATCGACACAAGGACGGACAAGGTCGTCGACCATATCGTCCTTCCCAATGACATAAGACCCCACGACTTCGAGTTTGCCCCCGGGGGAAAATATGTTCTCATGGCGGCAAGAACGTACAAAAACGACAGTCTCCTGGTGGTGATGAATGTGAAAACCAAGAAGATCGTGGAGAAGGTCTCCGCGTGTTACTCCTGCCACAGCAAGTATGGTATCCAGGTGAGGATAGACAAGGGCTCTCCGCTGCTTTGCGGCATAACAGTCAAATGGAACAGGAAGTAGCTCGTCCGTATCAATAACTAATCCGACGTTTACAAGGAATGGGGAGGCGCCGCCTCCCCATTTTTTGTGCGCCCGGCACGGGCGCATGCTTGGCGGTGGAAGTCCGCTACGGAGGTTGATAGCGCCGACCGTTAGCCAAAGGCAAGGGT
>JBJKSM010000161.1:0-7903 GCA_046704045.1 Thermodesulfovibrionales bacterium | reverse complement strand
CTCCTTTGCAGAGCGTGCCGGCCAGGACCCAGCAGCTCCTCCCGGCGTTTTTCCCGCTGTGCACATTATCGAGCCTCTCTTCCGTTGCAGCCGGGCAGACGCCGAGGTCCCTAACCTTTGCGCCGCCGGGTTCGCGGCAGCATTTCTTGTACTCCCAGCAATTGTCTTTTTTTTCGTTGGCCATCGCGCCCCCCTCCCTGAAAATGCATCACCTGAGACATTACTCTACTGAAAAAAAGGTCAAAACTCAACAGGAAAAATATTATAATGTGAAACAGCGCTCCGCGGAAAAGGGGGTAGAATGCGCCATATCATACTCGGAACGGCGGGACATATCGACCACGGGAAGAGTTCCCTGGTCAGGGCGTTGACGGGCATCGATCCCGACAGGCTCAAGGAAGAGAAAGAGCGCGGGATCACGATCGACATCGGCTTTGCCGACCTCTCTTTCCCGGAGGCCGACCTGACCGTCGGGATCGTCGATGTGCCGGGCCACGAAAAACTTATCAGGAACATGCTGGCAGGCGCAGGCGGCATCGACATGGTGCTGCTCGTCATAGCAGCCGACGAGGGGATCATGCCCCAGAGCCGGGAGCACCTCGCGATCTGCAATCTGCTTAAGATCAAGTCGGGACTGATCGCGCTTACGAAGGCCGATCTCGTCGAGGCCGAATGGCTTCAGCTCGTCAGGGACGAGGTGAAGGGATTTGTGAAGGGCACCTTTCTCGACGGCGCCCCGATCATCTCCGTCTCGGCGAGGACAGGCAACAACCTCGACCTCCTTAAAAAGGAGATAATGGAGATGGCCCTCAGCATCAGCCCAAAGACGCCGAGGGGGCTCTTCAGACTTCCCGTCGACAGGGTTTTTACGCTGAAGGGCTTCGGCACCGTCATCACCGGTACCGCGATATCCGGGATGGTGACCGTTGACGATCCGGTCGAGATCCTGCCATCGAACATCAAGACGAAGGTGAGAGGTCTTCACAGCCACGGCAGGGCTATCGACACCGCCATAGCCGGGCAGAGGGTAGCGATCAACCTTCAGGGGGTCGAAAAGGAAGACATCAGGAGGGGGGATGTCGCGGTGACCCCTTCGCGCTTCCATCCTACAAAGGTCATCGACTCATTCCTTGAGCTTCTCGCCGACGTACCCTCACTCAAGAGCAAGAGCCTCATCCATTTCTACGCGGGCACCTCCGAGACGGTCGCACGGGTAATACTGTACGAAAGAGACGAGCTGAAGGCCGGAGAGAACTGTTACTGCCAGCTCAGACTGAAGGACCCGGTCGTCGTCACATCGGGGGACAGGTATATCATACGCCGCTTTTCTCCGCTCGAAACCCTGGGAGGCGGGGAGATCCTCGATCCTGCGCCGGTCAGGAGAAGACGAAGAGACGGCATTGCGGATCTCGCCGTGCTCCACGGGGGCGGTCTCAGGGAAAAACTGGCGTTAAAGATAGAGAAGGCCGGGCCTGCAGGCATCGTCATTCATTCGGTCGAAGGATGGATAAACGCCGAACCGGACATAATAGCGGAGGCTGTCGACGGACTCTTTAAAGACGGCACACTGCTTCGATACGAAGATATCCTTCTGCACCGTCAGGCGGTCGTCCGCCTTCGGCAGGCGATGCTGGAACTACTGAAGGCCTTTCACAGGAAAAATCCCCTGAAACCGGGAATGCCCAAGGAGGAAGTGAGAACCACCCTCAAGATCGATCCAAGACTCTTCAACTTCGTACTTTCGGGATTCAACGAGATCGTCGCGGATAAGGACCTTCTCAGAAGCAGGGAGTTTCGGATTTCCCTTTCCTCAAGCGAAGAGGAAAACAGGACAAAGATACTGGAACTCCTTGTAAAAGGGGGGTTTCAGCCGCCGGCAAAGGAGGAGCTCGCCTCTTCCCTCAAGATGGACCAGAAACGGATTACCGATATCTTGGGCCTTATGTCGAAGGAAGGCGCAGTCGTAAGATTGAGCGACTCCCTATACCTTCCCGCCGCGACCTACGAAAAGATGATGACTATTATCAGGGATTTCTTCTCGAAAAAGGGCGAGATGACGGTAGCCGAGTTCCGCGATCTGCTGAACACGACAAGAAAGTATGCGCTCCCCTTTCTCGAATATCTCGATTCCCGGAAGATCACGATCCGGACCGGCGACGTGAGAAAGTTGATGAAAAGCGCTTGAGTCCCTGCCGGTCTTTTTTTTGCGAAATGAATTATCCACCTTCCTGGGTTTTCTCTTCTTCTTTTATTCTTATAAATAAAAAGACAGAAGAAGCAGTAGGGGTGTCAGCGGAAGGGAAAAATGCAAAAAGATTTTGAATTACAAGGAAAATTTCGGATAAGAAAGCTGTAGAGAAATGGCGGCGGATCCGAACAGGCAGACGGCCGCCGGGTATCCTACAAATTATCAACATCGAAAACACGGAGATATTGTCTGGAATGTGAATTTAAGCTATAATAGCGTACCTCCCGTGTAGAGTTATTAACAAATGTTGACAACTTGTTAAAAAGGCATTCTCATAATGACGATAGAAGAAATATGGCATAACAGTCTTTCCAGGATCGAGGGAAAGGTGGGCAACAGTATTTTCGACCTCTGGTTCAAACCGATCAAGCTCACCCAGCTGAAGGACCAGACGGCGATGCTGGAGATACCTAACAGGTTCTTCAAGGAATGGATCGAGGACTCCTATCCCGGCCTGCTGAGCGATTCCCTCGAGTCGGTGGTCGGTTATCCCGTGGGCCTGCGGTACAGGATCGCCGAGAAAGAGGACGTTGCCCAGAAAAAGATTATCGACAAACTCGAAAACAGGCGGATCAGGCTTGCCAACAGGGGTATATACCTCAACCCGAAGTTCACCTTCGAAAACTTCATCACCGGCAACAGCAACCAGTTCGCCCATGCCGCGGCCGTTGCGGTCGCCGAATCGCCGGGAAAGACCTACAATCCCCTCTTCATATACGGCGGCGTCGGACTCGGGAAGACCCACCTGATGAACGCGATAGGCAACAGGGTTCTGAACCGGAGACACGATGTCTCGGTGCTCTACGTATCCTCCGAGCAGTTTACAAACGAGGTGGTCTCCTCCCTCAGGCACGACAGGATGGTGGAGCTGAAGGAAAAATACAGGAACCTCGACCTCCTGCTGCTCGACGACGTACAGTTCATCGCGAACAAGACTGCTACGCAGGAGGAGTTCTTCTATACCTTCAACGCCCTGTACGAAAAGCAGAAGCAGATCGTCATATCATGCGACCGGCCGCCGAAGGAGATCAGCGAGGTCACCGACAGCCTCAGGTCGCGGTTCAACATGGGGCTCATCGCAGATATTCAGCCGCCCGACATCGAAACGAAGATAGCGATCATCCAGAAGAAGGCGGAGATCATGGAGATAAAGAAGATCCCTGAAGAGGTCGTCCACTTCCTCGCCAGCAGGATCAAGTCCAACGTCAGGGAGCTCGAAGGGTGCCTTATAAGAATCGCGGCCCAGTCGTCCCTGACCGGCGAAGAGATAACCCTAGAGACGACGAAGAAGATACTGAAGGACATCATCCATGACGACGAGAGGCCGGTCACGGTCGAGGCGGTCCAGAAGATCGTCTGCGATTTTTACAATCTGAAACTATCCGATATCAAGGCCAAGAGAAGGACGAAGGACATCGCCCTGCCGAGGCAGATCGCGATGTATCTCGCCAAACAGACGACGGACTCGTCCCTGAGCGAGATCGGGAAGCACTTCGGCGGCAAGGACCATGCGACTGTCATTTATGCGTGCAGGCAGGTCGATGAAAGAAAGACGAAGGACGAAACCTTCAACAGGATCATAGAGAATCTTCTTCAGAAGATTAAACACTAAGGAGGGTCCATGAAAATCATTGTCCCCAAAGAAGAGATTCTGGCGAAACTATCGAACGTCCAGAATATCGTTGAGAAGCGGAACACGATGCCCGTGCTGAGCCACTTTCTGCTCGATGCCGGGAAGCAGGGGTCGCACATAATTGCCACCGACCTCGATACCGCACTCAAGGAGCCCCTCCAGGTGAAGGTCGAAAAAGAAGGCAGGATATGCGTCCCGGCGAGAAAGATGTTCGAGATCGTCAGGGAGGTCGAGGGCGAGCTCTCCTTCGAGACTGTAGATGAACAGTGGCTGAAGATAAAGGCCGGTGCCGGCAATTTCCGTCTCGCCTGTCTGCCTTCGAAGGAATTCCCGGCCTGGCCGGGAATGGAGGACATGGAAGAGATCTCGGTGAACGCGAAGGTCCTCGCAGAGGTTATAGAAAAGACTGTCTACGCCTCCGGCGAGAGCGACACGCGGTATACGCTGAACGGGCTTCTCTTCCACGTGACGCCGGAGTCGCAGATCACCGTCGTGGGCACCGACGGCCACCGGCTCGCGCTTATCAAGAGGGGCATTGCCGGGGCGCCCAAAGAGGAGAAAAAGCTGATCATCCCCAGGAAGGCTGCCACGGAGCTCAGAAAACTCCTCGACAAGTTCGATGAGAACGTGACGGTGACGCTCGGCAAGAACCACATCCTCTTCACCCTAGGGGACATGCAGTTTTTGACGCGGCTTATCGAGGGGACCTACCCCAACTACGAACAGGTGATCCCGTCGGGCAACGACAAGAAGGTCGTCGTGCAGCGGGAGGCGTTCGCCAAGACGACGCGCCGCGTGGCGATCATGTCGCGGGAGCGGTCCAACGCGATCAAGGTGGACCTCTCGGACGGGCTGCTCACGATCACCTCGTCCAACCCGGACCTCGGCGAGGCACGGGACGAGATCGTGGTAGAATACCAGGGAGAGAACCTTTCTCTGGGCTTCAACGCACGGTACCTGCTGGACATCCTCGAAGCGATGACATCGGAAAAGGTGGCCCTCGAACTGCAGGCCGCCCTGAGCCCCGTTCTCGTAAGAGAGGACAACGACGAACAGTACCGGTGCGTTATCATGCCGATGAGGATATAGGCGGTGAACAGTGATCCGTTATGTGCGACCGGCGGCAGGTCGGGCGAAATCTCCCGCTGTCACACGTTGGCCATTTCCTGTTACGAACTGAGATAGAGGAAAAATGGAAGAAAAAGAAAACTCGAATATAGAGAAGGAAACGTACGGCGCCGAAGATATAAAGATACTTAAGGGCCTCAGCGCCGTGCGAAAGAGGCCGGCCATGTACATCGGCTCAACCGGACCAGAAGGGCTCCATCACCTTGTGTACGAGGCGGTGGACAACAGCGTGGATGAGGCGCTCGCAGGCTACTGCGACAATATCGACGTGGTCCTCCACCATGACGGAAGCTGTTCCGTCATCGACGACGGAAGAGGCATTCCGACGGGTCCGCACCCGGGCGACACCGAGAAGCGGACGGCCGCGGAGGTGGTGCTTACCGAACTGCACGCGGGAGGCAAGTTCGAGTCAAAGGCATACAAGATATCGGGGGGTCTCCACGGCGTCGGCATATCTGACGTGAACGCGCTTACGGAATGGCTCGAAGTCGAGATAAAACAGAACGGCCAGGTCTTCCAGCAGCGTTTCGAAAGGGGCCGGCCCGCCGGCCCGCTCCTGGTCGTCGGAAAGACGAAGGGCCGCGGGACGTAGGTCACCTTCAAGCCCGACCCCGAGATATTCACCGAGATGACCGAATTCAGCTACGACATCCTTTCCCAGAGGCTGAGGGAGCTTGCGTTTCTGAACAGGGGGCTGAAGATCACGATCCGCGACGAGCGGACCGACAAGGGCCAGGAGTTTCTCTACAAGGGCGGGATCGTCTCGTTTGTCGAGCACCTCAACAAGAACAAGACGCCCCTCCATGCCAGGCCGATCTATGTGACCGGTGAAAAGGACGGGATCGTGGCCGAGGTAGCGCTCCAGTACAACGACAGCTATGCAGAGACGATCTACACCTTCGCAAACAACATAAACACCAGGGAGGGCGGTACGCACCTGATCGGCTTCAAGTCGGCGCTCACGAGGACCGCCAACAGCTACGCCTCTTCCTCGGGTATCCTGAAAAACGGCAAGGAGGCGATCTCGGGCGACGACATCAGGGAGGGCCTTACCGCCGTGATCAGCGTCAAGCTTCCGAACCCGCAGTTCGAGGGCCAGACGAAAATGAAGCTCGGAAACAGCGAGGTAAAGGGCATCGTCGAATCGATCGTCAACGAGGCGCTCTCCACCTATTTCGAGGAAAACCCCCCGATCGCCCGTAAGGTGATCGAAAAGGCGATCCAGGCTGCGCGCGCACGCGAGGCCGCGAGAAAGGCGAGGGAGCTCACAAGGAGGAAGGGCGCGCTCGAAGACACCGGCCTTCCGGGAAAGCTCGCAGACTGCTCCGAGAAAGACCCTGCCATGAGCGAGCTCTTCATCGTGGAGGGCGACTCTGCAGGCGGCTCCGCAAAACAGGGGAGGGACCGCCGCACCCAGGCGATCCTGCCGCTCAGGGGAAAGATATTGAACGTTGAGAAGGCCCGGTTCGACAAGATGCTCGGCTCCGAGGAGATCCGGATCCTTATCACCGCCATGGGAACCGGCATAGGCGCCGAGGATTTCGACATCTCGAAGATCCGCTACCACAAGATCGTCCTGATGACGGACGCCGACGTAGACGGCGCGCACATACGGACGCTCCTCCTCACCTTCTTCTTCCGCCAGATGCCGCAGGTGATCGAAAACGGCTACCTCTACATTGCCCAGCCTCCCCTCTTCAAGGTAAAGAAGGGCAGGACCGAAACGTAAATCCAGAACGAGGCCGAGATGCAGAACATGCTCTTCGAGCTCGCGTCCGAGGACCTCGCGATAATGCTCAGGGGCCAGGAGGTGAAGGGCAAGGCGTTGATTCCCTTCCTGAAGCGGCTATCAAGTTACCAGCGTACGATCGAGTGGTTCAAGAGGAGGCGGAAAGACCCGGCGGTGCTGAGGTTCGTCCTGAGGAACGGCCTGGACAAGGCCGCCTTCAAGGACAGAAACTCCCTGGCTGCCCTCGTCGAAAAGATGCGGGCGGAAATGCCGGAAGCGACCTTCGGCGAGATCCATGAGGACGAGGAACACGGGGGTTTCGGGGTCGAGATCAGGAGACACAGCTACAAGATCGTCCTCGACGCGAACCTCCTCATCTCGCCGGAATTCAGGGAGCTTGAAACTTACTACGGTCACGTCAGTGAACTGGGCGAGCCGCCGTACCGGATCGTCGCAAAGGACGGCCCGAAAGAAATGGCCACCACATCTGCGCTCCACAGCTTCATCTTCGAGGCGGCGAGAAAGGGGCTCTCGATCCAGCGTTACAAGGGTTTGGGAGAGATGAACCCCCAGCAGCTCTGGGAGACCACGATGGACCGCGAAAAGCGGACCCTCCTTCAGGTGAGCGTCGAAGACAGCGTCCTTGCGGACGAGATATTCACGATCCTCATGGGAGACCAGGTCGAGCCGCGCAAGGATTTCATCGTCAAACACGCCCTGGAAGCGAAGAATATAGATATTTAGTAGTATCACTTTTGTCGGAAATCGCAAATCGTGAAATTTGGAGCATACATCGTGAAATGGCGGTTTCTTTGTTTTCAGATGGTTACGCGCCAATTCACGCATAACATGAAATAGGTGAAAAAGAGATGATGATCCGTAGCGTAAGGGCCGGATATACTATGGAAATCATCTCTCTGCATGCCAACCCCGTGGTGTCCTTTGGCGCCTTCTAATCCTCAGAAGAAGATTGTCATCGGGGCAGCTCCTCCAAATGCCTATGAGACGAGTAAGCTGCCTTCAAAAAAGAAATAGCTCTGACTGTTATGTTGAGTGGCCCGTTATGTGAAGTGCCTGCCGCAAATCTTTCTTACAACGCCACCGGGCGTGAATTTTACTGCACATAATGGCGGCGTTACCTTCGAAGTATTCCTACTCATCTTCT
>JBJKSM010000160.1:0-20256 GCA_046704045.1 Thermodesulfovibrionales bacterium | reverse complement strand
GATCATGTTCTCAGGTCGTGCGGAAGAGGATTCCGTTCCGTCTTCCCGCTGCGAACACGTAAACCCGGAAGATCCCTCCACGGGAAGCGTCGAGGAAAGGTCCTCCCTCATTGAAAACGCCGATTTTGCCTTTCCCGGGGGGAATTACCGGGTGGCTTCAAGCGATGACTTTTGGTCGGACCTGGCGGAGATTTCCGAAATAGAGGCGGACCAGTTTATCGCATTGACCTCGGAGGTGATGTTGCATGAAACGATGAAGGACGATGCGTCGCTGAGGGTTCTGCGGGCAATCGCTTCTTTCAGAAAAGCCCGGCTTATCTTCACCAGAAAGAGCAAATGGGATAACAGTACGCTCGATCTGGTTGAAAGGTCGCTGATTGATTTTCGTGCAGCTGATGAGTTCGCCGGCGAGGATAAACTGTCATCCCATATCGCCCTGGAAGAAAGCCGCGATGTCGCGGCAAAGGCACTCGAAGGTGAGAGACCGGGCAGGGCACAGGAAATACTGGGCAAAACAAAGCTTGCCTATGTGGGCAACCGCCTTTACGTGAGGAGCCCGCAGCATGCGCCTTCCGCTGAGGAGATGGCAATTTTTGAGAATATTTTCTTTCACTGCCCGGACATTGTGAGATCCGCGGAGATTTTCTACAAGGTACTCGGACAACCGGGAAGGCATTACATCACTATTTTGCTGTATAAAGAAACTTCTCCCCGGAATTCTGATGGAGAAGCTAACAACCCCCTCTGTATTATCGACCTGGTTGAAGACGGAACGTTTCACCTCCTCATGGATCTTTCCGCAGACGAGGCGAATGCCGAGCTGGCAGAGGGAGGGGCGGAGGCCGGCAAACCACTGGATGAGGAACGAGCAGGTCAGGAAGCGGGCCGCATGAAAACCGCATGGGGACTGACGGATCAGAAAGTTTATGAGGATTCCGATGAGAAAAAGAGGCCTGCGGAGGTTCCCGCAGGAGCTACCGGTCGGGCCGGCGGCAGGGACGGGAAAACAGTAAAACTTCTGATTGCCTGCGCCGTCCTTCTTCTTCTCATGATCACGCTCTTTTTTCTGAATTCCCATCAGCTGATATCGGTTCCCGAGCCCCAAGAACAGGTGATACCGGAGCCACATCAGGCGCTTACACAAGAGTCCTCTGGACAGTCTCACCTCCCCTTTGAACCCCCGCCACAGGAGTACCGGCCCTCCGGTAACGTAAAAGGGAATGAGAGCCCGGCGGCACCCGCCGGGGGGATTACCGGCAAAAAGAAGTCACGGGAAATAGATGCGAACGCGAAGGGGCGAACAATATCCAATCACGGGAGGACAATGAAAGCCAATCCCCGGTGGGTTAAGAAGAGAAGCTTCCCTCCCCCCTCCCGGGACGATCTTTGAGACAGGAGAGATATGCTGCCAAAACCCAGGATTACTTCATGGCTTTGCTTTTTTATTCTGATAAGTGCTTTTTACGGTTGCGCTCACAATTTTCCTCCCGCTGCTGAACTGAACGGCGAAGCACGCCCCGCGCACGCGGAATCGAAGAAAATGCCGGCCAGGATCGGCATTTATCTGAATGATGATCTCGGAGGATATGACTATGAGAGACGGATACTCGGTGTGACTTTCAGGATGCAGGTGGGTGATTCCCTCTCATCGATACTGCCACAGATGACGTCGGCCATGATGTTGGGGGACGTAGTCGCGGTAAAGTCACTGCCTCCGTATGATGATAATTACAGGCCTGATGTCGATGCCGTGATTGAACCGGACGTTCTCTACGCCTATGGGAACGTTACGGGAACGACGAGAGGCCATGTAGACGCAGAAATCAGCATGAGAATGACCCTTTATGATCTGGACGGGAGAGTCGTGTGGCAGGATACGGCAACAGGAGTAAGCCAAAGCGGAGAACTGAATCTGGCAGGTAACTATTTCGGCATCCTGGAAAAAGCTGACAGAACCGCTTACGAGGCCGCATTTTCGGCCGCCGCCAGGATCACGGACGATTTTAACAACTCCCGCCGGAAGGGGCTCTCGATTGACGGAGACGCTCAAATTCCTCGCGGGCCCGCCAATAATATAAAACTCTCCGACATCGCACTTTTCAGGCAGTATTATCAGGCGGGACGGCTCGAGTACGAGAAAAGAAGATTCTTTCAGGCCCTGCTCTCTTTTGACAAGGCAGCGGATTTAAATCCTGCCGATCTTTCCACGTTATTTTACCAGGCAGTATGCTCCACCTACACAGGTCAGAAGAACACGGCCATAGTCAAATTCAGGAAATTTCGCGAGCTGACCGAATCGGCCGCGGAGATCAGAGATACGGAGAAGTGGCTGGCATTGCTTGAAAAGCCTTTGAAAATCGGAATCGTCCCTGCCGGGTCCGGTCAGGCGGAGATGCACGGTGCACTGCAACGGGTCCTTTCGGAAAGCGGGATGTACGAGGTAAAGAACCTGATTGACCTGAACATTCCCTCCGGGGATTCACAAGATGCGAAGTTCGACGAGTTCCTCGATCAGTGCCTCAGGAAAGGCATAAGGATAGTAATCGTCGACAGTGTCGATTATACAGCCGGCACGGCCGCGAAATACCCGCCCGATGGGGACGTAGCCACGGAACATGTTGTGGGGATTACGGCTAAAGTCTACTCGACAGCGAAGAAAGAATTGAAAACCGAGATCAGGATAGATGAAAAATCAACTGCCATCAAAAAGAAGAGCGAGGCGGAAGAACAGGCGCTAAAGGAACGGCTTCTGAAACGCGGCGCCAGAGCGCTGATCCTGCGGCTCCTGGAAAATGATATCTATTAGCCGGAAGCGGGCGGCTCGCCTGTCGCAGCGGAGTATTTGAGAATCATTAAGAAAACTTCATTTGACTTGTAAGGCTTCTACTGGAATTATGTTATAAAGCCATCATTGTTTGCGTCGTTCATATCCTGTCATATAGCAAGACAGAACAGATTGTAGGGTCGTCTCTCTAAAAGGCTGTCCTGTCACAAAGGAGGTGATGGAATCGAACGTCTGCTCTTGATAAGGTTTGCTCATTCAGGAAACAACTTTTTTGTGAAGCGGAGGAAGACAATGAAACGTTTGCTCGCGGTATTAATTTCTCTGGTTTTTGCTCTTGCGGCCGTACCTGCCTTTGCCGATAGCAGCGGAAACTTCACCGCCATCGGCACATCGGCGGCATGTGTGGCCCAGCCCGCTACCTTTGTCCCTGCCAATTGTTCAGCGTCCTCTCCTTGCCCTTCAGGCTTCACCTGCTCAACAGCAGGCGTTTGCACAGGGGCCACTTGCACTCAGGACTCCGACTGCGGCCTGGCAGGTGCGGTCTGTTCCGGTGGCGAGTGCATAGTGGGAGGCGGCCTTACAGGCAACACCCTTATTGGCGGCACCACGCTTACGGCTTTCCAGACAAACATTCAGACGCCGAACGGACAAGGAACCTCGTTGCTGATCAGGCCCTCGTTAGACACAGGTCTTTTCACATCGAGCAAGCTTACTACTACCGTCAATAACGCCACGGCCGACGTGGGCATCCAGGTCTGCGTTTTTGTGGACCCGACAATCAGCGGCAACAGCATCAGCGGCGGTCTGACTGTTGAACCCGCCAACTGCGTGGTCTATGACCAGAGGATTCAACAGGTCAGCAATACGCTCTTTGGCCAGCTGACCAACTGTGCGCCTGCCACGTGCGTTACTGATGCGGACTGCGCGGCGTTGGGTGAAGGAACGTGCAACCTTGCGTCTGGTACGTGTTCGCTGAGCAACCCGACTTGCAGCTTCGAGATTCTGTTGACCACCCTTTCGGCCCATAGCTTCGACTTCGTCGTGCCGATGCCTGGAAACGGGACTCACAACGTAGTGGTGACATGGGCCGAGATAGGCACGGACAAGAATTCCACCGGGGGAAACACGGCCTCTTGCGTCGGCCCGGCTTTGGTCACAGTGCAACAGGTGAAAAACTTCAAAAACGATCAAACAATTACGTTCTCCACTAACTGAGAGTGTCGTCAGCCTCTCTTTAGTCAGCAATAATAACTATGAGCGGGTCGTTCCTCAGCATTGCCACTGAGGAACGGCCTCCCTCCTACATCCTGTGAGTTAATCACGCTAATCGAATCGTCTTGCTTGCGGACTGGTCCGCGTACTTCAAAAAAACAGCTTGCGGGAACTATTCTCTTTTTTCCACCGGCTCGTACAAGCATCCCATGAGCCCGCAGTAATTGCCGATGTATTCGGATTTCGGGCGGTAGAGCACCGGCTTTTCCTGGGCCTCGGCGAACTTCTCCTCGATGATATGTGCGCACCAGCCGGCTATCCGCGAAACGGCGAATACCGTAGTCATAAGGTCATTCGGAATTCCCATCATGTGGTAGACCGAGGCGCTGTAGAAGTCCACGTTCGCCTTAAGCGTCGTCTTTCCTCTTTTCGCCAATTCGTCAAGCGCCGCTTCCTCGACCGCCGTCGAGATTTCGTACCATCGCTTCTGACCGAGTTTTTCCCCGAGCCGAAGCGACATCGCCTTCAGGATCTTTGCCCTTGGATCATCCGTTTTGTAAACGGCATGCCCTACCCCCATTATCCTATTCCCCTCTTCAAGCCGCTTCCTGACCCATCCTGCGATGTCCTTCTCCTTTTCGAGCGAGACGAGCGCCTTCATCACCTCCGCGTTGGCCCCGCCATGCAGGCTGCCCGACAGCGCGCCCACCCCGGCAGCGATACCCGCATACATGTGCGCCCTTGTCGAAACGACCTCGCGACAGGCAAAGGTGGAAGCGTTGAAGGTGTGATCGGCGTGCAGCACGAGGCAGACATCGAGGTCGCGGGCTATCTCTCCGTCCGGTTTTCTGCCGTGCAGCTGCCAGAGAAAATTGCCTGCATGCGACAAGGTATCGTCGGGCGGCAGGGGTTCCAGTCCGTTTCTGATCCGGTGCCAGGCGGCGACGACCACAGGGATCCTGGCGATCAGCCTCCTCGCCTTTGCAACGTTGCCATCCCTCGTTTCGTCTTCAAGGTCGGGGTCCGCCATTGCAAGAAGGGGAACCGATGCCTGAAGCACGTCCATGGGACGGGCTTCTGCCGGCCATTGCCTGAGGCTCCCAAAGACAAACTCCGGCAGATGTCTCGCCCGAGCCACATCGCGGCTGAACCCGTCGAGTTCCCCCTTGTTCGGCAGGACCCCGTTCAGAAGCAGCCACGCGGTTTCAAGGAAGGACGACCTCTCTGCAAGCTCTTCTATCCTGTAGCCGCGGTAGATGAGGACTCCGTTTTCTCCGTCGATGTAACTGATCTTCGTATCGGCGACGGTAACACCCCTCAAACCGATATTCTTCACGTTCACGTTCTCTTTCATGATCCGTTCTCTCCCATCGCAATTTGCTGTTACGGCCCGCCAAACTCCGGCTTCCTTTTTTCGAGAAATGCGGTTATTCCCTCGATGCGGTCTTCCGAGGCGAAGCACTCCGCAAAGGAAGCGACTTCCATCTCCAGTCCGCTCCGGATATCCAGACATTTATTGATCAACATTTTTGCGGTGCCGAGCGACACGGCGCTTTTTTGCGAGAGCAGTCCTGCAAGCTCCATCGTCCTGTCCGTGAGTTCGCCGTCCCCCACCACAAGGCTTACAAGACCGGTCCGCTCCGCCTCGTTCGCGTCAATGATCCTCCCTGTGAGGATCAGCTCTTTGGCCTTTCCGACCCCCGCAAGCCGCGTAAGACGCTGGGTCCCGCCGAATCCCGGGACGATGCCGAGATTCACCTCGGGCTGACCGAATTTCGCGCTATCCGATGCTATTCTGATATCGCAGGCAAGCGCCAGTTCGCACCCTCCGCCGAGGGCATAGCCGCTCACCGCCGCAATGACCGGCTTTCTCATACCTTCTATCCGGTTGCAGATCCCCTGGCCGAGCCTCGAAAACACCTCCGCCTGCTTCCGGTCTTTCTCCTTCAGCTCACTGACATCGGCCCCCGCGCAGAAATGCCCGTTGCCGGTTATAACTATGCACCTTATTTTCCTGTCTCTTTCGACTTCCTCCAGCGCATCGTCCAGTTTTCGGAGAGTCGCCGAATTCAGGATGTTCAACGATCCCGGACTGTCGAGGATGACGATCGCCACCGCCCCCTTTCTTTCGACCCTCACCGCCTCACCGGTAGTCATAAAACCCCTCCCCGCTCTTTTTCCCCAATCTCCCCGCAGCGACCAATTTTCTCAGGAGGGGGCAGGGCCTGAACTTTTCTCCAAGTTCGTCTTTCAGTATCTCCAGTATTTCAAGACAGGTATCGAGACCTATGAAATCGGCCAGCTCAAGAGGGCCCATTGGGTGATTGGCACCGAGTTTCATTACCGTATCAATGCTTTCCCTGTCTGCCACGCCCTCCTGGAGGCAGAAGATCGCCTCGTTGATCATAGGCATCAGCACCCGGTTCGAGACAAAGCCTGGAAGGTCTTCGACCACCACGGGCGTCTTTCCCATTCTTTCGGACACCGCCCTGACGGCATTCACCGTCTCCGCGGACGTGTAAAGCCCTCTTACGACCTCCACCAGCTTCATGACATATGCAGGGTTCATGAAATGCATGCCCGCGAAGCGCCCGGGGCTGCTTACCGCCCGGGCAAGTCTCGTGATGGAAACCGATGAAGTGTTCGTGGCAAAAATGGCGGTATCGGAGCAGATCGAATCGAGCCGTTTGAAGACGCCATCTTTGATCTCTTCCCTTTCCGTCACGGCCTCGATAATGAGATCCGCTTCTCCGCAGTCGGAAAGTTGCGCACTTGCCCGGACGTTCGACAGCGCCCTGTTTTTGGCGCCCTCTTCCATTTTTCCCTCGCTCACGCGCCGGTCGAGTCTTTCCTTTATCCTGACAATACCCGCCTTTGCAAATTCCTCGGTCGTATCTTCGAGTATCACCTCGTACCCGCTCTGCGCTGCGGCCTGCGCTATTCCGCTGCCCATCGTCCCCGCGCCGACGACCGCAATCTTCCGTATCTCCATAATCTCCTACCTTTCGACGATCATGGCCAGTGCGTTGCCGCCCCCAAGACAGAGGGTGGCAAGACCCCTCCCGGGCCCCTTTTCCTTCATCGCGTGAAGTAGCGTCACAAGGATTTTCGCGCCGCTGCACCCTATGGGGTGGCCCATGGCGACGGCCCCGCCATTTACATTGAGTTTCTCCAGGTGGATACCCAATTCGCGGGCCACCACGATCGTCGCGGGAGCATATGCCTCGTTATGCTCAATGAGGTCGAAATCTGATATAGAAAAGCCTGTTTTCCCGAGAAGTCCTCTTACAGTGGGTATAGGCGCCTCCATCACGTCTTCGGGCCTCGTCCCCCCCACGGCGTAATCCACGACCCTCGCCAGCCGCGGCATGCCGAGTTCATCCGCCTTTTTCCCGGATGCTATCACCAGTGCGGCTGCGCCGTCGCTGATCTTCGAGCAGTTCCCCGCGGTGAGAATGCCGTCCTTCTTGAAAAAAGGCGGCAGCTTCGACAGCTTCTCCATCGAGGTGTCCTCCCTGACGCATTCGTCCCTCTCGAAGAGCGAGCCCTCCGCCTCAACCGGGACGATCTCTTCTTTAAACCTGCCCTCTCTTATCGCCGCAAGCGCCTTCCGGTGGCTTCCGAGACTGAACTCGTCGGCCTCCTGCCTCGTGATTCCGTATTTTGCGGCGGTTCTCTCTCCTGTCATCGCCATGTGATAATCGTTGTACACATCCCAGAGGCCGTCATGGATCATCGCGTCGGCAGCCGACGCATCTCCCAGCCTCATTCCCCACCGGAGGTTGCGAAGCAGATGGGGAGCCGAGCTCATGTTTTCCATTCCGCCGGCGACGACTATCCCTGCGTCCCCGGCCTTTATCGCCTGCGCAGCAAGCATCACAGCCTTGAGCCCGGAGCCGCATACCTTGTTTACGGTATATGAGCCGATCTCTACGGGCAGACCGGCGTAAATCGCCGCCTGGCGCGCAGGGTTCTGGCCGAGGCCCGCGGAGATGACGTTGCCCATGATGACCTCATCCACGGCATCGACCGACAGCCCCGCCCTTCTCACCGCCTCCCGAACGACTATCGCCCCGAGTCTCGTTGCAGGCACTTTCCTCAGAGAACGGCCGAATCTCCCGACCGCCGTCCTCACGCCGCTTGCAATAACAATCTCTTCAGTCATTTTCCATACTCCGCCTCTCCGACAGTATCATCCACATCAGCCTTTTAAAGTGATATATTGGTAATAGTCAAAGTATATCAACTTTTATTTGAACATCAACGTTAAGGAGATCAGCGCTTCTTCGGAAATCAGCACGCCGTCGGTGCGCCGGGAAACGGAGAATAATATGGAATTTTCATTCACCGCAGAAGAGGATCTGTTCCTGTTATCGGTAAGGGAGTTCTGTGAAGCAACGATCGCCCCCGCTGCATCCCGGATCGACGAAACAGCCGGGATACCCGATGAGATTATTGGAGCGATGGGCAAAGCGGGCCTCCTCGGGATCACGGTTTCAGGAGAGTACGGTGGAAAGGGAGCCAGCTTCACCAAGGCAGCGATAGCGGCCGGCGAGATTGCAAGGGCTGACATGAGTATGGCTGCGGCAGTTTATTATCTCGTCGAGGCGGGATGGGGGTTCATCTTCGAACGATACGGGACCGGGCAGGCAAAGGCGGAAGTCCTCCCGGCGGTGGTGCAGGGGAAGACGTTTCTCGGCATAGCATCAACAGAGGCCACGGGCGGCTCCGATATCGCTTCCACCTCTACGTCATTGACCGGAAAAGACGGAGACTTTCTCGTCGACGGCTCGAAATCCTTTATCAGTGGGGTACGGGAGGCGGCCGGGCGCGGCGGGGGGTTTGTTACGGTTGTAAAGACGGACCCCTCAGCCGGTCACAGGGGGCTTTCACTGTGCTACCTCCCTGTTAAGGACAAAGAGGGGGTATCGATAAGCACCTCGAAACAGATGGGACGGGAGGGAATTTCAAACGGGTTCATAAAGATACGACATGCAGTAATACCCCGCCACTATCTAATAGGCGAATGGAACAGGGGATTCTACTACGCGATGGAGGGCTTCAACTGTGCCAGGACGCTTGTTGCAGCGGCGTGCATCGGAGCAGCGGAAAAGGCCCTCGAATCCGGCATAGAGCACATAAAGAAGAGAAGACTTTTCGGGAGGCCCCTGTCGGACTTCGAAGGGATCCGGTTTCAGCTGGCCGAGGACCATGTAAGACTTGAATCCGCAAAACTTCTTGTATATCGCGCCGCCTGGATGCTTGACCGGATGTACTCCGACAACAGGTTCAGCCATGCCGAAGTGAACGGGGCCGTCGCTGCCGCAAAGCTCTCAGCGCCGACCGCTGCATTCGATATCATCAAGGATGTTATGATGTGGCACGGAGCCCTCGGCTACACGAAGGAGGCCGGGTTCGAGCGCGGCCTGAGAGGGGTCGCTTCCTACATCATGGGGGCTGAGGGCGCCATGAACGTCATGAAGATCATCATCGGGAAAGAACTCCTCGGAAAAGAGGGCGAATCATAAAACGGGGGAAAACCGGTCTTCAGCCGCCGGTTCCGGCGACGTCGGACAGCATACCGCAGAGGCCGACCCTGTCCCTGCAAATTGCATCGTTCATTACACGTCTCAGTTCACCGATCGAATAGGGTTTACGCAGGGTTCCGCTGAAACCGTATTGCGCGAAGTTTTCCATCGCCGGATCCTGCCAGTCTCCACTCGATACAACGGCTCTTACCCCCTCATCGACCTCCAGAAGTCTCTTTATCGCTTCCCTCCCTCCCATGCCGCCATGGATGTTCAGGTCGATGATAACGGCGTCAAAGGAATTACCGGATTCTTTTGCCGCAGTATAGCTGGCGATCGCCTCGGCTCCGTCCGATACCGGACGGGTTTCATATCCAAGAGCGAAAAGCATGACGCAGAGAATGCTCCTTACTATCTCCTGATCGTCCATGACCAGAACCCTGCCCTTGCAGATTCGAGTGCTCTCCTCCCCGGTCCCCCGAAGAGCGGCAAGCACCGTCCCTCTGCTCCTCGCCGGAAACCGGAAGGTGTTGCGCCCGGCCTCCCCGTCGGCAGCGGCGGATTCAGTCTCCTTCTCACCATCCATCTCTTTCTTCATCTCCTTGCGTGCGGCATGTTCGGGAAAAAGCAACGTATATCGTGGCTCCATCGAATCGCGGTTCACGCAGACAGTGTTGTTTGCGGCACACATGTCCAAATTATAGAACACGTCAAAGGTGAATTATATCGGCATATGTCTGATTTCCTTGTAGGACTTAGTCCTACATTACCCCTTTTTAAGGCTGGATATCCTGATAGCGGCGAAAGAGATGATTCTCTGCCTGCATCTAACCGCCATTTCCGCCTGAGAGAGAGGGAAACGGCATCTCCAAATTGTCATGTTACGGGTGCAAAATACTCTTGACCTTTCCAAATTTCCTGTGAGATACTATTTTGGAAGTTTCAGAAGTTTTTGTTGCATGCCGGCCGCAAAGACTTTGAGCTTTGCGGTTTTTTTATCGCAGGAGTTCTGAATCTTCAAATTTAAAAAACCGGTCAGGAGGTTAGAGCAGCATGCAGAAAGGAACAGTAAAGTGGTTTAACGAAACCAAGGGCTTTGGATTCATCACGAGGGAAGATGGCCAGGATGTTTTCGTCCACTACTCCGAGATTCAGTCCAATGGTTTTAAAACCCTTGCTGAAGGGCAGGCGGTAACTTTCGAAGTTGCAGACGGCCCGAAAGGTCCAAAGGCAGTGAACGTTGTCAGGATTTGAAAGACAGGCAGAACTTATAACTACAAGGTAAGGAATAATTCTTTTCAGGCCCCTCGCCGAGGGGCTTTTATTTCGTCGAAGACCGGTCTTTCCGGGCCTTCATCAGTCTTTCGTATTTCTCGGCGCCTATACAGTCCCTTGCAGCAGGGCACCACTCAATACAGGACGGCCCCATTTCACGGGTCACCTTCTTTCCGCACTTTCTGCAGTCCGTTTCCACTTCGTCCGTCCAGATCTCGTTCGGGGTATCGCACCAGAAACACCGCACCTCCTCCGGATAGGGGGTCCTTATCTCTCTGCTTCCCGGGCAACCTTCTTTCAGCATCTTATTTTTATTTTAACAGATACGGTTTGTCCGTATATGAGCCGCATCATAAAAAGGCCGGAAAAAATCCGGAGACACAAACTGCGGAAATCCCGACGGGCTACACGCCTTTCCGGCCGCTCCATCGCCGGTAAAGGTCGTGCTCGACTCCCATGACGTCGAGTATTCTGCCGGCGATGAAATCGATCATGTCGCCGACGGTTTCGGAACTGTGGTAAAAACCGCAGACAGGCGGTACGATCCTTACCCCGAGCCTCGCAAGCTTCAGCATATTCTCGAGGTGGATTGCGCTGAAAGGCATTTCTCTCGGGGACAGGACCAGCGGCCTGCCCTCCTTGATCGTCACATCGGCCGCTCTTTCAGTAAGGTTGTTCGAATACCCCCCGGCAATCCCTGCAAGCGTCTTCATGGAGCATGGAACAACAAACATCCCGTCCGTCCTGAAAGAACCGCTCGATATGGGGGCCTCGAAATTTTTCTCACCGTAATAATATATCCGTTCGGCTCCGGCAAACATCCTTATCTTTTCCCGGATCTCCGCATCGGTATCACCGGACCAGTCGACGCCCGTTTCCTCCCCTATGATCGAAAAAGACTGCGCCGATACGACAACGTGCACTTCAGAAGACGCGGCCAGTTCCCTGAGCACCCTCATCCCTATGACAGGACCGGTCGCGCCGGTTATGGCAAGGATATATTTTTTCATGCCGCGAAATTGATCAGAGTGAAGATGAATACCGTCATGCTTATATAACCGTTCATGTTCAGGAATGCCATGTCGAGTTTGCTTAAATCGTTCTCCTTTATAAGGGAATGTTCATATATGAACAGCACCGCGGTGATAAACATACCTGCCCAGTAAAAACCCCCGAGACCGAAAAGCATCCCGTTCAGGACGAGCAGCAGATACGCTGCGACATGAAATCCTCTGGCAAGGTAGAGCGAGCCTTTTATTCCAAACCTTTTGGGGATGGAATACAGGCCGTATCTCCTGTCAAAATCCAGGTCCTGAAGCGCATAGAGCACGTCAAAGCCCGCAAGCCAGAAGACAACGGCTGCAGCAAGCGGCAACACCGACGTGTCAAGAGTTCCACGCACCGCCATCCAGGCGCCGAGCGGCGCCGCCGAAATGGATATCCCCAGGACAAAATGGGAAAGCCAGGTGAACCTCTTTGTGTAGGAATAGAAAAAAAGGACCGCTGCGGCAACGGGCGACAGGTAAAGACAGAGACGGTTCAGCATCGCTGCGGCGACGACCATGACCCCGAAGGAGACAATCACAAAAAGCACCGTCTCGCCGACTCCGATCACCCCTCTCGGAAGTTCCCTGCCTGCGGTCCTCGGATTCCGGCTGTCGATCTCCCTGTCGATCAGCCTGTTCAGTCCCATCGCGCCGGAGCGGGCTCCCACCATGGCAACCACGATCCAGAATATCTGCCTTGGCGCCGGGATCCCGGAGGCGGCCACAAGCGCAGACGTGAAGGCAAACGGCAGCGCAAAGATGGAGTGAGAAAACTTTATCATCCTCAAATAGGGGGTAATTCTCCGGAAAACAGCGCTCATCACACACCTCAAATGTTAGTCTTTATAGTATAAACGATTCGGTAATGAAACAGAAAAAAGAGACCGGCAAGGGAATAACAAAGCAGGGAAAAGAAGGGAGGAGGAGTGGGCCACCCCTCCCCCTTATGAGCGAAGCGGGAAGTTATTACCTTTCCTCAAATTCTTTCTTCTTTTCCGGACCTGCCTTTCTCTCCGGTTCCTTTTTCCCCTTTTCAGCGGGCTGTATACGCTCCACACCCCCTGGGGCGGGCGCAGTACGCGGCGCCTCCGGTCTTATCCGCTCCTGCGGCTGAAATTCCCGTCCTCCTCTCGGGGCGGGCGCAGTACGCGGCGCCTCCGGTCTTATCCGCTCCTGCGGCTGAAACTCCCGTCCTCCTCTCGGGGCAGGCGCAGTACGCGGCGCCTCCGGCCTTATCCGCTCCTGCGGCTGAAATTCCCGTCCTCCCCCCGGGGCAGGCGCAGTACGCGGCGCCTCCGGTCTTATCCGCTCCTGCGGCTGAAACTCCCGTCCTCCTCTTGGTACGGGAGTAATACCGGGCTTTCCCGGCCGCTGCGCCCGGGGGTGAAGAATCATCGGCTCCTTGCGGGACTTCACTGACAGAGGCCTGGGCTTTGCACCGGGGTTCAAAACGGATCGATTGGGCTGTCTGACAAGAGGGCGCTCCTTCTTCAGGACATTTATCCTCATATCCCTCACCCGGGCGGGAGGCAGCTTGGCCCGTGGGATACTTTTGACTACGGGGATATAGCTTGTCCTCTGAGGCTTTATCGCCGGCCCCCCGGGTCTGATGTGCTGCCTCGTAAACAGATCCCTCCTGATAAAATCCCGACCCACATTCACCTTGTGGGGTCTTCCTGTAATAAAGGTGTTATGGGTAACGACCATGACACCGTTGTTCACTGAGACATTCCTGTATACGTTCGTTACGTTTATCGTTGTAATATTGATGTTCGTTATGTTGACGCTGTTGGGACCGTAATATCCGCGGCCGTAATAGATTTCCCCGGGCGCAAGCGGAACCCAGGCGACGTAATCAGGGGTTCTTACCCAACCGACATAACCCGGCCCCCAGTAAACCGCTCCCGCAGGCGGAGGCACCCAGCACCACCCGATAGTCCCCACGAAGGCCCATCTGCCGTAATGGTAGGGCACCCAGCCCCAGGGCTCATAGCCTATCCAGACATATTCTCCTCCCCTCCATATCCATCTCCCCCTGTGATAGGGCGCCCAGCCTGCGCCTATGCCGACGGTAGGCGTCCAACAGTAACCGTAGTCGGGGGTGTCCACCCATCTGCCGTAAAGGTCGAAATCAGGGGAATATGTCTTCAAATCTTCGGGCAGATAGCGGTAACTTTCGCGATATTCGCGGACCCTGTCATTGCGCTCCTTGTTCCATCGCTCCCATTCATCGGGAGGACCCATCGGCCCCAGCTCCCCGCTGGTATTCTCACCTAGGGCCAGCGATTCCCAGGCATCGACCCTCGTCTGTCCAACCCTGTTTTCTGCATCAATGTATCCCTTGTACACGGAAACTATCGTCGACTCCTCCGGCATATCCACCCTGAAGACAGAACTGTCATAGGCGCGTATCGAAGCGTCGGGGGTATCCATCTGTATAACGCTCCCTGGCGCATCGAAATAAACATAAGCATGTCCCTGTGACAGATAGAACTGTGAAGAATCCCTATCAGTCGAAAGAATCTGCATGGCGGAGTCTTCGTCGAGACGTATATACGTTCCGTCGTTGAGTTGAAGTTCGACCCTCGATCCTTCCGGGACCCAGACTTCATCCCCTTCCTGAAGCGGAGCATTAACCGACGCCGGCACCCACTCGCCCGACGCCGGTGTTTTCGTCTGAACGTCTCCTTCAGCGAGGCTTATGCGTATATATCCCAACGTCGCCGAAAAGACATACGCCGGTGCCAAAAGCGAGAAAACCAGCACAAGAAACAAGAGCCTGCGACCTTTCATATGATCCTCCTGTTGTAACTATTCCTTGCAACTGCAAGGTATATTCATTCACGCTGCACCCGGAGAAGTTATCGTTTCACCGGTTCGGACAGGTAATCGACGAGTGAACTTACCTCTTCGTCACTGAGCGGCCCGCCGTTTCCGGTAGCCCATCCGGGCATCGCTGCGCCCCTGACACCGTTTCTCACGGCATTGAAGAGGTAGGCTCTCTTTTTTCCCTTCATCGCCTGTACCGGCGCAGCGCTCATGTGTTCGCCGTGGCACATAAGGCAGTCGGAGATGAAAAGCGCCCTCCCCCGCTTCCCTCGCCCCCTGTCCGCATGGCA
Organism: Thermodesulfovibrionales bacterium; assembly: GCA_046704045.1. Lineage (GTDB taxonomy): Bacteria > Nitrospirota > Thermodesulfovibrionia > Thermodesulfovibrionales > UBA6898 > JAWOKY01. Next base: position 5,291 of record JBJKSM010000160.1, on the reverse strand, counting down.
CCCGCTGCACGGCGCACTGAAGATCTCATTCGGCCGATATCTTTTCATATGAACGGCGTCTTTCACATACATCCTCACGGACAGCGTAGCCACCGGCCGCGAAGGATCGTTCGAATAGACCCGGACGGTCTTCGATACATTCCCCATTTTTCCCCGAAGGTTCACCGTTACGGTGATCTTTCCCTTTTCCCCGGGACCAAGCCGGCCTGAACTGGCCAGCGCCGCGGTGCAGCCTCAGGAGGGCGACAGCCTCAGGATAATAAGTATCCGGTCGCCCCTGTTTGAAAAATCGAAAATATGCGTGACCTTTTCCTTCCCTCCCACTAATCCGAAATCATGGGAAAGGCTTTCAAAACTGATCGCAGGTGCGCCAAAGGACAGGGCAGGGAAAAGAAGCAGAAAAAAAAGCGAAAGAACAATTCTCCTCATACCGGTTATATTACAACAACTCTTCCTGAATGGGAATATGCAGGTCTTACGAGCCGGCACTCTCATTATCGGAGTCTTTCGCGATCCTGTATCCTTCGACCAGCAGAAGAACGAACACTATGGTGAGGCCGACAAGTATCCCGAAAACGTTCACCACCCGGAGAGCGACGAGGAGGATCAAGGTTGTGAAGAGGATGAGAAGCCTGAACATGCTGAAGAAAATCATACTGCCGGTAGGCTTATGAGTCCCGAGGAATCCCTCCACACCCCGGGCAAGTCCCCGGATATTCACCAGCCCGAGTACTCCGCCTATGATAACGCTGATCGGAAACAACTTCCACCTGAGCAGCATGGAAACGGCCGCCACGAAGGGAAGCACAAACAGCGCCTTCTTAGCCGTCTTTCTGATCAGATCCATTATTATTCTGTTTCTTGGCGAGCCTGTAAAGGTCCCTGAACCCCGAAAAGATGCCGAGGAAAAGAAAGATCAGCGTGAGCCAGGGTGCGGTCTTTTTAAAGAGGCTGTCGAGACCGTAGCCTATGGCAAGCCCTATAAAGGTAGAAAAGACAAGGTGAAGTCCTATCGTGCTTGCGTCGAGGAGCTGCCTGAAAAAAGGTTTTTCTTCCAAGAGGCTACCCCTTTCTAATCCATTTCTTCATACTCGCCGCCGAGGAAGTCTCCGGTGATCCCGGCGACCTCCCTGTAGAACAGCGTTTTCGCGGCCTTCTTCAACTCCGCACAGTAAGCCGGCGCCCACTGCATGATATGTCCCTCGAAGAATTTCCGTTGAAGCTCGGGTCTTTCGGTCTCGATCAGATAACTCATGAAAAGAAATTCCAGCGAGATGTGGTCCGGCATGAGCTGAAAATCCTCCTCGATGGTCAGACCGGCATCGAGATAAAGCTGTGTCACCTCACTGACGGCAGCGCTTCCGGATGCCGAAAAAAGCGACTCCAGCGGGGGCATCTTCCCCCCGGGATAAGCCAGGAGGTTAAGAAAATCCGCGCGGATCTCCTCTTCGCCCTCCTCCGAGGCAAGCTCGAAATCTTCTCTTATCGAGGCCAGCGATTCGCCGGCCGGTGGCTCGGAAAAGATATCCGCAAGCGTCCTGTATGCCTCCGCCCTGTCGGCGTCTTCGACAAAATCCATAAAGAATGTTACCCTATTCTGCGGAAAGAAGGCAAAGAGGGAAGCCGCATCGGCAGCGACCGCGGCGGGCGAAGTTTCCTTCAACCCCGCCGCGGCCCTGTCATTCAATGCGATTCCTGATAGTCGAAGACGGGGAATATCTTGCTGATGATCCAGAACAGAACAAACGGCGCTATGAATACGGCAAGTGCTCCGGTGAATCCCTCCTTGAAGGTCTCCCAACTGTCGGGAATCATCGGCATCTTATAATGCATATATCCCGCAAAAGACAGGGAGAATGCCTGACCGCCGATCACTACGTTCCACCTCATCATGAAAACCCCGAACAGCACGAGGATGGTGGCGACGACAGCCCTCCTCATCGTCAGGCCGGGGATCAGAAGTATGGCCAGGGGAAGCAGGTTCCCTATCCCGTACTGCATAATAAATATGTCCTTGAAATCCCTTCCGTATATGATGCTCCTCAGGACATCCCATGATTTCACCGCCGTGTAGCCCCTGAAGATAAGATCGAGCAGTTCGAGACTGATCGAAAACAGCATGAAGAAGAGCAGGTACTTCGTCGTCAGCTTGATAAGGCTTACCTCGACACCCTGTATTTCCTCGGGCGACTGATGCATGCGGGAGCGCGACCTTTCTTTCGCAGCCAGCCTCTTCCTTATCTCCATAACAACAATATAGGTAACGATGCAGAGCGCGATTCCCGACACAATCGCAGACATGATGAATATGACCGGCATCAGCGGCGTCATCCAGAGCGCGTTCGCCTTGACGGAGCCGAAGATAAAACCCGCATAGCCGTGGAGGAAACAGGCAACGGGAATGCCGACCGCAGAGAGGATCTTGATCGCCTTCTCATCCTTCTTCAGCGCATTTTCGCTGACGTCGTAAACACCGAGCGTAAGCGTGCAAAAAATTAGAAACCTGATCGTCTCCCCGAGCGTCCTGTCCTGTTTGTCCTTCAGCGACAGGGATATGTTCACAAAGTGCTTCCTGTACAGGAACCAGAGTTCGGAGGCGACGATAGCTCCGTAGGAAAAGAAGACTATGCCGAAGGCGGCGATTGCGGAGGTGAAGTGCGGAGTCATGAACACGTTGATGCCCCTGAAGGGGTGCTGCAGGTGCAGGATGATCGGCACCGGGGCGATGAACAGGAGCGCAAACGAAAAGACCAGCGCGAACCTGGCCATATCCTTTAACTGCTTTACGCCGAAGACATGGTAAAGCGACGACAGCACAAATGCCCCCGCAACGAGGCCGGTCATAAACGGATACATGACTATCTGGATGCTCCAGTAGATATACTCGTTCGGATACACAAAAAGCTCTTTTAACGTCCATAGTTCTCCGTGGACCGTCATAATTACTTCACCTCCTTGCTCAGACCAAGGTAATAGACCTGCGGTTTGGTTCCGTACTCTTCCTTCAGTATCCCGACCCTTTCGGTCATTATCACCTTTGTGACCGGGTCGTTGGGGTCCTTGATGTTGCCCAGCTGCCGCGCTCCGAAGGGGCAGGCCTGGACGCATGCGGTCTTCAATCCCTTCGAGATGCGGTGATAGCAGAAGGTGCATTTTTCGGCGGTATGGTAGACGGGATGGAAGAACCTCACGCCGTATGGACAGGCCATGATGCAGTACCCGCATCCGATGCACCACGTCCTGTCGACAAGAACGATGCCGTTGGGCATTTGAAACGTCGCCCCGACGGGACAGACCTGGACGCAGGGCGGGTTCGCGCACTGGTTGCACAGCTTGGGTACAAAGTAAGCCTTTTCTATGTCTTCCTTCTTGATGTCCTTGAACCCGTCCTCGTTGAGGTCGATCCTGGACGTGGTAAAGCCGTCCCGCGCCCCTTTCGGACTGTCGCTCCAGACCTTTCCGTCTTTCGTGAGGACGTATCGCTCGACCCACGTCCTGGTGACCTTCGCGTCGTAAGGAATTCCGTTTTCAAGCTTGCAGGCCCTGACGCACATGCCGCAGCCGACGCATTTGTGCGTGTCGACAAGAAAAACGTATCTGACATCAGCCTTGTCGGACTTGTCGGCAAATAGTTCCTTCGGGTTTATGATCTCGAAGGCTGCAAGGGGCAGGGCCACACCGACAATTCCCTTAACGGTATTTTTCAGGAAGTCTCTTCGGTTTATCATTTAAGGCCCTCCAGTGGGTTATGAGGGTTATGGCACATGACGCATTCGATTCCGGGATTGTGCTTGTCCGGATCGATCGACGGGATGTTCGCCCTGCCGCTCGTCGGATATGGAAGCGGATAGTGGCACCTGAGACAGAGATCCCTGCTTTTGATAATCTGGAGTTTCGGAGGATTGTCAGGATGGTCTATCGCCGGGCTGTGGCAGTCTTCGCACGGGATTATGGCATGCGGCGACTTCATGAGCTTGGTGTAATTTTCGCTGTGGCAGCTCTTGCAGTATTCCGAACCCCGGTATTTCACCTTGTAGTTCTTCCAGAATTCCTCCGCTCCCTTCCTGTGCCACCCGTACATGTAGCCCCTCTCCCAGATGCCGAAGTCCGCCGGCACATAGAAGTGCCTGACGACGAGAATGATGACGACCAGCCCCAGAAATACCCATAGCGGCCTCAAAACGTGATTTTTCATTCAGCGGTACCTCATCTTTTTTCTCATTTTTTTAAAAATAATATCACTAACCGGATAAACCGGCAAATGCAAAGCGGAATCAGCGACGGGAAAGAGAATGGAGACCCTTCCATTAACCGTAAAGAGGCAGGCGTTGACAGCATGCCTCACTCCAGTCACCTCAGCGCTCATCCAGGTCCGTTCCTGAATTCTCCGGAAAAGCGCAATCTCTCACCGGTCCGGTCTGTCCCTCACAGAGGGATCGCCGGGTTTTCCGCCTTCCTTCCGACAGCCTCGCCGCCGTCGGTCGTTGCCGGTCGTTTCGCTCTTTTGGAAGCGATCGCGCGGACAACTACAGCTCAGTTACTGGCAGGAGTCTTGGCGCCTGATTGACTCGACGCCTTGTCGCCGCTTTTTTGATCGGCGCCGGCATGACCCGGGTTGTTTTTCCCGACGTCCCTGATCTCAGAAAGATCGAATTTTCCTCCAACGCAGAACTTGCAGCCTGCCCCTGCAGAAACGTAACCTCCGCCGTTAATACACTCGTTTTCAGTCGTTGAAGCAACAGCGGATACGGGAAAGAGACTTGCTGTTACGAGGCATACTGCAAAGATAACCCCGACCATCGTAGTCTTTTTCATTCGATTCTCCCTTTGTTTTTAGAGTCCGCGAACTCAAAGAGTCCCCGGTTCCCGTACAGCAGATAGGCACAGAGCCCTCCCCCTTACCTCCCTTCTCCAGGGGCTCCTCACGATGTTTGACCGATTCTCTCCGGGTTTCGGACCCTTGCCGGTTTCACCCGGAGCAGCCATGCGCATGCCGTTTTCATGCTTAAAAGTATCATCGACCGGAGAGGCGTGTCAATTTGAAGTTTAAATAATGAGACAACTTTAAAATTTCAGTTTTAATTGATCTTTATACTCTATTTTTCACGGAAATATCGAAAAGAAACTATAGACCGGTCTTGCAGCATTGCTCCGGGAAGGAGGAAATCGAGTAGGAGGCAGGTGATTATTTCACCTGCCGTCCTCTCACACCACCGTACGTGCCGTTCGGCATACGGCGGTTCGTAAATTATAAAGACCCGTAAACATCGGCAAGTCCGATAAGACCCGCT
>JBJKSM010000159.1:0-26198 GCA_046704045.1 Thermodesulfovibrionales bacterium | reverse complement strand
TTTTACTTCCTCAAGCGCATAACGTTTCGTGCCTTCTTCCATCGGGTGTTCTCCTCCTCACACACTTTGCCCCGATGGTAACCGATTTCAAGCCATCTTTTCACGCAGGCTTGCCGGAAGGACACGAACTATGGGAACTTCATGTCCCAAGATTTATGGGTCGAAAGAACGCACATCGCCTCTTCAACGCCTGCTGCGCGGACCCTGCACAGAGCGCTGAAAGGATCGCCCGGACTTCAAAAAGATGTGTTCAGCGATCTCCATTTTCTGTGTAGCTGCCGAATTATCCTTAGCGGTAATCGCTATCTTACCCTGTACTCGTCATGTTAGGTCATGACGCTTTCACAGTCCGAAAATGCTATAATTTTTCAGCTGTAAGATTGATGAAAAGGAGCAAGTTCCGGGGATTCGGATGAATGATTGAACAAGAATAACGATCAGAATTATTCCGTCTATTATCTTACATCATTGCTTAATGCTGAGCTGTTGTCCTTTTTATATCTAAGCCAAGATACAACATCAAAAAAGGATGATTTCAGGCAGATAACTTTAGAAGGAGTAAGAGGTCTTCCGATTTGTAGTATCTCCTTCACCACCCCAGAAGAAGAGCGCAAGGAGCGGGTCGGCGAGGCGATTGAACTGTATGAAAAATACATGGTAGGCTTAAAACAGAAGGGTAATGCAGATGAAAAAACAGAAACTTCATCAGAATTTGATCGAACAGTGGGCGCAGCTGTCGTCGGAGGAAAAAAAGGCGAAGTATTTGGAGAGCATCCCGGCGCAGGTTTACGCGTCCATGGCGTTCGAGGGCGAACACGTAAGCCTGACGATGCTGAAGGAGCACATGAGGAATTTGAAGAGTACAACCCGTCCCCACGCTCTACACGGTACATAGAGTCAAGCCTCGGCATCAAATCATACGCCGAACTCGCTCCCCATCTTGCCAAGGAGGTCGAGCTGAATCGGCCGGGCCGGAACCCTCTTTTTCTCGCATGTGGTCCACGCTTTTGCACTCCGGTTTCGGCTTGAAGCCCTCCTGCTGACGGCTCGACGCGGACAGTCGCCAGTCACGGTCCGCTTCCGGTCTTATCCGGTCTTTGCCGCTCCTGGCGCAAAAGAAAAAAAGTGCGGTATTCAAGAGCACCGTTGGGTGGTATAGTGAAGTAGTGGGATATATCAGCTATCCGCAGGAGAGCGGCGTTAAAGACTGAACGAAAGAAGGATTCCGGACAGGCCGGAATTACAAAATGCGGGTCTTTAATTGCCGCGTTAATAAAACGACGGGGGACATTCCATGAGAGCACTCCTCATATACCCTGAATTCCCGGATACCTTCCGGAGTTTCAGATGGCGCCGACCGATGCCGGACCTTCAGTAATCAGGGTCATACTCAGGGACGGCCAAAGTCTCAAGGTCCGGCCGATCACGCCTGCCGACAAGCAGAAACTGAAGGACCTTTTCTACCGGCTGAGTCCCCAGACACGATATCTGCGGTTCGGGTACATGAAGACCTATATCAGTGATCAGGAGCTGGATTATTTTACCGTGGTAAACCCTCCTGATACATACGCATACGTGGCGCTCACGGGCGAAGGAGATGCCGAGAGGATAGTGGCGGTCGGACGGTGGTTCCTCTCCCCTGACGGGAGGACTGCGGAAATAGCCTTTGCAGTCGAAGACACCATACAGGTAAGAGGGATAGGCACCGCCCTCCTCGAACAGCTTGCCGATGCGGCGGTGAAGTACAGGATTAAGCGTTTTATCGCACGCGTCCTGCCGGAAAATACCAGGATGCTCGAGGTCTTTGAGGACAGCGGATTCTCTATCACAAAACGGATCTATGAAGGCGCGTATGAACTGATCTTTAACCTTGAGGAGCAGGAAGAGTATTCAAAGCGGCAGGCTTACCGCGAACATATCGCAGGCTCAGCCGGCGTGCGCAGGATCTTTTATCCCAGGAGCGTTGCGGTAATAGGCGCCTCCCGTGACCCTGAGAGGGTCGGCGGCAGGGTCTTCAGAAACCTGCTCTTTGCGGGTTTCAGCGGCGTTATCTTCCCGGTCAATCCGAAAACCACCTCGGTCGGCGGAGTATTGAGTTATCCCAGCGTCGAACACGTCCCCGGAGATGTCGATCTCGCAGTGATCATTGTGCCCGCCGCACAGGTCCTTGAAGTGATCAACCAGTGCGCGAGGAAGGGCGTCATCGGCGTGATCGTCATCTCCGCAGGCTTCAGCGAGTCCGGTCCCGAGGGCATGGAAAGGCAGAGCCTTCTCAGGGAAAAGGCCCTGTCCTACGGCATGCGGGTGATAGGTCCCAATTGTCTCGGTATTATGAACACGGACCCCGAGGTCAGCCTGAATGCCGCCATGGCCGGCCCGATGCCGCAGCGCGGAAGCGTCAGCATCAGCTCCCACAGCGGCGCCCTCGGCATTGCGCTTCTCGACTATGTGAAGAGCAATAATCTCGGTATAGCCCACTTCGCAAGTATCGGGAACCGCATCGACATATCGTCCAACGACCTTCTTGAATTCTGGGAGGACGACGACAATACCAGGGTGATCCTCCTCTATCTTGAGACCTTCGGCAACCCGCGGAGGTTCAGCCGCCTGGCCAGAAGGCTTACGCGCAAGAAACCGATCATTGCGGTCAAGGCGGGAAGAAGCGAAATAGGAGGGAGGGCGGCGACCTCCCATACCGGGGCGCTCGCCGGTTCGGACATCGCTGTGGACGCACTTTTCAGGCAGGCGGGCGTCATCAGGGTAAATACCATCGAGGAGATGTTCAACGTGGCAAAGAACCTTGCCCACCAGCCGCTGCCGAAGGGGCCGCGGCTCGCGATACTGACCAACGCCGGCGGGCCCGGTGTGCTTGCGGCAGATGCGGCCGTCAGCTACGGACTTTCCGTCCCTCCCCTCTCGGAGGAAAGCATACGGAAACTCGCGGAATTCCTTCCGAAGGAGGCATCCCTGGCCAACCCCGTGGATATGATCGCATCGGCATCAGGAGAGCAGTTCGGGAAGGCGCTTTCTGTAATCCTGGAAGATCCGGCGATAGATGCGGCGCTCGTCATCAATATCCCTGTCAGACCGTACCGGGAGGTGGCCTCGGGGATACAAAAGGAGATGGCCGGATATGCCGGAGAAAAAACGGTAATCGCCTGTTTCATGATGTCCCGGACCGATACCGTCGAGATCCGCACCGCGCCGGACCGTCTCGTTCCGGTCTATATGTTTCCGGAAGACGCGGTGCAGGCCTTGTTTCATTCCTATAATTACTCCCGGTACAAAACCCTCGAAGCCGGGACTGTGCCGGTCTTTCCCGATGTGGACGAGGAAAAGACAAGAAAATACCTGGAACCATCGGCAGCGCTCAAAAACGGCGGCTGGCTTCCGCCTGAAACCGCACTGGGACTGTTAAAGGAATACGGCATCCCGGCCGCTGAAACAAGGACGGCGTTCAGCGCTGAAGAGGCGGCAACGGCGGCCCGCGAGATAGGTTTTCCTGTGGTGATGAAACTCCGTTCGACAACGATTACCCATAAGACCGATGTCCGCGGGGTTCTGCTCGGGCTGCAAAGTGAAAATGATGTAACACGGGGCTACAAAGAGATTCAGACACGCCTTGAAGCGGCCGGACTGGCCGAACGGATGGAAGGTGTTATCTTGCAGCCTTTGGTGAAGGGCGCAGAGGAAGTCATTCTCGGAATGTCCTTTGATCCTGTTTTCGGCCCTCTCGTTATGGTCGGTCTCGGCGGGATACAGGTTGAACTGATGAAGGACGTGGCGTTCTCCATTCATCCTCTTACGGACATTGACCCCGATTATATGTTCTCCCAGCTGAAGGGGCTCCCCATGCTTAAGGGCTGGCGCGGGTGCATGCCAAGGGACCTGGATGCGCTCAAGGAAGTGCTCCTCCGGTTTTCAGCGCTCATAGAGGACCTCCCCGAGATGGCCGCGGCTGAAATAAATCCGCTCATGGTCTTCGACCGGGGCGATGGCACTTTGGCGGTAGACGCCCGTATCCTCTTTAAATCGGGGACTGCGGCCGGCCAACCCGGTGCGTCATAGTGATCCGGCAAAAGCAGGACATTCTTCCATATCAATGGAAGGGCTACCCCGCTCTTGCCTTCGGTTCATATTTCTAATAGCATGCCAGATGAACCACTCGCGAGATACTCCGAAACGGCAATAACTTGCTTCCATTTCGACCTTTCGTAACGCGATGCAATTGCACCGCCTTCAGCCTTCGGTCCAACTGTCCGGGCAGTCGAGTTTTGTCCGTGATTTATCTTCCTCGGGACTAAAATGTATCATAGAATGTGGAGAGGAAAATGATGAAGAATATCGGAGTGACGGGGGGATGACGACCCCGGCGTGTATCATGGCCGTCGGCGGATATTCGGGTGCGGGCAAGACGACCCTCATCGAGAGGGCGTTGGCCGAGCTGAAAAGGGAAGGGCTGTATGTCGGGGTGCTGAAGCAGACCTCTCATCACCGGCTCGATCTCGACAGGGAGGGAAAGGATACGGACCGCTTCTTCAAGGGCGGAGCGGAGATCGTGCTTGCCTGCGATCCGCATCAGTGCTTTGCGAGGTATCCTCAGAAAGACGGCGGTCTCTTCGACGCGTTGAGGCGCTTTCCCTCCGGGCTTGACCTCATCCTGGTAGAGGGGTTCAGGGATTCCTCCCTGCCGGGCGTCCGGATCGAAAAAGGCACAAAGAGAAAAGCGCATCCCGCCGGTGCAACGCCGGGCCGGATAGTCCTCTACAGGCGTGATCCCGGATATCTTGGCGGGTTCCTCGATTACATCCACTCAACCCTTGTGACGTTTCACTCCGAGCGTCCTTTGAGGGCGGGGCTGCTCATCGGCGGCAGAAGCCGGCGCATGGGGAGACCGAAGGCGCTGCTGAGGATTAACGGCGAGACCCTGGTGGAGAAGTCCGTCGGCGCCCTTCTTGCCGTTGCAGGAGGCGCCGTTCTTCTCGGGCCCGGCGAGGTCCCTGCATCTTTGGATACCGTCCCCCGCATTCCCGATGCGCCTGCAGCGGCCGGTCCCATGGGCGGGATGCTCGGGGCCTTCAGGTGGGACCCCCAAAGCGCATGGATCATCTCTGCAGTGGACATGCCTCTTATGGAGGAGAACGCATGGCGCTGGCTGCTCGATCAGCGGCGGCCGGGGGCGTGGGCGGTGCTGCCGCGCCTATCCGGCAAAAGGCATGTCGAGACGACCGGGGGATGTTACGAGCCGATGATTTTCGGCCATATCGAATCGCTCGCCGCAAGGGGAAAGGTGAGGCTCCAGGAAATAGCCATGCACCCGAAGGTCCTGAGCCCCCGGGTCCCGGATGCTATTGCGCACGCCTGGAAGAACGTCAATACGCCAGAGGAGTGGGAATAGTCCATAATATATGATTGCACTCTCCACGCCCTCCGCGGTGGAAATTGTTCCGGTTTCGGCTATGCCTGGGTATGCGCTTTTCTGTCCCTGTCCGTAAAGAACTCCCCCACAAGGGTGCCGACTATGACACCGGCAAGCACATCGGAAGGGAAGTGATGGAAACCCTGGATCCTGTCGATACCCACGATGACCGCAAAGACATAGAATGCCGCCCTGTATTTCGGGTAGTGCCATGAGAGGACATAGGCGAAGCAGAAGGCCATGGTGGCATGTCCCGAAGGGAAAGAGTCGTAGCCGCTCCTTAGAGAAGGACCGGTGAAGACCGTGTCAAAGGTTATCCTCGGCCTCGCCCTTCCAGCGAGATGCTTTAAAGCCTGCACCGTGATCCCCGCCGTTATCAGGCCCCAGAAGAGCCTTTTCCCCGGCAGGTAAAATTCCCGCCGCCGGTACTTTCCGGCAAGAAGGAGGAGAAAGGCCGCAGCTATCAGTGTGCCGCCGTTTGAGATGAACAGCACGAACGGGTCGACGGTCCCGACGAAATGAAATACACCGGGATGGGTATAGTAAAAATTCTTTACCCACGAGACGACCTCCTTGTCCGCAAAAAAAGCGGGAATGACCAGAAGGGCCACGGCAACGAGATATCTATTTTTTTTCAAGAAGGGCATATCCGCCGCCTCTGTCGATAAGCGCAAGGCCCAGTTTTTCAAGTGCCCCGGGGTCCTTTGTCTTTGCGATTACCATCCTGCCATCTCCCCTTTGGAGCAGGGAAGCCAGTTCGTCAGGGCCGCCGGCACTGATCACCTTGTGGCCGGAATAAAAGACGATGCTCGGGTTGTTAGCCCTGTATGCGATGATCCTCTCTCCGCTGCCGAGATGCTCCTTTGCGTAAATGCTGAAACGATGAAGCGGGGCCTGCAGGCAGTTGCTCGCAGCGGGGAGCGCGGTGACCGAAAGGAGCAGGAGAAAGGCGAGCATGAGTCCTTCCACGTAAAGGTGGAGCGGCTTTTTCAGGAAGCCGTAAAGACTGAGCGCCGCCGCGGCGAAGAGAATGATCGCGGCGCCGGTTGTCCAGCCCGCGTCAGCGATGCCGGCTGCCAGGAGATATTTCTTCGAGACGAGGAACGCAACCCCTGCGGCGAGCGAAAGGAAAGCGGCGATGCCCTGGGAGATCTTCCTCCATCGCCCGTCCTGCTCCTCCATGCCGGAGGCTATGAGGATGACGGTGGCAGGCACGGCCGAGAGTATGTAATTCGGGAGCTTCGTCGTCGAAAAGGAAAAAAACAGGAAGATCATCGCAAACCAGATAAGCGCGAAGAGTTTCAGTCTGCCCTCCTGCTGCCGGCCCGCCGGGTCCCTGTCAGTCCCCCGGCTTTCCCTGAAGACCCTGCCGATTCCCGCCGGCAGAAACGCAACCCACGGCAGGAGGCCGAGGATCAGTATCGGGAGGTAGTAATATACGGGCCCCCTGTGGCCGGAAATGACATCGAGGTATCTTTCGAAGTGGTGCTTGACGAAAAATTGCATCAGAAATTCCCTGCCGTTTGCGGCAAATTCGGCTGCATACCACGGCGCCGATACTGCGACAAAAATGGCCGCGCCCCCCGCGTCGAAGACCTTCTTCACCGCCTTCGGCCCTCCGGTGGCAAGTAGATATGTCATCGCTATCCCGAAGGGAAAGACGATGCCGATGAGTCCTTTTGTGAGAAAGGCGAGGGCGGAGAAGAGATAGAAACCGTATATGTACAATCTTCTCCTTTCCCCCCGCTCCCCTTCAACCGACGCGAGGAAGAGAGAAAACAGCGACAGCGAGATGAAGAGGGTGAGGACCATGTCGGTGACCGCTGCATGGGAATAGACAAAGAAGTACAGCGATAGGGTAAATACCATGGCCGCATGAAACGCGGTCCGCTCTCCCGCGATCCTCCTTGCGAAGAAGAAGAGCGCCAGGGCGAGAACGAAGCCGGCGGCGGCGGAAGGGAACCGTGCCCCGAGTTCGTTAATCCCGAAGACCTTGTAAGAGCCGGCCATGAGCCAATAAAAGAGGATCGGCTTGTCATAGCGGTTTACGCCGTCGTACGTCGGCGTGATCCAGTTTCCGCTCATGACCATTTCCTTTGTCGCCTGCGAGAAAACCGCCTCGTCCACGTCGAAGAGCGTGACCGAGCCGAGGCGGTAAAACGAGACGAGCAGGACAACCGCAAAAAGCAGGGGAAGGTAAAAAGGTTTAAGCCGGTCCATGGGTCTCCATTTTATGGGAATCAGCAGTTATAGCTCATTCTTTACGGGTCATCATCGCAATCACCTACTATAACATATCGAAGACCGGGAGGCGGCGGGCGCCCGCTCCGATGACGGCCGTCTTGACACAGGGGTTTCTTTGCCTGAGAATTTATTCATGACACCATAAGGAGGGTGTGCATATGTGCGAGACATCCGGTGAGAGACCTCACTATTTTTCCGATGCGGTCCCCATAAAAGACGCGGTGGGCAGCGTCCTCGCCCATGACATAACGGAGATCAGGCCCGGGGAGTTCAAGGGATGCGCCTTCAGGAAGGGCCACATCATACGCGAGGAAGACGTCTGTCACCTTCAGAGGATCGGAAAGGAGCATCTATTCGTCCTGAAGATAGAAGACGACGAGCTGCACGAAGACGACGCGGCGCATCTGCTCGCACGCGCAATCATGGGCGGAGGGGTTACGATGAAAGGGGAGCCCAGGGAGGGCAAGATAACGATCGTCGCGGAAAGGGACGGGCTCCTCAGGGTGAGAGAGGATGCCCTCCTCGATTTCAACATGCTCGGCGACGTTATGTGTGCGACGCTCCACAACAACACGCCGGTGAAAAAGGGGCAGCCGGTCGCCGCTACGCGCGCGGTGCCGCTTGTGGTAAAGAAGAAGGTCATCGGGGAAGCGACAGGCGCCGCATCCGGGGGGCTCCTCTACGTCAAAGAGCTGAGAAGGCCGCGTGCCGGAATCGTCATCACCGGAAATGAGGTCTACTACGGCAGGATCGAGGACGCATTCGCGCCGGTTATCACGAAGAAGGTTAAGGCATTCGGCGGCGAGGTCGTGGGGATATGCCATGCGCCCGATGAAGAACCCTTCATAGAGTCGAGGCTCAGGGAGCTGATGGCAGCAGGCGCCGATCTGCTCATAACCACCGGCGGCATGTCCGTCGACCCGGACGATGTGACCCGGTTTGCAATCCGCAGGCTCGGCGCAGAGGACATCACCTACGGCTCGGCGGTCCTGCCGGGCGCAATGTTCCTGGTAGCGTATGTGAGCGCTGAAGCAGGGGAGAACAAAAGTGCGGACTTCCGAACTTCCAAACGGATTCCCATTCTGGGAATCCCTGCCTGCGGGATGTACAGCAAGACCACCATCTTCGACCTCGTGCTTCCCAGGGTGCTCGCCGGCGAGAGGATAGGGAGACGGGAGCTTGCGGAGCTCGGCCACGGCGGCCTCTGTCTTAAATGCGATCCCTGCAGATATCCGGTCTGTCCCTTCGGAAAGTAGAACAAGCCCACAAGCCCACAAGCTTTCAAGCTGGTAAACTGAGCTGTCAGCGGAAATTGATGAACTCGATATGGATCCCGAAGTCCTTTTCCCTGATGATCTTCATGAGCGCCTGGAGGTCGTCTATCTTTTTCGCCTTCACCCTCACCTGGTCTTTCTGTATCTCGCCCTGGACCTTCATCTTCGTGTCCTTGACGATCTTGACGATCTCCTTCGCCTTCTCCACCGGGATGCCCTGCTGGAGGGTGACGACCTGTCTCACCGTGTTCCCGGCGGCAGGCTCGATCTTTCCGTAGTTCAGGGCCTTGAGAGAAACGCCCCTTTTCACCAGCTTCGTCTCTATAATGTCGGTCACGCTCTTGAGTTTGATCTCGTCGTCCGAAGTCAGAGTGATCTCGTGCTTCTCCTTGTTCAGTTCCATGCCGCTTTTGCTTCCCCTGAAGTCGAACCGCTGGCCGATCTCCTTCATCGCCTGCTGCACGGCGTTCAGTACCTCCTGCAGGTCGACCTTGCTTACGATATCGAAAGAATGCTCTTCAGCCATTTTTCCCTCCTGAAAGTTGTGATCTTTATTCGCTCCGGGCAGGCGTCTGAGGCGCGGGTTCCGGCTTGCATACGGGACAGAATAATTCCCCCCGGTCCAGGGGGCATATATGGCCTCATTCGGGACAGCAGGTGCACCGGTCGAGGGGCTTTTCGCAGACTTCGCATTTTTCCATCCGGGAAATTATAACTTTTTGGCTGCTCTTCTTCAATCATTTCCCTGCACCCGGTCCGCGCACTCTTCCGGATCATCCTTCCCCCTTTACTGTTCAGGAGCGGAATCCTCTGCGGCGGAGAGCCGCTCCGGATCGTACCTTGTGACGCGGTTTCTACCTGAGTTCTTCGATACGTACAGCGCCTCGTCTGCGTGCTTTATGATGTCCTCCACCGTTGCGCCGTCGACGGGGAAGGACGCAACGCCTCCGCTGATGGATATGCAGCCGAGGGGCTGTTTCTCTCCACATGGGAAGGGATGGGACTCGATGAATTTCCTTATGTTGTCGGCGCACTTCAGCGCTTCGCTGTTCCTGACATTATGGAGGAGGAGCACGAACTCCTCCCCGCCGTAACGGGCGACAATATTGGTGGAGCGGGTATTTTCCCTGAGCAGCCGGCCGATCTCCCGGAGAACTACATCGCCCTGCACGTGGCCGTTCGTGTCGTTGTAGTGTTTGAAGTTGTCGATATCGAAGATGAATATGGAAAAGGGGAAATCGTAATTTTCGGAGGACAGAAGCGCATCCCCCGCCTTTTCGAGGAAATACTTCTTGTTGTACAGGCCGGTCAGCGCATCCCTTGTGGCCTCTTCGTTCGCCATGGCCAGGTTTTTTATGTTGTTGAGCGCAACGCCCATGAGGTCCGAAAGCATCGCGAGGAACCTCTTCTCGTTTCCGGTATAGTTCTGCATCTTCCCTATCGCTATCGCCCCGAGCACGGAGTCCTTGAAGAGGACGGGAGTTGCCGTTTCTATGCCGGCCTGTTCCGTGTCCGCCACGTTGATGCCGGGGTGTCCCCTGGACAGGATCGTCTTCATCGAGACGGCCTTGCCGATCAGCCCTTCGCCGGGCCTTACCTCGACGCCGCTTTCCCTGTTCGTGCCGTAGGCGGCGACGAGATGAAGCCGCTCCGACGCACGCTCGAAAATGTAGATCTCGACGGCACCGGAGCCGGTAAGGTCTTTCGTCAGCCTGATGATCGCGGTAATGAGCCCATCGAAGGAGAGGTTCGAATTGATCTGTTTCACAGCCTCCGGCAGTCGTACGAGAAAGTAGAGGTATTTTTCGGCCTTTTTCCTCATGACCTCTGTTTCTTTGTGCAGGTCCCGGTTCTTCGCCTCCAGGGAAGAGACCTTTCTCTCAAGATCATCTTCGGTAAGACGGGCGTTTTCTTTTTCTGTTGACCGCCCCTTCCGCAGGCCCGAAGCAAAGGCAAGGAAGACGGCGGCAGCGATAAGCACGAGAAGAATGATCTTCGTTATAAGCATGTTGTCATTACCACCCCTTGCCGGAATCGCGAGGACGCCGGCATTGCGGAAACATGTACATACACCTTGTTCAAACCCGCCACATCATAATTCTTATATCAGGGAATGCCCCGGCTGTCAACGGAAAACGGCCAGTCGGCCCGGAGGGGAAAAGACGGGATTTCGGGCGCTGCGGCGGCGGGCGGAGGAAAAGCGCGATACCGGCTGCGCTGCTTTCAGGAATTCATTTCGATGTTGCGCACGAGCCCTTCGACGAGGAATATGAGGGACTCCGCATCGAGGAATTTGTCGGCGGTTGCGTCGAAGATGATCTTTACTTTTGAGGGGAATTCCTCCTCGTCCGGCCAGTAGAGGATCACGACAGGCACTTTCGGAAGGAGAAAGAGCCGCCAGGCGTTTTCGGTGGGAAAGCCTTTCTGTCTCGCCGCGCCGAGCCGCGACAGCACAGCCGCTACACCCGCCGCGTCTTTGTCGAAGAGTTCCCTGAGCGGGTCTTCGCAGTCCCTCAGAAATGAGGAGGATTTCACCATGCCGCCCTTCAGTCCGGCGTACGATGTCCATCTGCCCGACAGGGGTCCGCTGCCCGCGGTCCTGACGTAGTGCAGAACGAGGATCTTTATCCATGGGGTCATCCGTCCCTGCGTGTGCAGTTCCCCGTCCGGCGACAGTACGAATTCCCTCCCCATGCAGTTCACCGCGAGCGCATCCCCTTTCATTTCCGCGCCCAGGCCGGCGGCTACACGGCTGAAATCGATCTCTTTTACCTCCTGCTGCAGTTTCAGTATGAGATCTTCCCTCCAGTCGGAGCGTACAAAAGTCCTCTTCAGTTCGGCGATCTCACCGGCGGTGAGCAGCGGACACTCGGAAAGCCCGGCCTGTCCCGATATTACAGACAACGCAAATGGCATGCAGGACCTGCTCCTGCACTTGCCGCAGTTCTTGCGGGGGAGTTTTTTGTAGAGTTCGAGAGGATTCATTCCGTATCTTCCGATAACCGATTATAACAGATAAGGGCTTCCATGAAATTTGGGGGCGCTTGATATATAATTAATGAACATGAAAAAGGGCCTTTCCCGATAGCCTATGATGGAAATCCTGCGACATCACCGGTGGATCCTCGACATCCTCGACATCGGGCTCGTCTCGGTCATCCTCTACCGGCTGCTCCTGATCATTAAGGGGACCAAGGCCGCACAGATGCTGATCGGCCTCGGCATACTGCTGCTGGCCTCCGTCGTCTCACGTTATCTCGAGCTCTTCACGGTCGACTGGATCGTGCAGAGCTTTCTTGCACAAATCGTTATCGCGATCATCGTCCTCTTCCAGCACGAGATACGCAGGGCCCTTGCCCACATGGGAGAGGCCCAGTTTCTTACCTTTACGAAGGCCGAAGAGCTGAAATCCCTCGAAGAGATCGTGCGGGCCGCGGTGTCGCTTGCAAACAGGAAGATCGGGGCGCTCATCGTGATCGAGAGGGACACGAGTCTGAAGGATTTCGTCGAGGTGGGCACCCTCCTTGACGCCAAGGTCTCAAAGGAACTCCTGCTGAGCATTTTCCATCCGACCTCCCCGATACACGACGGAGCGGTCATCATCAAGGGAAACAGGATCGCGGCCGCGGGATGCTTTCTTCCCATAACGCTGAGCTCGGAATTGAGCAAGGCCCTTGGCACCAGGCACAGGGCGGGCATCGGTCTCACCGAAGAGACCGACGCCGTGGCCCTGATCGTCTCCGAGGAGACGGGGTGGATATCGATGTCGCTCGACGGCAGGCTCGATACGAAGCTCGACATGGGGGCGCTGAGGGATATGATGACAGACCTGTTTGCCTCGAAGAAAGTGAAAAAATGAGAAAACTCGTCTTTGAAAATTTCGGTCTGAAGGTATCCGCGGTCCTCCTGGCGACGTGCCTGTGGCTATTTGTGACGTCACGGGGTCTGACGGAGATCTCTCTGGAGGTGCCGATAGAATTTCAGAACGTCGCGGCTGGGCTGGGGCTCGTCAGTGAGAGCGTCAAGACGGTGATCATTACCGTAAAGGGGCAGGAACGACTGATGAGAAACCTGAAGGCCAGCGACATCCGGGTCTTTGTAGACCTCTCGAAGGCGAAGAGAGGCGAGGGCATATATCCTATAGAGAGGGACAATATCAGGCTCCCCTTCGCGATGACGGTGACGAACATCTCTCCTTCAACGTGCAAGGTCCGGCTCGAAGAGATAGTCTCGAAGAAGGTCGCGGTCAGGCCCGTCATCACGGGCAGTCCGGGGCAGGGGTACTACGTCAGGTCGGTCAGGGTCGATCCCGCCGTTGTGACGATCAAAGGCCTTAAACCGGAGGTGAGAAAGGTGAACGCACTGGATACGGAACTGCTCGATATTACGGGGTTGACGGCGACCGTAACGCAGCAGCTGAATGTCGAGACGTCGTGGGCCAATGTGAAACCGGATGTGGACAGCGTGAAAGTGACGGTCGTTATCGCACGGAGGAGAAGATGAGATTGTTCGGTACGGATGGAATCAGGGGAAGGATCAACAGGAGCCCCATGACGCCGGAGATGGTGCTCAGGGTGGGCATGGCGGCCGCCACGGTGCTGAGGAAGGACCTTCACGGCAGGAACATGGTGCTCATCGGGAAGGACACGAGGCTCTCGGGATACATGATAGAGAGCGCCCTCACCTCCGGGATCTGCTCGATGGGGATGGACGTCACGCTCGTCGGACCCCTGCCCACTCCTGGGATAGCCTTTCTGACGAAGACGCTCCGGGTCGACGCCGGGATCGTTATATCCGCCTCGCACAACCCTTATCAGGACAACGGCATAAAGTTCTTTTCCTACGACGGGTTCAAACTTCCCGACGGGGTCGAAAAGAGGATCGAGGAGCTTGTCCTGGACGATTCCCTGGAAAGGTGCAGGCCGAAGGGCGAAGAGGTGGGCAAGGCGTTCAGGCTCGGGGACGCCACGGGCCGCTACATCGAATACATCAAGTCGACCTTCAGGAAGGGCACCAGTCTCGAAGGGATGAAGATCGTAGTCGACTGCGCCAACGGCGCGGCGTACAAGACCACTCCATGGCTCCTGAGGGAGCTCGGCGCCGAGGTCGTCTCTCTCCACGACGATCCCGACGGGGTCAACATCAACGCCGGATGCGGCTCGACGCACATGGAGTCGCTCCGGAAGGCTGTGACCGCGCACAAGGCGCACATCGGCATCGCGCACGACGGCGACGCCGACAGGTCGCTCTTCTGCGACGAGAAGGGGCGGATGGTCGACGGCGACGTCGTAATGGGCATGTGCGCGGCCGACATGGAGAGCGCCGGCGAGTTGAAGGGCAAGACCCTGGTGGCGACGGTAATGAGCAACCTGGGCCTCGAGCGGTTCCTGCAGCGGCAGGGCATACGAATGATCAGGACAAAGGTAGGCGACAGGTACGTCGTCGAAAAGATGCGCGACGGCGGGTTCAATATAGGCGGAGAGCAGTCCGGGCATATCATATTCCTCGATTTCAATACGACCGGCGACGGGCCGATCACTGCGGTCCAGGTGTTGAACCTGATGAAGAAGAAAAACGTGTCTCTTTCGAGGCTTGCATCGAAGATCAGGCTCTTCCCGCAGGTGCTGATGAATGTGGAGATCGAAAAGAGGCACGACCTGCGGTCGGTCCCCGAAATAGAAGAGGCGGTGAAGAATGCCGAAAAAAGGCTCGACGGCCGGGGCCGGGTGCTTGTCAGGCCGTCCGGGACCGAGCCGAAGATAAGGGTGATGCTCGAAGGGGAAGACGCGGGACTGATAGAGACGCTCGGCAAAGAGATATCGAAGGTGATCCGGGACGCCATGAGGTAAGCCGGCTTTTTTGGCCTGACGGCAGAGCGCACAGCGAGGAGGGTATTTTTTGGGGGGATCGTCGGTGCTTGTTTTTGTCTCTTTTCTTTTCGGGACGGCGCTCTGTCTTCTCTTTCCTTTTTTCCCGGCGTCCGGCGTCGTCCTCTTCCTTTGCGCCTCCGCATGGGCGTTTTCCGTGAGGAGATTTTTTCTCATTGGCGTTGTTGCAGCCGGTGCCCTCTATGCTGTCGTCAGTGTCGCCCCTCCGATAAACACCCTCAACGTCTGGAACAGGGATCTCAGGCTGACCGGGGTATTCGTACCGAAACCAGGTAAAGCGGGTGCCCCCCCTTCGGAGACCTTCCTGATCGAAAACGCCTCCGATCCCGGCTCGGGAAAGGAAATAGATGGAATCCGGGGCAGGGAGGCTTCGGAGTCCGCCGGTTTCGACCCGGATTACGACAGGCGCTATGACATTATCCTCAGGACCTCCGGGGACAGGAAACGGCTCGATCCCGGCGTGGCCGACAGGGAGAGGCTTTACGGCAGGATCACGGGCGTGTTGGGCGAGAAGGTTCTCCCCTTTTCGCTCTCCCGCATGTTCGAAGGCTACAGGGCGCGCATCAAAGGATACGTTTCTGGAAGGTTCAATGGCGAGTCCGCCGCGCTGATTTCGGCGGTGACCACCGGCGACACATCGTCTATCAACCAGGACCTGAGAAACGCGTTCAACGCCGCGGGTCTGGCACATATGCTGAGCATCTCCGGAACCCATTTCGGTCTCTTTTCGGTGGTCATGTTCGGCGGCTTTCTTTTCCTTATAAGGCGGCTTCCCCATGCCCTCCTTCGGAGGCTCACGATCTATCTTGCGCCGTCTCAGGCCGCAGCGATCCTCTGTCTGCCCTTTACCGCGTTTTATCTCGGCATCTCCGGGGCAGGCCCGCCCGCGGTGAGGGCCTTTGTGATGATCGGTCTTTTCCTCGCGGGCCTTCTCTTCGGCAGAAGAGGGTTCTGGCTGAATTCCCTCCTCTTCGCCGCAGTTCTACTGGTGCTCCGGGACCCCGGGGTGCTGCTTTCACTTTCCTTTCTGCTCTCATTTCTCGCCGTGCTCTTTATAGGTTTGTCGGTTGACAAAAGGGAAGGAGAAAAGGCGGAGCGTAGACGCCTTCCCCGGTTCATCGGAAAATCCGTTGCGATCACTTTTTCCGCCACGGCCGGGACCGCCGTGCTCGCGGCCTATTATTTTCATTATCTTTCGGTCGTATCGCCGCTTTCGAATCTGCTCGTCGCCCCTTTCATGGGCTTTGTCCTTGTCCCCTCCGCCCTGATATCCGCGCTCTCGTATCTTGCGACCGGCCACTATTTTCTGGGCACCCTGGTTGCATTTTCCGCCGATGTCTCGATCGCAGCCGTGCGGCTCTTCGCCGCCGTCCCCTTCGCGGACGTGAAAATCCCGGCGTTTCCTCCCGCGGTCTGCATCTTCTTCTACGCAGGGTGCCTGGCGTATCTTCTCTTGGGGAGAGAGAAAAAACTCCTGCTTCTCCCTCTCCTTCCTCTTCTTATCTGCGCACTCAGTCACGGCCTGGAAAAGCGCCGGTTGACGGTCACCTTTCTCGACGTGGGCCAGGGGGATTCGGAGGTGATCGAGCTCCCCGACAGCCGGACGATCGTCGTCGACACGGGACGGACGGGGAGGGAGACGGCGGCGTTCCTCAGGTCGCGGGGAAAAAGGGGGATCGACGCGCTCGTGCTTTCCCACAGGCATCCCGACCATTCCGGCGGGCTCCCCTATCTTTTGTCGGCCTTCAACGTGAAGGAGGTCTGGGACAACGGCAGGATCAGGTATCCGGAGGCGCTGCATATTAAGGCGGTCCACAGGGTTATCGAAAGGGGTGACAGGACCTCGGCGGAGGATTGCGGGATAACGGTCCTTCATCCCTACAGGGAGTATTACACCTTCGACGGGAACGATTACGAGGGGGAAAACGACTCGTCGCTTGTATTGAAGGTAACGGGGCGGAAGATGTCCTTTCTTCTTGCCGGAGACATCGGGGAGGAGGCGGAGGAGGATATGACCCACCTCGGCCGTGCGCTCGGAAGCGACGTGCTGAAGGTGCCCCACCACGGCGGAAGGACCTCCGCGGATGAGGGATTTCTTTCCCTTGTTTCGCCCTCCATAGCGGTAATATCGGTGGGGAAGGACAACGCCTTCGGGCATCCGAGCCCCGAAGTTCTCGAAAAGCTGCAGGGACGAAAGGTCTTCAGGACGGACAGAGACGGTGCGGTAGAGATAAGGGAGACGGAACACGGGCCTTCAGTCAGGACCTACGCGGAATTCGGGTTCAAACGGGCTTACGGCCCTGCCGCCGAATGGGCCAACATCAAGAGGCTCTTCGTATCATGGTGAGGTCAGTCCCCGGGGTAAATGGCCGGCACATCGCCTTCGCTGCCGGAAATTTTCCGGCTTCGGGAAAAGACCACTTTCATCGAAGTCCCCCGGCTACCTCCATCTTCGATAACTACGCTTGCCCCATGTGACGCCGCTATCTCCCGTACAATGGATAACCCCAGCCCGCTCCCGGCAACCGAATTGCCCGGAATGCGGTAGAACCTGCGAAAAACCGCTTCCCTCTCTCCTTCCGGTATTCCGGGGCCGTTATCCTCGACCGTCAGAACGGCAGAATCTCCTGTTGCCTCAACTCTTGTAGTAATCCTGCTGTTTTCGGGCGAATATCTCACTGAGTTGTCGAGCAGATTATCAATCAACATTCTTATGCGAATACTGTCGCCGTTTATCGTAAGCGCACCAGGGGGGCCTTCATATCCGAGATCAATATCCTTCTTTAAAGCAGCCGGTACCCACTCCCTGGTTGTTTCCCTGACGAGAGCGCTCAAGTCAAACGGCTTCAGGACGAACAACTTCTCAGAGCCGGGCTCAACCTGTGCCAGGGCCAGCATTTGATTGATCAGGCGAATGGTGCTGTCGGCACTCATGGCGAGTTGCTCAAGCGAATGCTGCCGGCTCCCCGGATCCGTCTGTCTCAGCGCCAGGCTTACCTGTGTTTTGAGGCCGGACAGGGGAGTCCTGAGCTGGTGAGCCGCATCAGCGACAAACCGCTGCTGTGCCTCAATGGCCCGGCCCAAACGTCTCATGAGCCCGTTGATCTCATGTATGATGGGCAGCACTTCCCGGGGCGCCATGCTTTCCTCCACCGGGCTGAGATCTCTATGGGAGCGTAAGGCTATCTCCCGCCGCAGCAGTTTCAGAGGCGCCAATCCCTTGCCGATACCCGTCCAGACGATGAGAGCAGCAAGTACGATCATCAGGAACTGGGGCAATATCATAACCGTGATAATCTGGCCCGCCAGCTTATTTCGCTTGTTGAGGGTTTCGGCTACCTGGATCAAAACCGACTGCCCCGGCGGCAAACCCGCCGGTCGCAGGGAAAGTGCGGCGACGCGCACTTTATGCCGGCGCACCGCGCCGTCACGTACGGTTGAACCACCGGGGTTCATTCCGCCGTCAGGCAGGGGCAGGTCAGGGTCTCCGGCTACCACCCGCCCGCTGCCGCCGACCACGTTAAAGTAGATCGTATCCGATTTGTCTGAAAGGAAGATCTCACGTGCGGGCCTGGGCAGGTCTAATGACACCCTGCCTCCTGCAACCGCTATTTGCCCGGCAAGATCCTGGGCGGAATCCAGAAGTGAATAGTCGTAAACATAATTAACGAACCTGATGGCGAGATAGTATGTGATCGCGAAACTCGTTGCCCATAGGATCAGCATGGGCAAGAGAAGCCATGTAAGAAGTTTGCGGCGCAGCGCGACCGCCCTAATCATGGTTCGAACGGTCCATCAAATAGCCAAGACCGCGCACGGTACGAATAATGATGCCGGCATCCGCCGTTTTTTTTCTTAAGCGGTGGACGTAGACCTCGATGGCATTGTCGCTGACATCTTCGTTATAGCTGCAGAGACTCTCCATTATCTGTTCCTTGCTGACTACGCTCCCGGCCCGTTTCAGCAGAATCTCAAGGACGCTCATCTCCCGTCCGGGGATCTCCAGGGGGGCGCCATTGACGGCGACACGCCGCTCTTTTATGTCGAAACACAATGGCCCAAGACTCAGTTCGTTGCTGTTCTTATTGTAGACACGCCTCATGAGGGCCCTTACACGGGCCTCAAGCTCCGGGATATCGAATGGTTTTGCCAGGTAGTCATCTGCTCCGAGATCCAGTCCCCTGACCCGGTCGTCGAGTGCGCCCCTGGCGGTCAAAATCAAAACGGGGATCGTGCTGTTGCGTTCACGCAGACGCTGCAAAACATGGAAACCGTCGATGCGCGGCAGTCCGAGATCGAGGATCAGGAGGTCATGCACTTCCTGGATCAGTGCATTGTCGGCGTCCTCGCCGTTCGTTACCGGGTCCGCCGCGTATCCTTCCTCCGTCATGGCGCGCAGGAGCCCGTCGGAGAGTATGGCGTCGTCTTCAGCGATCAAAATCCGCATGAGTTTTTTGTAAGGTTGATGTAAGCTTTATTTGCTATCATATGTTAGCATGTCCGAAGAGAATATTTTGGTCTCACGGCTGAAACATGGAGTAAGCGACATATGAGCTTCGATTGACTGTGACCGGACAAAGCCCTTTGAGTAATGCTTGCGAGGAGACAGAAGAGATAAAACATTGTCAGTCTGACCGGTTGCCCCTGTCACCTGCCGTCGTTGTCCCCACATACAACAATGGCGGGACCCTGGCAGATGTCTTGGATCGCCTCGGCAGGCTGGAGCTTGCCGTTATCGTCGTCAACGACGGCTCCACGGACGACACCGCGCGGATTCTGGCAGAGTGGCAAAATCCCGCAGGCACGGCGACCGCGTCGAGGACGGTGATCACCCACGGCACAAACCGCGGCAAAGCTGCAGCCCTGCAAACGGGTTTTGACTCAGCCCTGGCGGCGGGACACACCCATGCTGCGACCATCGACTCGGACGGGCAACTCGATCCCGAACAGATTCCCGACTTACTGGCCGTTACGCGAGGCTGCCCTTATGCCCTCGTCATCGGCGTGCGGGATGCCGGTCGGTCCGACTATCCTGCCAGGAGTCGATGGGGTCGCGAACTCTCCAACTTCCTGATACGGCTGGAGAGCGGTCGTAGAGTGGAAGACAGCCAGTGCGGCCTGAGGATATACCCTCTGTCAATGGTCGGTACGGTGAGGTGCAAGGCGCGGCGCTACGGGTATGAGACAGAGATCATAACCCGCGCCATCTGGTCGGGGTGGAAGATCATGGAGGTGCCGGTCCGCTGCCGTTACTTCCCGCGCAGCGAGCGCGTAAGCCATTTCCGCCCATGGCTTGATTCGGCACGGGGCGCGGCAATGCACATGCGGCTCCTGTTGGTCTCGCAAACGCAGATCGGAGTTCGAACAGCCGTGAACGATGGAACTGCATCAACGTCCTGCACTCTGACGGCAAAGAGCCGCCTTATGGGACTTTGGCACAGTCTTCGCCGCGATGAGCAAAACAGCCGGCGCCTGGCCCTTTCCCTTTCATGCGGGGTATTTATCGCAAACCAGCCTGTCTATGGCCTCCAGACAATTTTGAGCGCGGGCACCGCCCGTCTCTTCAAACTCAATCCAATGGCTGCCGTCCTCGGTTCTTTCATTTCCACGCCGCCGATCGGCCTTTTTCTCATCGCAATGGCAATTGCGGCAGGCCATTTTATTCTGCACGGCTCCATTCCCTCCGGCGTGGATTTCGACGCGATCCGCCGGGGACTGGGAGCCGCTGCCGGAGGAACCGTATTGGATTGGATAGTTGGCGCTCCTGTCGTCGGGGGATTGTTATCCGCATGCACATTTTTTGCCGTGACCCGCCTCGCCCGGTTCTCCCCCCATGCCGGTTGCCCTGAAAAAAGCGATACCACAGACAGAGATTCATATGAGATGAAAACTTCGACCTCCGAATGAATAAGAACGTATGACCAACGACCACCTGAAGTTGTTTCAGGGCAAACCGTCAGATCTGTCCAGGCGGGAAAAGTATGTGGGGCTGGGGCTTCTGTTGCTCGGGCTTCTGCTGAGGATCGTCTTCGACTACCGGTTCCGTTTCAACAGCGACGAGCCGCAGCATCTGCATGTTGCCTGGGCCTGGGCTCACGGCCTGATGCAATACCGGGACGTATTTGACAACCACACGCCCCTCTTCCACCTGCTGTGTGCGCCTCTGGTGGCATGGTTCGGCGACCGCCCGGACCTGCTCATTATGATGCGTCTGACCATGCTGCCTGTCTGGAGCGCAACCCTATGGGCGACATATCTGACAGGTCGTGCTCTGTGGGGACGGCGACTCGGATGGTGGGCCGCCGTTCTGACGGCGCTGATGCCGCCTTTCTTCACTCATTCGGTGGAGTTCAGAGCGGATGACCTCTGGGCCTTGCTCTGGGTTTTGTTCGTGGCGATTCTGGTGAGCGGCCGCATCCGTCCGTTGCGCAGCTTTTTCGCAGGGGTTATGATGGGGGCCACGTTCGGGGTTTCAATGAAAAGCAGTCTCCTGCTGGCGAGCCTGGCGCTCGGTGGTCTTGCAGCCGCAACCCTGTGCCCCGCGAGCTGGTATCGGCCCGGGTGGGTGCGCCGCCTTGCGGCCAACCTCGGAGCAGGTATTGCCGGAGGCGTTCTGATTCCTGCTGCTCTGGTTATCTGGTTTTATTCCAGGGGTGCGTTTGCGCCCTTTTATTACGGGGTTGTTCAACACAATATGCTGCCGGGGCTTGGGCGCTCGTCAATCGCATGGTTGCGCTGGCTTTTTATACCGGCCCTGGTTATCGCCTGGGTCCTTGCCCGTGAGCTGATTGTCAGGCGGAGCCCCCCTGGTCCACCGACAACGAGACGCGCCGTAGTATTTCTCACATTCACGATCTACCTGGCGGCCCTGGAGACCTTGTGGCCCCTTGTCACCAAACAGGACCGCATCCCCATCTGGCCCCTGCTTATGGTCTTCCTGGCGCCCCTTCTGGATCGTCCGCTGCCGCATCGGCTGTCTGCCGTCTTTTCGGGACGCGCCTTGCGTCCTTCCCCGGTTCCGGTGCTTCTCCTTTCGGCAGCGCTCTGCGGGGCGGTCTGGTTGACTGTAAATATACCCTGGCGAAGCAGGACTGTCAGGAATGTAGAAATATGGAAGGCGGTTCTCAATCTTACGAATCCCGGCGACCATGTCATGGACCTCAAGGGGGAGCTCATTTTTCGGCGGCGCGCGGTCTACTATGTGTTCGAGACCATAACGAGGGCGAGAATCGCCAGAGGGCTTATGGACCCACAGATAGCCAAGCATCTCGTTGAAACAAAAACCTGTGTTGCAAGCCTGGAAATCGGTTCTTTGCCTCAGGATGAACTGCGGTTCCTTACAGCAAATTACCTGTCTGTAGGACCTCTTTTCGTCGTCGGCAAGGTCCTGACACCCCAAGCGTCGGAGCCGACGCGGCCCATATCTTTTGAAGTCGTGATCCCTGCGCGGTACCGAATTATTACACCCGCCGGACCTGCCTCGGGAGAATTGGACGGCTTACCCTGCAGCGGTGCCCGCTACCTCTCCCCGGGCCGGCACGAGTTCCGGCCGTCTCCGGGCCGGCGCCGGATCGCTCTTGTCTGGGCAAGGGCCGTCGAAAAAGGGTTCTCTCCATTTACCGTTCAGGGGAAGGCGCTATGAAACGCCTTTCGGCCATTCACCCCGGCAGCCGTGTTTTGGTGTTGGCCCCGCACCCCGACGACGAGTCGCTGGTCGTTGGCGGCCTCTTGCAGAAGGTCTCGGACGCAGGTGGCGAGTGCAGGGTGATATTTTTAACCAACGGAGAGAATAATCCCTGGCCCCAGCGGGCGATTGAGCGACGCTGGCGGATCAGGCCGGCCGACAGGGAGCGCTGGGGCAGCCGGCGACGGCTCGAAGCAATAGCGGCACTCGCGGAACTGGGCGTTTCCGAAGGCGCCGCGTCCTTCTGGGGTTTTCCGGATCAGGGCCTGACAGACCTCCTCCTTACGGCCGGGGATGAACTGCCGGAGCGCCTGGCCGGGGAACTCGATGAATGGCGCCCCTCGGTGCTGGTGACCCCCTCACCTCTGGATCTCCACCCGGACCACAGCGCCGTGGCTGTTTTTGCCCGGCTCGCTTTGGCGAGCCGGAAAAGCGTGTCCGCCGATCCGCTGCACATAGAGTACAGGGTGCATGGCCGGGGACCTGATTGCATCGCCCCATGCTTCCTCCTCGCATTGTCCGAAGAGCAGCGGGACCGGAAACGACGGGCTATACTGCGCCACACAAGTCAATTGATGCTCCGGCACAATTTGGTGGAATCTGCCCAAGGCCCGGAAAAGTTTATCAGCTCCGAAGAAATGCGGAATCTCCGTTATTATCCGGTGCGTAATGCATCGGCATCGGCCGGGGAAATCACTCTCGATCTGAAGCTGTCTCCCCGTGCGGGAGCATTCGGCAAGGCGACCCTCTATCTTGCCTCCTTTCCGCAGGGCTATCCCGGCGATATTCTGGCCATGGAACTGCCCGGCAGCGGAAATGCGCTGATCGATGTCAGGAGCACGGTCAGGGGCGAGGTTGCCGCGCGTGCCCGCTTCCGGGGCAAGCGTGGCTGCTCCAGGGTGCACGTCCCGCTGCCGGAGCCTGCTTCAGCCGACTTCGTGTGTGCAAAGGTGGAACGACGATTCGGCTTCTTCGACGAGGCGGGCTGGTGCGCACTCGACATCAACCCGAACCGGGGCCGCGAATGATTTTTCGGTTGCCGAATAAAAAGCCTCTCCTTTTTCTGGCTTTGATCCTCGTCCTCCAGGGCTGTGCCGTCTATCGACCCAGGCCGATCGATCAACAGGCGGTCTCACGGACGCTTGCGTCTCCTGACCTGGAATCCGTTCGCATAAAGGCCGAAGAGATCAGACATCCCATCCTGAAACCGCGCACTATCGATTTCAAAAAGGGCATCTCTGCGCAGGACGCGGCGATCATGGCCGTCATAGCAAACCCTGCCCTCCGGGCTGAGCGGGACCGCCGGGGAGTGGCAGAGGCCCAGCTCTTGCAGGCCGGCATCCTGCCCAATCCGACGTTCAGTTACAGCCTCGATGTGCCCACAGGCGGAAACACCGGGGGGACGGTCAACGCCTACGGACTGGGATTGGACTGGAGCATTATAAAGTCCCTTCTGACCAGGGGCGCGGAGGTGGATTCGGCCCGCGCCGGGGCGGCCTCGGTGGACCTCGAAGTGGCCTGGAAGGAGTGGCAGGTGGCCGAGTCTGCGAAGCAGCGCGTCTACAGGCTTCTCTATCTTGAGAAGCAGCTGGCGGTGGCACGGCAGGAGGAAAACGGGCTCGAAAAGAACCTTGAGGCGATAAGGAAGGCCGTCGATATGGGCGATATGACGATCATCGACCTGGAGGCTGTGGATGCCACCCTGAGAAGGACCCATGCGACGGTTCTCGATATCCAGCAAAAGCTGAAACAGGAAAGACTCGGCCTGAACCGTGTTCTGGGTTTTCCGCCGTCAAGCATGATTCCTCTTAAAAAAGAGATGACCTTGCCGCGGTTCAGGACCCTGCCGTCCCTCAAAGACATCATGGCGGGGCTTGAAAAGAGGCGGCTCGACCTCCTCGCCCTGAAACAGGGATATCAAAGCGAGGAGGCCCATTTGAGGGCCGCCGTGCGCGCACAGTTCCCTGACATAAGCATAGGGCTTGCACATGCCAGGGACACAAGCGACGTTATCACCACCGGGTTTTCGGTATCGATAGGTCTTCCCGTCTTCGACCGGAACCAGGGGCATATAGCGATTGAGACGGCGGGCAGGAAACAGCTTTATGACGAATACATGAACAGGGTCTTTCAGGCAAGGGCCGATGCAGCCGGCATATTGGCGGACGTTAAGGCGGTGGAAGAGCAGATCGACGCGGCCGACAAGGCTGTAGAGACACTTAAGATGCTCGTCTCCATCTCATACGACGGCTTTCTTGAAGGCAATATCGACGCGTTGACCTATTACAATGAAGTGGACAGGCTGACCACAAGTCGGCTCGATGCCATGAAACTCGAACAGGACCTTGCAGATCTGCATATAGCGCTGGAAATAACGGCCGGGGAGGTTCTGGAGAGTGCAGGGAATGAGAAGGAGGTGCCGGGAAAATGAAACAGCCCGCAAGGGGCATCCTGATAGCAATTGTAACCCTCTGTCTGGCAGCGGGTATTTACTGGTTTTACCACGAAAGACAGGGGGCCCAAACGAAGCCGGCAGGCTCTGAAGAGGAGCAGTCCGCTCCGGTCGGGAGCGTCGGCGTCGCACCCCTCAGAATGGCCGAGCTTTCGACCGATGTTACGGTATACGGAGATGTTGTCCCGGCGCCCGGAGCGATACAGGTGGTTTCAGTTCCTTATGAGATCAGGGTGCGCAACATCATGGTGAGCGAAAGACAGAAGATTTCCGCGGGCGACGACCTCCTTGAGATCGAGGCCAGCCCGAATTCTCTCCTCGAACTTGAGCAGGCGCAAAACGCCCGCGATATAGCGAGGCAGAAGCTCGGCCACGCCAGGGAACTGTTCGCCCTGAAGCTTGCCACGAACGCCCAGATTCTTGAGGCGCAGGAGGCGGCCCGGCAGGCCGTGCTGCGGCTTGAAAGCCTCAAAAGGCGCGGGGTGGACGGAAAACGCATTATACGATCGGAGGAAGCAGGGCTTATCGGCAAGGTCCATATCCAGGAGGGCGCGATCGTCCCGGCGGGCAATCCTCTTGTGGAGATCATCGCCCGGGACCGCCTCGAGGTGCGCCTCGGGGTCGAGCCCGGGGATGCAAGCCGGCTCGTTCCCGGCCAATTCGTCCGGCTCAGTTACGTGGATGTGCCGGCCGCACGGGAGACCATCGGCAGGATAAGGAAGATATCCAGCGCCGTGAACCCGGCCACGCGCCTGCTGGACGTATTCGTTTCGCTGCCCCGGTCCGCCGGATACCTGCTCGGGGAATACATTCTGGGCAGGATAAGGACGGCCTCCTCTTACGGCCTCGTCGCGCCGCGAAGCGCCGTGCTTCCCGAGGGCGGAGGACATGTCCTTTTTACCGTCCGCAATGGGCGTGCGGTCGAGCACATTGTGAGGGTCCTTCGTGAAAGCGAAAAGGAGGTTCAGGTCTCCGGAGCCGGCCTGAAACCCGGCGACCAGGCCGTGGTCGAGGGCAATTACGAGCTGAAAGACGGAATGGCGGTCCGGATAATGGGGCCGCGATGACCTTTTCCGGTTGGATACAGTATCACCGCCGCTCGATCCTTTTTCTCCTTGCGGTGCTTATGCTCGGGGGTATTGCTGGCAGCGTCAAAATGCCCGTGGCCCTGCTGCCTGACGTCAGCTTTCCCCGTGTGGCTGCGGAGCTGGACGCCGGAGACCGCCCGGCCAGCCGG
>JBJKSM010000158.1:0-11223 GCA_046704045.1 Thermodesulfovibrionales bacterium | reverse complement strand
GGGCAGAGGTATAAGGTCTTTGGAATTGCAACGAATATGGACTGGGGCGGGCAGGACCTTATCACGTGGTTATATGAGAGGTGCGGCAAGAGCGAGGAAGCGCATTCAGCGATGAAGACAGATTTTGCAGGGGGGCGTTTCCCTTCGGGAGATTTTGGAGAAAACGCAGCGTGGTGGTGGATCATGGTGCTTGCGTACAATCTCAATGCTCAAATGAAGAGGCTGGTGTTAGGCGAGGCTTGGATAAATAGGCGGATGAAGGCAGTCCGTTTCGGACTGATCAACATAGCGGCGCGGGTTATGGAGCGTTCAAGGCAGTTATGGGTAAAATTATCAGAAAGACATCCCTCAAACGGCTTATTGCTTGATATGCGTCGCAGGATAGCCCGGTTGGCAGCTTCAGGCTGAGAAGATAAGGAGATATACGCCACTTACAGAGACTACATCGACATAAGCAACGGACAGGCACGCCTTAAAGCGGTATTTTAAGGGCTTTACCCGCTAAGGAAAAGTTAGCAGCGCTCAATTTTACAGGGCTTCGGCGCTAAGACGAGCCCGAGACAGTCAAAAAATCCTCAACATACTGGTATGTTTAGGTTTGATGGTGGATTCTGGTAAAAGGCCGATCCTTGACTTCCTCGCTGTTTTGCATATAATGAAAGAGGTATCGTTCAGGAAGTCTCACAGAAAAAAACTGTAGAGGGCTTTAGTAATTTTTTGCAAATGCACACGATTACTAAGTTTTCATTCCTCAAGTTGGTGAACGCCATGAATGACATAGCAGAATCGGCGGCGGGTCCCGCACTCGGAGAACCGGCCCCTTTCTTTGAAGCGCGGGTGGGAGAGACCCTGATCACTCTCAAGGATTTCAGTGGAAAGTGGCTTATAGTTTTTTCTCACCCGGATGACGTGCTGCCCCTTTTCAGGACCAGAACGATCAATTACCTCCTTTGTAAAAGAAGGACAAAGGTAGTGGCGCTCGGAAGCGGCAAACCGGCCGGCGCAGAAACCGGCGGGAACTTTCTGAAAAAATACATTCTGAAGCACAGCCTGATGGTGCTGGACGACTCGGCCGGGAAGGTCGCGGAGAGTTACGGACTGACAGCGCGCCCCGGCGGGGAAGAAATGAAAGGGGTCTTCATCGTCGATCCTTCCGGGGTCCTCAGGGGGAAACTGCTCTTCCCCGTGCACGCAGAATCGAATTTCTATGAAATCCTGAAGCTGAGAGATGCGCTCCAGGACACAGACAGCCGGAAAACGAAAAAACATTTCGGAAAAAGAGCAGAGGCAACGTCATAGCAGCTGTTGGCCTTCTTTCCCCCGGTCAGATCCGGCATCCCGACCGTACGTGATATGCCGTCGGCCGGATCCCTCCTCAGTACGAGTCCGCGGCGTCGGTATGGGTGTGCCCGTGGCAGGTCAGGGTGCAGCTTCCATGAAAAGTCCCCTTGTCCGTAAAATAAGGATAGGTGCTCCCCGCGGCGGGCGATACCACGCGCGTGTCGAAATTGATCAGGTGGGTATGGGAACCGCTCAGCCCGTTGTCCGCTATACCGTGAGCATCATGGCATACGGAACAGGGAGCATTATCGCTTACAATGTGCGAGTTGTGATATGGAAAACTCTGGTTGTTCAGGATGCTCGTCCTGTTGTGGCAGTGGTAGCAGAGGGCGTAATTCTGCTCGTTCTCCGGGGTGTTGTCCGCCGTCTCATATTCATATTTCAGTATAGGCGGATAGGCCGAACCATGGGGACCCCGTGTCTGCCCGTTGTCGTCCCCGTGGCAATCCGAACAATAGATAATGCTCGTCGCGGTCATCGTCGGCTCGTAAGTCGAGGGAATGCTCGGGACATTGGGGTTCCTGCCGGCGGCCACCACCGGATGAAAAGACGGGTTAATGGGCGAAAAGGTAGCCTGGGTGTCGGTGTCGTTGATGACCCGCGGGATAAAGGGGATCTGCTGGGTCAGGTCCGCATGGCACTTGAAGCATATCTGGTATTCGTACACGGCCGGGAAGATCGCGGCCCTGTCGATGGTCATTCCGCTCACCTCGTCGAGGCTTCCCGGTATGTTCGGCGCGCTGGCCGTCCTGTTGTTCGACGCATGCGGGTTGTGACAATCCACGCATTCCACGTGGCGATTGGTGATATTTATGGGTGATTCCGTCGGATCATGAACGCCCGTTGTCGCTTCCACCGGATGGTGTGAAAATTTCTGGAACTGCGCATAGATATTTGTCAGGGCCACCGTGCCGTTATGACATGTATAACAGTTCTTTTCCTCTTCCTGATAATAGAGAAGCCTTTGCTGGCTGCCAGCGCCGTGAGGGACATGACACTCCTCGCACCCCCATTCCCCCACGGTCGTCCACGTGGGCCATCGTCTCGGAGGAATGGGGAACACACCGCCGACCGGCCTCGCCGATGTCCGGTGGCTTGTCAGGCTCCAGCCGTCCATCTGGCTGTGGCACTTGAGGCAGAGGCCGGAACTCTGGTTGTCGGCAACGAGAAACATGCCGGTAAGATTCCCGTTGATGTCGACCGAGCGATAAACGTCCTCATGGGCGTCATGGCAGGTGGAGCACTCGACATTGGCGTTCGTTCCAAAGAAAACCAGGTCCTGGGGAGGGGTGGGGGACAGTCCTGCGTACGGGCTGAGGATAGATGCGCCGTATGGGAAAGAAAAGGGGTGGTCTCCGGAAAGGACGGTGCCGAGGTAGGAGGGCATTCCGGGAGCGATCTGGCCTGAGACGGCGATCCCCTCCGCCGGCTGCAGTACGGCGCCGAGCGCCAGCGTGCCGTCATGACAGCTCAGGCAGAGCCGCGACGGGCCGGTAGGCTGCGAAGGGACCGCTATCATCGTGCTGCTGCTGTAAAGAATGTAGGAAACGCCGTTCAGGGCCTTGTTCCAGAGCGGGGTGCTGGGGGTTGCGTTGTGCGGCGTGTGGCAGAAGATGCATATCCTCGTTTCCGAGACCGCCTTTATCGGACCCGGGCCCGAAACCGAAAGATTGTGCTTTGTGGTATTGATTCCGTAATACTGCGCCCCGTCGGCAGCAGGTAACGCGAGGACCGCACATGCCACCAGGAGGAAGATGCCTGAAAGAGCGCATTTCAAGCCACGGCCCCGGAAGTAAATCCCGGCATTTCTCACGCCGATCGTCCTTTTATCATTTTCGTTTCTAATCCGGAACAGTCATTCATTCTGACTCCCGACAATCCGGAAGACCTGGACACGGTGGTTATATGTGTCGCACACATAAAGTGTATCATCGCCATCGATGAATATTCCAGAAGGAAGCCAGAATTCGCCCTGGGCCGTTCCGCGGCGGCCGAGGGTCAGTAGAAAGGCCCCCTCCCAGGTGAAGAGCTGGACGTTATCGAAAAGGGTATCAACCACGTAGACAGTGCCCGCCTTGTCGACGGCGATCCCTTTTGGCATGGCAAAATCTCCGGAGCCGTCCCCGTGATGTCCGAATGCGGAGACGAACCTTCCTGAAGGGCTGAATATCTCCACCCTGAAGTTCATGGCATCGGTGACATAGACCTGCTGCATCGGCGGCGACCAGAAGATATGGGTGGGAAAGTTGAACTGGCCGTCAAAGATACCCCTTCCGCCGAATGAAAAAGAGGCGCCGCCCTTAGTGCTCATGCCGTAGATTTTATGGGCATAGGTATCCACCACGTACATCACCTTGTCCTGGTCGTCGAAGGCAAGACCGGTGGGCCTCTTCAGCGGCGTGTCCCCGATCCTGTCTATGGAAAAGAGATAGGCGCCCTTGCTGTCGTAAACGAATATCCTGCCGAGCAGTGAATCGGAAACGTAGAGCCTCAGCTCGTCGTCAAAGGCGACCGCAACGGGAGAGGGCAGCTCCTCCCTCCCGGCGGTTGAAATTTCATAATATTCCTTTTCACCGGGGATATAGAGATGCACGCACCTGCGCCCCGTGTCGGCGATGGCGATTCTGCCGTCGCTTCCCTCCGTTACCGCCACAGGCCGCATCAAAAGGCTTTCGCCCTTGCCGGTGATGATCGTCCGCAGGGTGGTATTTTCTTCCCTGAACCCATTTATGATCGCGCTTTCCCGGACCCGCGGCTTTGCGGGCGGCAGAGGCCACTGAAGCTGCGCCTCCAATGGAGATGTTTCCATTGCCCACCTCGAAGCACACCCCGCCGTCAGGAGGACCGCTATTAAAAATGAAACCGACAGCGTCTTCGTCATCCCCGGATAAGAACCTCCGCTCCGTTGTCTGCGATTATCCCTTGCCCTGCTTCCCCGACCCGAAAATCTCTATTTTGGCGCCCCGCCTCAGCTCCGCCTGCCATTCCTCCATCCTTTTCTGCCATGCCCTCGACCTCAGCACTTCACGGAGGAAACCCTTTGCCTTCTCGAAAGAAACATCCTTCTCGGGCACGAATTCCTTGAGCTTGATGATGTGCAGGCTGTCGGGAGTTACGATCACGCCGGAGAGTTCCCCCACTTTGAGCTTTCTGGCCGCCTGGTAAAGCTCTTTATCCCTGGTCTTGTCGAGATCGGTGTCTCTCACGACAAAGGTGCCGTCGGGAACAAGGCGCCACGGGTTTGTCTCCTTGTCTTGCTTTATCTTCTTCAGGATCGCCCCGGCCTTTTTTTCGGCGCCCTTGTCCTCGGCGGTCATGAAAAAGACAACATCGGTGACCGAGACCTTCTCCGCCTGATGAAACGCCTCCCTGTCTCTTTCGTATTCCTTTTTTACTTCATCATCCGTGACTGAGATCCGGTCGTCTACCTCTTTTTTCGAGATCTTTTTGAGGACAAGGTTCCTCTCGAGCCGGGCGCTTACTTCCTTTTCCGAAAGCCCCTCCCTCTCGATGGCCTTCCTGTATGCAGCCTCACCCCCCATCTTCGCCTTGAGGTCCGCCACGGCGCGGTCTATCTCCTTCTCATCCGTCTTTATACCCAATGCCCCGGCCTGCTGATAGGCCAGCTCCTGGATTATCAACCTGTCGAGGGCGGCTTTTCTGATCTCTTCGATGCTCGCCGGAGGCCTGTTTCCATGGCCCTTCCCTGCGGCAAGGCGATGCATCGTCGCCATGACCTGTGCAGAGGTGATTTCGACCCCGTTGACCCTTGCGGCAACAGCCCCAACGCGGTTGCCATCACTTTCCCCTGCGCCTTCGGCGGATGGCCGGGCCTGCTGGGCCTGAGTTGCCCGCGTTTTCGCCGGGGGGGCCGCATACCCTGCGGCCGGCAAGGCAATCACTGCGGCCAGGAAAAATGCCGCCGAGCATGTTGTTAGCTCTTTTATCGCCTTCTTCCCCCCGAAGCGGCGCACACAAAAAAAATTCCTCATTTCATAACCCGCCTTTCTTTCCCTGCGTCAACTCGTAATCGGCCGTTTCGATAACGTATCACCCGGCCCCGTCATGCCGGATTGTCCGGCATCCTCCTTCACGGCCCTGAAGAAAGATCCCCGGCAAGGGTAAATGACAACCGGGGATATTTCATTGTCCAAGCCGAAAAGTCCTCGTGTCCTCAAAATAGTCGCCTCTTCAGGGTCAGGTAATAATATTCCGTCAGCCTCTTGCTGTTCATGCCCTTGTATTCACTTGTGGAGGAGCTCATCGTGCCTCCGAGTGAAAGAAGCAGCTTCTTCGTATGCCAGGTGAAAGCCGCACTACCGCCATAGACGCTCGCATTCGATAGTCCGTTTCTGTATCCATAAGAACCGCTCACGGAAAGCGTAATATTTTTTTTGGGAAAGTTCTGTTGCATTCCGGCGTCGATGGAGGCAAAATTGTCGGTATAAGGCTGCCCGCTGCCATCGGTGCCGACGGAATAATTGGTGCTAACGTAGCTCGCCGTCGCCTGCACCCTGGTGGTAAAGGACATGTCTTTCATATAGCGGAGCTCCGTCTTCCACTGCCGGTACGGGGTGATGTTCGACGCGGCATTGGTGTACTCACCCATAAAGGTGTAGGGGGCTTTGCTTACTATAAGGCCGAACGTATCCTGTGTCTGCTGAAAGGCCGGCCCGGTAAAATCCCCGGACAATTCCTTCTGTTTCGAGCTGAAATGATTGTAGTACGGGGTGACGAGATTATTGAAAAGATCGGCCCTGACGTTATAAGAGATATTCGTCGTCCCGAATTCATTGTTCCTCGGGATGAGAGTATAGGAAAGAGAATAGGTATATTTCCCGTCAGGCGAGACTGGGACATCCGCAGGAAGACTGAACACGGTGATCTGGACGGTCCTTCCTATGACGGCAACGGTATAATTCACGTTTTCCGTCAGGGGCGCCAGAATCTCGTGAGGCGGAAAGGGATCCACGGGGGAAACCACAACGGTGGAAACGTCCACGTCCTGTTTTTTCAGGGAAAATCCTTCGCCGAGGGCAACAGGAAGGCTTTGCTCGTTGACGATTTGAGGAGCGCCCTGGTTGGTGACATCGGTCAGGGTGTAATTCGCGCCCGCCAATAATCTGCCCCAGGGTATCGTTTTAGTGTAACTGAAGCCCACGCTGTGGGACATCATCGTGCTGTCTCCTGAAGAGCCTCTCATGGTATCGTACCCGAAACCGTAGCTCGTGGTGAGGCTCTGGTAAAGCCTGTGCGTAATGTCCCACTCAAGGTTATTGTCGGTACTATTCGAGTTGAACTTTGGGGAGCCCGCGATAGTCGAGGCTTCCTTGCCCTTCGAAAGGCCGTAGTTCAGGTTCGTCCTCAGGTTCCAGGGAAGGGTTGCATGGACGCCCTCCCTCCATGAAAGAGTGTCGTTGGTGACGTTGTTCGTAGTGCCCTGCTGGGAGAACGAGTCGTACGACAGGCCCGAGTCAACCGATAAATTACGCAGGACGACGGCGTTCACGAGGGAAGCGTCCTGGCCCGTGCCCCTGAAACTGGAAAAGGATGAGGAGGATTCCCGGCGGTTGAATGAAGCCCCGAGCGACAGAAGCTTGCCGTTGACGTACTCCTTGTAATAGGAGACGTTGCCGTTGTATACGGAGCTGTTGTACGCGCCGTCGGATGATTCGTCGGTGGCGTCCACATAGGACAGGTTGGCAAAGTAAGGTTTTTTCTTGTATCTGAAGATGGCGCCCTTGGTATAGGTAACAGATGACAGATTCGACAGCGCCTGCCTCGAAAGGGGCTCAAAACGCGTCGTAAACAGTTCGAGGTTGTACGGATGCTCCGGCAGTATGATCGTCCTGAAATTATATCCCAGAGACTTGCCGGTGGCCCAGCCGGAGCTGATCCCCGTGGTTGTGTAGTTCTCTTCCTTGATGCCGGTTGAAAGCGAGAGCAGATACAGGATGAATTTCGGGTGATAGATATAGCCGTCGAAGTGGAAGTTGAATCGCTGCCTTGAAAAAAGGTCCGAAGAACTGAAACCTTTCCCGTTAGAGGTGTCTTTTTCACTGTCATAGTTCATGTTCAGCTCCAGGTCGCCCGTGTATGAAGATACCTTGGGAAAAAATTCCTTTATGTCGGCATTTGCGGGTGAGGGCACTGAAGCGCAGACGATAACCACGAGGACGACAAAAAAAGCTGAAAAAGTTCTCATATCCTCCAGAGGACGTTTTCCCGTTCACCGCCGGTACCGACTGATCTACCCTACAAATACAGGAAAGCGAGTTCAAATCGTTTCACGCCTCTGCCGACACCCGCCATGCGGCAGTTCTCAGGCAGACCATCGAGATTTTTCCGTTTTTTTAAAAACATATTATGATAAGCAATATTGTCCTATAAATCAAGGCCAAGCAAGCTGACAAGAAGCTTACAGGCTACAGGCTTACCGGCTTACAAGAAGCTTAACAAACTACAGGCTTACAGCTTGAAGGTTCGTCAGCCCGGCTGCCTGTCGGCTTTCGCGTCATTTCAGCATAAACCTCTTATTGGAGCTGTGGGCGTCGTGACAAACAGTGCACGTGACGTCGACCCCCTTGTGAGCAGGGTTTTTGAATATCGCCGCCTTCTCATGGCAGTGCAGGCAGAATTTCCTCGGGTCCGACCGGAGGAGGAACTTCCGTCCCGAGCTGTGTGGGTCGTGACAGACTATGCAGCCCCCCGCCGCCACGGGACCATGGACGAATTTCTTGCTCAGGTTCAGGTTGTGACAATGCAGGCAGAGTTTTTCCACCGGCAGGATAAGCGAATTGCTCGCTCTTTGATGGCATGCATGGCAGAGCCTGGCCCCGTAAGGGCCGTGTTCCATGAACCCGCCGGTGCGGATCAGCGTGCCCCCGCCGCCTTGGTTTCCGCCGCCCTTAGCCGTCTTCACGGCCGCTGCAGGCGCGTCAGGATCGGGTACGCCGTCAAAGAAAAAACTCAGGACCTTGTACCGGCTCCTTGCCGCACAACCCGCAATAACCGAAATCATGAGGATTACAAAGACTATCCCCATCCATTTTTTCATGTCTTTTCCGGCGGCATCAACGCGGGATTCCTGCTCCCCTCGCTCTTATTTGGGCGCCTGAACGCCTTCTGCCGGCTTCTTCTTGCCCTGTTCTACCGCAGCAGGCTTCCCGGCCTGTTTCTTTTCCTTCGCGGCAGCGGCCTTTTCAGCCTCTTGTTCCTTGATTTGTTTCAGCAGCTTATCCTTCAACTGCTGCAGAAGCTCGGCGTCGGTGGGATACTGCACCCCCTTCTCTTTTCCGAACGCGAACACGTTCACGAGTCTTTTGCCGAACTGGCTCGTCACGATGACGAGATAATCCATCTGGAAATGCGGGTCCACGTATTTCTCGAAATACTTCATGTTATCGCGGTCGATGACAACCTGTGCGGGAAGCAACAGGTCTCCCGGCTTCGCGCCGCCTTTCCCGAAGTAGAGGAGATTCTGTCCGTCATCGGTGAATACCTGGACATTGGCGTAGGAAGCATCCACGACGTAGATCCTCCCATCACCGTCGGTGGCAACGCCCCTCGGCCTCTGGAAATGGCCGACATTCGTTCCCACGTCGCCGATCGTGCCGAGGTAGTGGCCGTCCCTGTCGAACTTTACCACCTGGAATCTGCCCATGTCCGTTACATACAGGTAGCCTTTGAGGTCGAAAGCAACGTTTACCGGCCTGTCCAGCAGCTCGTCGGGCTTGCCGCGGTTGCCGATCGACCTGATCAGCTTACCCGTGTTCTTGTCGAAGACCCTTACGACGCTGTTGTCTATGTCGGCCACGTACAATTCGTCGCCATAGGGAACTGCGTCCACCGGCTTCCAATCGCCAGGCGTTCCCATTCCGATGGCCTTGACATAGAAATCGTTCTTGTCGAAAACGACCACTTGGTCTCTTATCGGGTCGGACACATACTTTGTCCCGTCCTTGTCGATGCTGATATTGATGGGCTGGATCAGCTTTCCCAGGCCCCGCGCGCCCTGGAGGGGGCCATATGTCTTATTTTTCAAATCGAAGACCATCACCGTAGCGTTGGAATCGCATACGTATATCTTGCCGTCGTAGATCGCCACACCGTAAGGCTTGCTGAGCTTCCTTGAGTCCTCCTTCTCGCC
This sequence comes from Thermodesulfovibrionales bacterium, assembly GCA_046704045.1. GTDB lineage: Bacteria > Nitrospirota > Thermodesulfovibrionia > Thermodesulfovibrionales > UBA6898 > JAWOKY01. The sequence goes on along the minus strand of JBJKSM010000158.1, from coordinate 1,733 downwards.
GGTCACAAAGCTCTCGAAGGCCGATTTTTTTCCTTCTATATCTGCTGCGCCGCTGTAAGAGGTGAGGAACTGCACGCGGGGGAGGTCAGGGGCGGGCGGGTAGAAAACGGCCTCCTGCTTTTGCGGCTGCTGGGGGGTTGCGCATCCGGCGACAAAAATGGCAAGCGTTACCGCCGCCATAAAGAGTGACTTTGCTGTGTGCTTCATCTTCTGCTCCTTCATACGTATACTTACGTAACGATTACTTAACATTTACCCGCAGGCTTCTTCCCCGCTGAAGCCGATATCCGACTTTTTATAGACCCTATTATACAATTTTTGCCGCTCCGTTGTACAACCCGGCGAGTTCCCGGTTTCTCCGGTTCCGTCATTAACGAGGTAGTATGGATTTCACGCCTTAGCGGGAACGCCGGCCATAAGAACCACATTGATGATAAATAAAAAGAGAAGGGGAATGGAGCCCATTCCCCTTCTCTTCACTGCACTGCTGTACTTATTAAGCTTACCAGGGGGCGGTTGTACCACCCGCTGTCACGCCGGTGTATGTCTTCGTGCCCTTATTGTGGCAGGAGAGACAAAGGTTACTGTTCTGGTCGCTGACATAGAGGAGCTTCTCACCCGTGTTCCCCTTGTTATGGACGGCATGGCATGTGGAGCATTCCATGTTTCCGCCCGGGAGGAAGTTCGACACAGGCTCGACCGGGGAGTCCGCATTCGCAACGTTCGGGTCGGGAGTATGATCGAACACCGCGACGTTTGAATCGTAGATCTCCTTATCCACGCTGGCAACAGCTTCATAATTGAAGCCGATGGGATGGTGGTTCGCGAGGTTGCCCTGTGCGCCGATATTGTACTCGGAAGAGATGAAGGTCGAGCCGTTACTGATCGACCTGCTGTCCTGCGGGGTGTTGCCGTAGACGTTGACGGCAACCGTTCCGTCATGGCAGCTGAGGCAGAGCAGCGAGGTGGCGCCCATCTTGATACCGTTATCGATCGCCTGTGAACGCTTCGCGCCGTCCTGGGGCTCCATCGGACCGTTGTTGTAAGTCAGGAACTGCTCCTGGGTCACCTTGTGGTTCCAAAGAGGCAGGTAGGTGTAATCCGCGGGAGCAACCGTGCCCGTTCCCGTGGTGGCCGTGCTGAGCCTGTAGGTGTGGTGCGGCGCATGACAGAAGATGCAAAGCCTGTCAAGGTAGTCGCCACCATTATAAGAGAGATGCGAGTTGTGACGGCGCAGGTCATGGACCGTTCCGTTGATGCCGATTCCGGCAGTCAGAGCGGTTTCACCGGTATAGCCTGTCGATATTGCAAAGGCGAAAGTGGCAAAAGACAACACGGTCGCCAGTGCCAGGCTTAATGAAATTGCCAAAAGTTTTTTCACATTTTCCTCCTTACGTTTTTCCATCTGTCAATAGACATAACTGTCTTGTTGCCTTCGCTGACACCCCCGTATCGTGGAAGGCTGATACTCATGGCAGACCAAATATGTTGCTATTGCTTGATCAAAATGATAGCAACTCATGTGCCAATAAGATCCGGCGTGACGAGGCTACTAAGGATGTTCGCTCGCTCGATTAAGTGCCGATAACCAAAGGTTTTTTGGCAGCGCCCTTTCTCGACCTTATCGCCGGGTATTACGATCTGTCGTATAATCGCCGTCACTTCACCAGATGGTTGGTGATATGACCAACCAAACAGTGAAAAGTGAATGGTGAACAGGATAACTCCCCCTT
>JBJKSM010000157.1:0-37052 GCA_046704045.1 Thermodesulfovibrionales bacterium | reverse complement strand
GATAAGCACGGGTCTCTCTTTTTTATTGACGCATTCCATAATGCAACTCTTGATCATCCGGCTAAGAACGGCTTTTGACCCGCCTCGTACTTCCATGTTCAAGGCATGACATATCTGCTTGTACAGTCACTCGATCATCATTTCGTGTCGGATTGAGCGAGGGGTTCATCTTCTTTTCTGGGCTGTTCGGGGGCGCAAACGTAAGATCCACCTTCGGAGTCGATGGGCTCAACGTCTTTTTAAGATCTGTACTGTTTATTATCTCCCTGAAAAGGGAAGTGGCCTTTCTCGCGCGGGCTGCTCGCCGGTTATTTCCATCGTGCTTGAGCTTGTCGATCTCTTCCTGAACCGCGGAAGGAATGAAGAGAAGAACATCGTCACCGCCGGAGATATCGGCCCAAGGAAGCTGGTCAAGGTCCTTACACTGCAGAAAAACGTTGGTATCCAGAAAAAAAGCCTTCATTTCTTCTCTTCAGGGTCAATCGACATACTTGAACTTTAGAGGCATCTCTGTTTGCATATAATCCCCGTTATCCCTGCGTGACCCGAAAGTGACCCGCTTTCTCGGTATCACTTTCTATTTAAAATCAATAAGTTAATTGGTGGAGGCGGCGGGAATCGAACCCGCGTCCGAAGGTACTACTCTCATGCTTCTACGTGTGTAGGCTGTCTTTTGCATTTCAGATCACGGAGCGCCGGCAGTCAGGCTTTCCGAAATCCAATCTCCCTTTTTCTCGCCCCGGGGACGGGAGCACGCCCCGAAGCCAGCCTGCTGATCGACGCTTTCTTTCAGTCGCAGGCGTCCCGAAAGAAGCGTGCCGCTTAATTAAGCAGCGAGTGCCAGTTCGTTGTTGGCGTTTGTGTTTGTTTCCACCTTTTTACGTGGTGATGGAGCCACGACACGCCACATAAGCCTCATAACCCCCGTCGAGCCCAATCGCCCCCGGGAATGTATATTTATATTCTACCATAATCATCAGCGGCTTTTCATGGCCCGCTCTATTTCTCTGTCTGCTTCTCTCTTCTTTATCGTCTCCCTCTTTTCGTACTGTTTCTTGCCCCTCGCAAGACCGATCTCGACCTTTGCCCGGGGACCCTTGAAGTAAATCTTGAGGGGGATGAGGGAATAGCCCTTCTGGGCCGCTTTGCCCTGGAGCCGCTCTATCTCCTTCCCGTGAAGCAGGAGCTTTCGGGTACGTAAAGGGTCATGGTTCATGATATTGCCATGGGTGTAGGGGCTTATATGGCAATTGAGGAGCAGGACCTCGGTCCCTTTTATCAGGACGTAGCTGTCTTTCAGGTTCGCCTTCCCCTCCCGGAGCGATTTCACCTCCGTGCCGGTGAGGACAATACCCACCTCGGTCGTCTCTTCGATCGTGTAGTCGTGGAATGCCTTCCTGTTTTGTGCAACGATTTTCATTAAGGAATATTACCATGCCTTTGCCGGGAATGAAAAATGTAGCCGAATCCGGCAGGCATGCGGCGTGAAGGCGGGCCATCGGAGAGACTGAAAAGGTGTAATATATAAAAATGCGAGAGGATGGCATAGAGGAAAGCCGCAGGTGAACAGGAGACTTCTCGAACGGGCGGACTATCTCCTTTCGAAAGAGAAGGGGACGGTATTCAAGGACCCGGGGGGGAAGATCAATATCGCCCTTGTTTATCCAAACAGGTACGCGATCGGGATGGCGAGCCTTGGTTTCCAGGGTATTTATGGCCTTCTGAACGGGTTTGCCGATGTGGTCTGCGAGCGTGTTTTTCTTCCCGACCCGGAGGATATGACGGAGTACGAGCGGACCGGGGTGGAACTTTTTTCTCTTGAATCGAAGAGGACGCTGTCGCGGTTCGATATAGTGGCCTTTTCGGTATCATTCGAAAACGATTACCCCAATATCGTCAGGATGCTCAGGATAGCGCGGATACCCCTGAGAAGCATGCAGCGGAGTGCGACTCATCCCATACTCATCATGGGCGGGGCCTGCGCCTTCTTCAACCCCGAGCCGACTGCGGATTTCTTCGATCTGTGTTTTGTTGGAGAGGCGGAAGAAATGCTGCCTGAGTTTCTTCTGGCGTACAGAGAGTCTGCTTCGAGGGAGGAACTCTTCGAAAGGTCGCTTGGCATCGGGGGCGTCTATATCCCGCGGTACTACGAGATCGAATATTCGGTAGCCACCGGGCTTATCTCGGGGAGAAGGACGCTGAGCGGCGCCCCGGAGGTCATCAGGAAGAGGACCGTAAAGGACATAGCACAGTCACTTTTCAGGCCGGCGATCACCACGCCTGAGGCCGAGTTTTCGGATATGTACCTCCTTGAGGCTATGCGCGGGTGTCACTGGTCATGCAGGTTCTGCGTTGCAGGACGCGTCTACAAACCGGTAAGGAAGAAGGACTTTGGCGCTCTCAAGGCAGAGATCGAAGATGCGCTTTCAGAGACAACCAGGGTAGGGCTCATCGGACCTTCGCTTTCGGACTATCCCCACGTCGAAGAGGTGCTGAAGATGGAGGGCGTCGATTTTTCGATAACCTCACTGAGGGCGAGCCCCCGGAGCGCCACTATCGCGGCCCTTATGCGTGGACATAAGAGCATCTCGATTGCCCCCGAGGCCGGGACGGGAAGACTGAGAAGGGTTATAAACAAGAGGATTACTGATGAAGATATCCTCGGAACTGCGGAGACGATCCTGAAGGGAAACATCGAGACCCTGAGGCTCTATTTTATGGTCGGTCTGCCCACGGAAACGAGGGAAGATATCGAAGGGATATCGGACCTCGTCAGGAGAATCAGGGCGACTGCCCGAAAGGGACATATTACGCTCAGTGTGAGCACCTTTGTGCCTAAACCCTTTACGCCTTTTCAGTGGCATCCGATGGAGCCTCTCGCGGAGGTTAAAGAGAGGCTGAAGATGATCAAAAAGGACCTCTCCCCCGTTAAAGGGGTCCGGGTTTTTCACGACGTCCCGAAATACGCCTACATGCAGGGCGTCTTTTCGCTCGGGGATAGACGGGTATCGGCGATGATAGAGCGGGCTTCGCTCGATACTTTTTCCCTCTCCCGGAAAAGTGAAGGTCTCCCCCCGGATTTCTATGTTTTCAGGAGTAAAGGGAAGGAGGAAATGCTTCCCTGGGATTTTATCGATGGCGGTGTGTCCAAGGCGAGCCTCCGGGACGAATACGAAGAGGCGATAAGGACGTGAACCTGATCATTTCCACCGCCGCGCGCGTTGCAATTTGGGCTATCCGCGACTACTATAATATTTTTGATGAATGCGCATTCGATGGTTCTTTCCGATAACATAGAATCGATCAGATCACGGATTTCCTCTGCGTTGTTGAACGCCGGAAGGAGAACCGGGGAGGTACGGCTGGTCGCTGTTACTAAGACAGTTCCGGCCGATGTGGTGAAGAGTGCGATAGAATGCGGTTTGAGTGAGTTCGGCGAGAACAGGGTGCAGGAGGCCCAAAGGAAAGAAAACAGTGAAGAACTGAGAGTGAGGCGCGAAGGCGTACTTTGGCATCTTATCGGTCATCTCCAGAAAAACAAGGCAAAAGCCGCTGTCGATCTTTTCGACGTGATACAGTCCGTAGACTCTATTGAACTGGCTGAAACGCTCGACCATTATGCCGGGAAGGCCGGCAAATTACAGCGGATATTACTTCAGGTAAAACTTTCTGATGAGGAAAGTAAGCATGGTATAACAAAGGAGAATATTATGGGGCTTTTTGAGGCAGTTGGTCACATGAAAAACCTGAACCTTGAGGGGCTTATGACTATCCCGCCTTTTTTTGAAGACCCTGAAAAGGCGAGACCTTATTTCAGGAAACTGCGTGAGATAAGGGACGGGATCGCGGCGGGAGTAAGCCTGCCGGAACTCTCGATGGGGATGTCAAACGACTTCGAGGTTGCGATAGAGGAAGGAGCGACAATGGTGCGGATCGGCACGGCTTTATTCGGAGGAAGGAAAGGGAAGGAGGCTGCATGATCGGTTTTATCGGCGGCGGAAACATGGCCGAGGCTTTGATAAAGGGAATGACCTCTCAGGGAATGAAGGACATCTTTGTATCGGAGCCGCGGGAGCAGAGAAGACGCGAGCTGGAGCATGCCTATGGGGTGAGGACAACCGCTTCCAATCAGGAAGTGGCCCGGGCGAGTGATATTTTCTTCCTTGCGGTGAAGCCCCAGAACATGGAGGCGGTCCTTGGAGGGATAGCGGATTTTGTTACAGAGGGAAAGACGGTGGTGTCAATCGCCGCCGGCGTCACGCTTTCCTATCTCGAACAGAAGCTCGGAACGAAACAACTCATAAGGGTCATGCCGAACACGCCTTCGCTGGTGCAGGAAGGGATGTCCGTCATGTCGCTCTGCGGTTGCTTCTATGGAAAAGAGACGGAGATCGTCAGGGGGATTCTGATGTCAATAGGAAGGGTGCTCACCCTTCCCGAGCATCTGATGAACGCCGTCACCGCGCTGTCGGGCAGCGGCCCGGCATTTATCGCCCTTTTCCTGGAGGCGATGATAGAAAGCGGCGAGCGGATGGGTATCTCGAAGGCGGATTCGGCGCAGCTTGCGGTCCAGACCCTTTTGGGCACGGCGAAACTCCTCGATACCGGTATGTCGCCCGAAAACCTGAGGAAGATGGTCACATCTCCCGGCGGCACGACAGAGGCGGGGTTAAAGGTCTTTGGCCAGATGAACCTTAAGGGGCTTGTTGCGGATGCCCTCGAAGCCGCGAGGAAAAGGGCGGACGAACTGGGCGCGAAATGAAGCATGACGGGCATTGCGGGGGGAAGCTGCCGCTTCCGGGGCAAACTGAAAATCTTCAAGGGAAGGAGCGATCATGTTTATCTTCGGCAATTTTCTCGGCGCGATAGCGGCGATCCTTGACATCGTGCTCTCAATTTATATGTGGGTCATCATTGTCACGGCCCTCCTGAGCTGGGTGAACCCGGACCCGTACAACCCCATTGTAAGGTTCCTCCACGCGGTCACCGAACCTGTGCTGAGACCGATCAGAAGGGTCATCGGCTTCGGCGCGGGCATTGATTTTTCGCCCATGGTTGTAATTCTCGGAATATTATTTGTAAAGTATTTTCTGATTGCGTCTCTGAGAGACATGGCAATGAGACTCAGATGATCGAAGGGAGGGACGGGTATGAGAATAACCCCGCTTGATATCCAGCAGAAGCAGTTCCCGATGAAGTTCAGGGGATTTGACGTGGAAGAGGTTTATGCCTTTCTCGAAGTGATACGTGAAGAGATGGAAGAGCTTCTCAGGGAGAACGCATCCCTTAAGGAGAGCGTGCAGAGGTCGGAAAGCCAGATCAAGGGATACCACGACATGGAGTCGACGCTGCGGGAGACGCTCATGACCGCCCAGCAGATGGTGGAGGATTACAAGACTAATGCACGGAAAGAGGCGGAGCTTCTGGTCAAGGAGGCTGAATTGAGGTCGGACGGCCTGATCAAGGAGGCCCAGGAGAAGGTTATAAAGATCCACGAGGACATAGTGGACCTCAAAGGGATAAGGCGTCATTTCAAGGAGGAGTTGAAGAGGCTGATAGAGGGCCATATGCGGATGCTCGAACATGACGCTGTGAGAGAAGGCGAGCACAGGGAAGAGGGGGAACTGGAGCAGTGAGTTCGTCCGAACGGTACAGGGCGCTGAAGGGCATGAAGGACATCACGCCTCCGGACATCTCGATCTGGCAGAAGGTCGAGGCGGCAGGTAGGGATATATTCGGGTCTTACGGGTTCCGGGAGGTGCGGCCGCCGGTACTGGAATCCACGGCGCTCTTCAGCAGGAGTATCGGAGAAAACACCGATATCGTAGAGAAGGAGATGTATACCTTCGACGACAAGGGCGGGCGGAGCGTATCGCTCAGACCCGAGGGCACCGCTTCGGTGGTGAGGTGTTATGTCGAAAACCATCTCTACACCCTTCCGTCGCCCCAGAAGTATTATTATTCGGGCCCGATGTTCCGGTATGAGCGCCCCCAGTCCGGCAGGTTCAGACAGTTCTACCAGATGGGCGTCGAGGCATTCGGTTCGGCGAAGCCGGAGATGGACGCCGAGATACTGTCGATGCTAAGGCATTTCCTGACACGCGTCGGCCTTCCTTCCCTGAGCGTGCAGGTGAATTCGATAGGCTGCGAAAATTGCAGGCCGGCATACAAGGAAATACTCAGGAATTTTTTCTCCGACAGGCTCGCCGGACTCTGTCCCGACTGTAACAGGAGATACGAGGCCAACCCTTTAAGGATCCTCGACTGTAAGGTGGACAGGTGCATAGAGCTGAGAAAGGGTGTACCGAAGATCACGGACCATCTCTGCGACGACTGCAGAAGACATTTCTACAGGCTGCTGGACCTCCTCGGCGTATTGGGAATACCCCATGAGGTCAATCCCGACATGGTGAGGGGGCTCGATTACTATACGAGGACGACCTTCGAGGTGACGAGCGAAAGTCTCGGCGCCCAGAACGCGGTGGCCGCGGGCGGGCGATATGACCGGCTCGTCGGGCAGTTCGGCGGGCCGGATACGCCGGCTGTCGGATTCGCGATCGGCATGGAGAGGATGGTAGAGCTTCTGAAATCGTCGGCGGGCCGCGAAGAACCAGGGCCTCTCCTCTTTGTCGCCAACATGGGCCAGCGGGCATGTGACGAAGGCATGGTCATCGCGGACCGCCTCAGGGAGGCGGGAAAATGGATAGAGACAGGCGACGATGCATCTTCCCTGAAGAGCCAGCTGAGAAGGGCGGACAGGTTGTCGGCGAAGTATGTCTTCATCATAGGTGATGAGGAGTTGGAGGCAGGCAGCGTTAAATGGAAGCGTCTCGGCGACTCCGCAAAAGGAGAAATACCCCTGTCCGCCATAGACGATTTCTTCCGGAACAACTCCTGACGGAGGAAAAATGGATATAACCGGCAGACGGAGCTCACGTTCCCCGAGAACGGTCACGTTTTCTCCGGGGGGAGGCGAATGAGCAAGGTAGTTGTGATCGATGACGAGCCATTCATACTCATGATGATTGAAGACAAGCTCAAAAAATCAAACATCGAAGTAGTCTCGCTGAGAGAGAGCGCGGATGCCGTGGCTGTCATAAGAAGAGAAATGCCCGACCTCGTTATCCTTGACTGGATGATGCCCGAACTCAGCGGGATCGAGGTCTGCAAGATGCTGAAGAAGGACCCGGAGCTGTTCCGCATCCCGATATTCATGCTCACGGCGAAGGGACAGGATGCGGACGAACAACTCGGCCTTCGTTGCGGCGTTGCCCGGTACATCACAAAGCCCTTCAGTCCGAAGGCCCTTCTCGAAATGGTGCGGGAGGTTGTGGGGAATGCAGGAGGGTGACGACGACCTCTCCCTGACGGTAAGGGAACTGAGCAACGCCTACGAGGAACTCTCCCTCCTGTACAGGATTTCCGAGGTTTTTTCATTCATGAGCGTTGAGGAGATCTGTGTGCGGATCTCCGAGGAGGCCGTCAACACGCTCGGGGTGAGGTGTGCGGCTGTTCTTTTTCTGGATGAAAAGGGAGAGACGCTGCGCACCAGGACGTCTGTGGGGAACTGGAGCCGGGACAGGGTTATTCACAAGGGTTCCAACCCGGCCTGGAAGGCCGTAGAATCTAAGAAGAGCTCTTCCTTCCGCAGGTTGGCCGATACGGAATACGGAGACGATTTTCCCGGGCTCTCGTCTCTCATGGTCTGCCCCGTCGCCGGAAAGATAAAGGTGATAGGGGCTATCGTCGTGGCCGACAAAGGTTCCGGAGAGGAATTCTACTCAAACGACTCGAAACTGCTGGCCGCCATAGCGGCCCAGGCGGGACTCGCGATAGAAAATGCTTTCCTCTACGAGGAACTCGAATCTCTCCTTCTCGGCGCGATACGGTCTCTTGTCAAGGCGCTGGAGGCCACTTCTTACTGGACGGCGGGGCATACGGAGAGGGTGACCGAATACTCGCTCGGCATAGCACGCGTTATGGGACTTGGCAGGGAAACGCTCGAAAAGCTCAGGATTTGCGCCCTGCTTCACGACATCGGGAAGATCGCTACGCCGAAGGAGATACTTAACAAGGAAGGGGAGCTTGAGGCGGCGGAATGGGACGAAATCAAAAGGCATGCCGGCCTCGGCGCAGAGATACTCACCGAGCTCAGGCAGTTCAGCGAGATCATCCTGAGCATCAAGTACCACCATGAGCACTGGAACGGGCGCGGGGGAATATACGGACTGAAACGGGAGGGGATCCCGCTCATGGCAAGAATTCTCGCCGTTGCCGACGCGTTCGACGCGATGACATCCGACAGGCCCTACAGGAAGATGAAATCCAGGGAAGAGGCGGTCAAGGAGATGGTCAGATGTTCCGGGACGCAATTTGACCCGGAGGTGGTGACTGCCTTTCTCCGGTGGGTGAAGGATTTCACCCTACCGCGTCGAGTTTCCGTATACTGAGCCTTACCCCCAGCCTTTCGGCGATCTCGGCACACTTCGCGGTGTCCACTCCTTCGAGCTCAACTACCGTGACCTGCACCTCCGGAATGTAGTCCTTCGCCTCCGCTATGAAGCGGAGGACCTCGGCGTAAGCGTCCTTGAAGACGGGCCTGCAGATGCGGTCGTAGGTCTCCCGGTCCTGGGCGTCGAGGCTTATCGAGATGCTGTCGACGAGGCCCCTGAGTTCGGGAAGCACGTCTCTCCCGTGGATAAGGTTCGCGTGGCCGTTAGTGTTGATTCTCACCCGTCCGTTGTTCTTCTTCACCCACGCCGCGACGTTCCTGACGGTATCGAGACGCTGCAGCGGCTCGCCGTAACCGCAGAAGACGACCTCGCTGTAACGCGAGGGATCTCCTATCCCGTGTATGATCTCTTCCTCCGTCGGTTCGCTGGCGAGCCTCAGCCTGTGACCTTTCACGAAATCGGAGCGGAATTTTACGCAAAATGAACAGACGTTGGTGCAGCGGTTCGTGATGTTCAGGTAGAGACTGTCCCTGATGCGGTAGGTGATTTCCGCCTTCCCTGGTATGACGCCGATGCCGAACAGGCGCTTGGCGTTCAGCGTCGTAATCCTGGCCGCGTCATCGAAGCTTATACCACGCAGATCTGCTATATGCCTCAGGGTGTGCTCCATGTACGCAGGCTCGTTGCGCTTTCCCCTGAATGGAACGGGCGAAAGATAGGGGGCGTCCGTTTCCGTCAGGAGGTAGTCGTCCGGTATGATGAGGGCTGTCTCTTTGAGCCCTGCGGCCTTTTTGAACGTTACCGGGCCTGCGAAGGAGATGTAAAAGCCCATCTCCATCGCCTCTTCGGCCATCTCCGCGTCCCCCGAGAAGCAGTGAATCACGCCGTTGTTTATCCCGGATTCCCTCAGTATCCGGAGCGTGTCCTCCTTTGCCTCCCTGGTATGGATGATTACCGGCAGGCCCGTTTCCCCTGCAAGACGCAGATGCCGCCGGAAGACCTCCTGCTGGATTTCTCTTGGCGAATGATCGTAATGGTAGTCGAGGCCGGTTTCGCCGATGGCAACGACTTTCTCCTTCTTCGACCATTCGAAAAGGTCCGAATACGTCTTATCCGTGAAGTGCCCTGCATCGTGCGGATGGATGCCGATCGAGGCGTAGATGAAGTCGTATTTTTCGGCGATCTTCATTGCACGGATTGTGCCATCAAGATCGGAGCCGACGGTAACCAGTGCCTCGAATCCGGCCTCCCTGGCGCGCCGGATCACCGCGTCCCTGTCCGGGTCAAACTCCTTCATGTCGAGATGACAATGGGTATCTATCATATCAGCCTTTCAAAGCAGGATTAAAATCAGCACAAATTTTATTTTAACTCATTCGTCCGGATTACTGCATGCGTACCGGCCGGACGTTTGCAGAAGGCTTAACCGCGTCGTTTCGGACTATAAGTCACTGCTTATGGTATATTTTTAAGATATGTTTTTACACGCCGCAGAGGGCAACCCCTGAATATGGCTCAAAGAAATCTTGGTGAAATAGAAAAGTGGTTTGACGAGGGGTGCTCCGGCAGAACCATGACCGAAAGGTATACCGCCGGGATAGACCGTCTCGTAAGGGACATTTTTCTGTCCGTCGATCCGGGCGCGGACGTTGCGCTCATGGCCACTGGAGGATATGGCCGCGGGGAGATGGCTCCCTTCTCGGATGTGGACGTCATGTTTTTTGCAAAGGACAGGAGGGACACGAAGGCGACCGAAAAAGTCCTTTACGGGCTCTGGGACACGGGCCTCGATATCAGTCATTCGTTCAGGACCCCCCGGGAGTGCGTCGAGGAGGCGATCAAGGATGTAAAGACGAGGACGTCGCTGCTGGAGGCGCGATTCGTCGCCGGCAACGGCAGCCTTTTCGAGATGTATAAGAAAGAGGTTTACCCTGAGGTCGCCCAGAGAAAACAGAAGGAGTTCGTAAGAGACAAGCTCCGGGAAATGGAAAAGCGCCACCTCGATTCGGGCGATTCGGTCTATCTGCTGGAGCCTCATATCAAGGAGGGCGAGGGCGGTCTCAGAGACATCCACACCGCCTACTGGCTGTCGAAGGTCGCGCTCCGGGCGGGGGGTATCGAGGACTTTTCGGACATCCTGGGTAACGGGGAGTACAGACGGTTCCTGTCGGCCTACGATTTCCTTCTCCGTGCGAGGTTCGCCCTGCACCTGGAAAGCGGGAGAAAAAACGACATCCTTTCCTTTGAGTACCATAAAGCAGTTGCCCGGCGGCTCGGCTTCGGCGATTCCCGGAAATTCAGAGGTTCAGAGAGAATGCTCCGTTATTATTACCTTAAGAGCAGACTTGTAAAGGAGCTTGCCCGAAAGGTCGTAGTGAAATGCAGCAAGACGTACGTGAGCGTCTTCAGGGACCTCATCGTACGGAAACTCACGGAAGATTTTTCGATCTCCGGAGGTCGCATAATCGTGACGAAGAAGGACCTCTTCGGAACCCGTCCCGAAAAGATCATCGAGGCTATGTACCTTTTTTCGAATACGGGGAAGAGATTCAGCGAGGCCACGAAGGAGATGATCGGCGCCAATCTTCTGAGGGTCGGGCGGAAGACGCGAAGCTCCCCGGCCGCGGTGCAGCACTTTCTCGAAATATTCAGGGGACGACGCGTCTATGAAACGCTCAGGGAGATGAATGATTCGGGTGTGCTCGGCAGATTTATCCCCGAATTCGGCGCGCTGCGCTCTCTCGTCGTGCACGAGCCGTACCACATGTATACCGTGGATGAGCATACCCTAATGGCGATCAGGCACCTCGAGGCCCTGCGGACCACGAAGTACAGGAGCCTTGAAGACCTCCACACGATTTTCAACTCCATGGAGCGCGCGGATACGCTTTTCATGGCGCTCCTGTTCCACGATATCGGAAAGGCGGCCGGTCGGCGCCACGAAGAAGAAGGGTACAAGAGACTCAAGGATATCCTGGCGAGGTTCAATTTCGACGTCAGGAAGCGACAGAGGATTGAATTCCTCGTGAAAAACCACATTCTGATGTCCACGATAGCCCTCCGGAGGGAAACTGCGGATCCGGAGGTGATCGCCGGTTTTGCCGACGCGGTCCTCGACGCCGAAAACCTGAAGGCCATCTATCTCATTACCTACGCGGACATGTCTGCGGTGAACCCCGAATTCTGGACGGTCTGGAAGGCCTACCTGCTAAGGGAACTCTTTTCCAATACACTGAAGTATCTCTCGGGGATACGGGAAGACAGGGCGGGTTATATCCGCAGCCTCAAGGGGTTGCTGCCTGACAGCGGAAATGAAGTGCTCGTCGATTTTATCGGGCAGATGCCGGAGCGATACAGGCTCTCGACAACGAGGGAGAAGGTCATAGAGGATTTCAGGCTGGCGGAAATGGCGCAGGCCGACGGCTTTGCGATGCGGATCGACAGCGGCTCCGACGGTATTGTCGAATTGTCCATCAGCGCGCCGGACCGGCCGGGCCTTTTTTCGAGCATCGTCGGGTTTCTTTCCTCCAGGGGACTGAATATCGTAGGCGGGAGGATATTTACCGGCGGCAACGGCGTCGTCATCGACAGGATTTCTGTCTCGAACTGGAAGGAAATCTGGTGGGAGGGGCTCGCCCTTGACCTCGGGAAGGGGCTGAAGGAAATCCTTGTGGAAGGAAAGCCGCTGGTCGTGGTGAGAAGGGAGAGAAGAGCCGGGAGCCCCTATGATATCTTCATCGAGCTCGATAACGAGAGCTCCGAGGAATTCAGTCTTGTCGAGATATTCTCGCCCGACAGGCTGGGGCTGCTCTACGACATATCGGATGTAATGTACAGAAACGGGATGAATATAGTTTCTGCAAGGATCAATACCGAGGCCGGCCTTGCCCGGGACATTTTCTACATGCAGCGGCAGGAGGCGAAAATCGACTATATGACGGCGGAAAAACTCCTGTCCGAATTATGGCAGACGCTATTGCAATGAAAAAGAAGAGGCTGGCGCTTTTTTTTGCGTTTGCGATCGTCCTCGTGACCGCGGCTTTTGCCCTGCGGGGACAGTACGTATCCGATTCCCTCAGGAAGGTGATCCTCCCCGAACTCGAAATGGCGTCAGGACGCAAGGTGACAGCCCGGAGGATCTACGTCAATCTATTTCCTCTCTTTGCCGCGGCGAGGGACGTGAGGGTGTTCGACGACAACGGAAACCGGGTGCTTTCTCTTCCCCGGGCAAAGGCATATGTCGACCTCTCCGGTTTTTTTTCGGGGCGCATCATCATCCGCCGCCTTGTGGTAAACGACCCTGAAGTCGTCGCCGACAGAAAGCAGGTTGAAGAGATCATTGGAAATATCAGGGCCTATCTTGCCAGGGAGAGGAAGACCGCACTGAAGGTGAAGATCAGGGCCGTGGCGCTCCGGCAGGGACACGTTGTCTTTACCGATGAATCACGGAAACTCTCGTCCGGGATAGAGGGACTGAGCGGGGAGATCCTGATCGGCGCCGCACCGAGGATAAATGTCTCGGCAGAAAAGATCAGCATAAAAAAAGGGGACTGGCCGGAGGTGTCGGCCGATGTGAGTGCCAGCCTTCTCGTAAAGGACGGGAGGGTGGAGATCACACGGTTCGTCGCCGGTTCTTTCGGATCGAGGATGACCGGCTCCGGAGAATACGACGGGAAGAAAGGCTCTGTCAAGACGAGCGTTAAATTGCTCTTTTCGACCCTGAAGAGGACATTCAACCTGGAAAGGGACGGCAGCGGGAAAATAAACGCGACAGGGACAGTCTCGTACGCGAACCGGAAGGTCGGTCTCGATCTTGACGTCAACGGCAGTTTCTACATCCAGACGCTCATGGAACTCCTCGGGGTGAAAGACAGGATCGAAGGCTTTGTCGACGTGAAAGGAGAGGTGGAAGGGCCGCTCGATGATCTCAGGGGGAAGGGAACCCTGAAGGTGAAAAAGGGCGACTTTTACAATGTAGACGTGGATTCCCTGAAATGCAGAGTCACTTATGCCGGAGGACAGATGAGATTCACGGAAGGCGTAGGGAGGCTTTACAACGGCAGGGCGAAGGTCGACGTAATGATCCATCTTCCTGTCGTGAATTACTATACCGTGGCTGTTGATTTCGACGATATCGACAGCGCTCCCGCGTTCAGGCTGATCGGCTGGGATCCAGGAGTGGAGCCGGGGAAAGTGACCGGCAGTCTGAAGACCGGGGGTTCTGCATTCAACCCGGCGGGCCGTTTCGAATACAGAAGCGCGGGCCAGGGGAAGGACATGATCGGAAGGATAAGGAGCATTGCCGGCGGCTACGCATTGCAGAACCACCTTCTTGCCTTTTCGGATCTGAAAGTGAGCACCGCCAGGACCGCCATAGAGGCGGGCGGAACCGTCGACCTCGGCAGGAAGACCCTGGATCTCGACGCTAACCTGCAGACTGCGGATATCACCGACGCGAGTCTCCCCTACTATGACAAACTGAAAGGCGCAGGCGAATTCATGGGAAAGGTCGGCGGCTCTTTCGACGACCCTGTCATAAGCGGACATGTGCGGATAATCAGGCCGGTGTTTGAAAGTTACGCAGCGGATGTGATCGACGGCGATCTTACTTACAGGAAAGATGAGATGACCGTCGGGGGGCTGTCCGCAAGGGGAAAGGCGGAAACCCTGACGGTGCGGGGGGGGATTTATTTCAGAAACGCCGACAAACTCTTTGATCTTTCAGGCGCCGAATATCATTTGTCGGCTGCGATCAGGAATGCCGGCATGGGCCGGTTTGTGAAAATATTTTATCCGGACTTCGCAGGAACGGGAAAACTCTCCGCGGATGTGAAGATCTCGGGAAAGACGGAGAGTCCCCGTATCGCCGGCAGCGCCTCGGTTGAAAACGGCTCGGTCTACAATGTTCCCTTCGACTCCGCGCAGTTCGCCTTAAGTTATGCCGACGGACGGCTCGGCCTTGCTAACATGAAGATGGTGAAGGGGACGTCAGTCATGACCGGCGATGCCGAGCTCGCCGGAGGAGGAAAGTTTACTTTCAGGGCCTCCTCGGACAGGTTGCGGCTGAGCGATATCGTGCAAAGGGAAATCAGGGGAAATGCGATCTTCAGCATAAAGGCCGACGGCAGCGGTACCTTCGACGACCCGTCAGTGTCGATGACCGGACGGATCATGGAGGGCGTATTGAGGGGAAGGAGCATCGGCGGCGGCAGCATCGAGGCATCGATAAAGGATAAGGCAGTATCCGTCACGGCGAGCATGATGAACAACGGTCTCCGCTTCACCGGAAAGGGTACTTTCGGGAAGGACATGCCGTGGGAGGGACGGCTGAACATCTTGACGGGAAGGTACGATCCGCTCATAAGCGCTTTTTTGAAAGACGTTCCAGAGGACCTCATATTGAGCCTCAACGGGACCGTCTTGCTGAAGGGTGACAGGTCTCACATTTCCGCGACGGCCGTCCTGAAACAGGTCATGCTTTCGATGTACGGCTATAGTTTCAGCAATGAGAAAGAGATAAGGATGGAATTGCACGACCGGGCGCTCACGATGAGCAGGATGTCGCTGCGCAGCGGTGATGCCTCGTTCAGTGTGGACGGCGGCCTTGTCCTCGGGAAACAATACAACCTGGTATTAGAGGGTAAGTCCGCCCTGTCGCCCTTCAAAAGCCTCTCGTCGAAGATAGCGCTGTTAAGGGGCGATGCGGACTTCGTGCTCGCCGTCTCGGGCGACTGGTACAATCCGCAGATAAACGGGGGTGCCACGCTGTCCAACGGGGCCTTCGGGATGAAAGAACTTCCCTACCGGCTCGTGTCCCTGAACGGGTATGTGTATATGGACAATGATCGGCTCGTCCTGCAGAGCCTCAAGGGGAAAATGGGAGGCGGAAACGTTGATCTCTCGGGCATAGTCTACCTGAAGAAATTTTCCTTCGGCAGGTTCTACGTGGATGCCAGGCTGACCAACATCACTACGGCTTTTTCCAGCGGATTCAACATGAACTTCGGAGGAGATCTGCTTCTGAGAGGCACGCCGTCGTCGCAGACCATTTCAGGCGACATAGGCATCAACCGTGCGCGTTACAGGGAAAGGGTCGAATGGAAAAGCTGGCTGCTGAAGACGAAAAAGACGGAAAGGTACAGGGGCGAGATTTCGGACATCGAGAAGACCGGCCTGGATGTGAGGATTACGGGGAGCAACATACTCGTGGACAATAACATCGCTAGAGCCTCTGTGGGGGCTGACATGGTACTTAGGGGCACCATATACCGGCCCGTTCTTCTGGGGCGGATCGAGACAAAGGAAGGGACCGTATTTTTCAGAAACAACGATTTCAGGATCCTCCATGCGTCGGCCGATTTTACCGACCCCAACCGGATGAACCCCTACTTTATGATCTCCGCGGATACACTGGTGAATGGATACAGGATTACACTGAATCTGGACGGCCAGTCCGACCATTTCGACGTTTCCCTCTCTTCCGACCCGGTGCTCAAGGAAATGGATATACTGTCGCTCCTGGCGGTGGGACAGACCGGCACCGACATGAAGGGACTCGAAGGAAGCCTCGGCGCGAGCGAGGCGACGGGTTTTGTGACCGGGAAACTGCAGGATGTGCTCGAAGAGCGGCTTAAGACGATAACCGGCCTTGACAGGTTCCAGATCGACCCCTATGTATCGAGGACCACGGGAACCATAGAGCCGAGGGTGACGGTGTCGAAGAGACTGATCGGAGACAAAATGTACGTCACCTATGCCACGGCTGTCGGGTCGAAGGAGGAGCAGATCGTCAAACTCGAGTATCTTCTGACAAAGCATATGTCGCTCGTCGGCGTAAGGGACGAGCGTGGGATCGTCGGCGGCGATGTCACGTTCAGGTTCCGCTTCAAATGAACCTGCCCGGTGCGGGCGCGCGAATACGTGCGCTGGGAAAAGGAGCCCGGCTGGCAGCCGTACTGGTGCTGTCGTTCGTATTTGTTTTTTTCTGCGCCAGTGCCGGGGCGGTCACTGTAAGCAAGGTTGAGATAAAAGGGCTCTCTTCCATAGGCAGGGAGGAATTTCTCGACATGTTCGGTATCAGGAAAGGCAGCCGGGTAAATGCCGATGTAGTGAGGGACGCGATCAGGAGGAGCTTTCTGAAAGGCATCTTCGATGACATCCAGGTGAGGGTCCCCGATGGAGAGAACCCGGTTGTCGAAGTTGTCGTGAAGGAAAGGGACTACATAAGGAAGGTAAGAGTATCCGGAAAGTCCGCCCTTCCGGCAAAGCTTCTGAAAGGCCTCTTCATGTTGAAGGATGACGGGGTGATGCGGTACGATCTCATGCCGGCGGCGATTAAAGACCTTAAGGAAAAAGTGGCCGGGTACGGCTTTCCTGACGCAAGGATCGGGGTGCGCACGGAAAAGACGGGCAAACCATACAGGGTGAGCGTTGTCTTGAGCGTGGATACGGGCGCGCCCCTTGTAATCAGGAATATCAAAATAGACATCGCACCCCCCGATCCCTACCTTGAATCGGGCAAAGGCAAGGGAGTTTTGTACGGCGTAATGAAGCTTGTCATAGGCGATGTTTATAACAGGCACAAGGTAGAAGGGGACCTGAAAAGGATCAGGGATTTCCTGAAAAAGCAGGGCTTCTACAAACCCTCTGTGGGGCCTTTTTCATACAGCAACGGCGAACTGGAGATCGCCGTCAACCCCGGCAGGCGCATGGCCCTCGAGATCACGGGCAACGAAGTTATATCCACGAAAAAACTCCTGGCGGAGGTCCCTTTCTTCGATTTTGAGGATTATAACGACGAGCTCGTCCAGGAGGCGGTTGACAGGATGCTTGCCCTCTATCATACAGAAGGATATCCCTTTGCAGAGATAGCGCCGGTAGCCGGCTCGGATGAGCACAACATCAAGGTATCCTTCTTTGTCTTTGAGGGGCCGCGGGTGAAGGTGAGCTCTATCTCTTTCCTGAATGCGGGTCTGCCCGGAAAACGGTTGAAAGAGGTAATGTCGCTGAAGGAGGGAGGGCCGTACGACCCGGCCCTGGTCGAACAGGACAAGGGATCTTTGAAGGAATTTTATGCAGCCCTTGGATATCTCGATGCGGCGATCAGAGACATCGACGTGAAGATCGATAAATCCTCGGATACCGCGTCGATCACCGTCGATATGAATGAAGGAAAAAACACGGAGATCGGCTCTGTCGATGTCCTGGGCGGTGACGAAGCGCTGGAAAAAAAGCTGATAAGGGTGGCGGGCATAAAGGCGGGAGACCCGTACAACGACGTCGACATTTCCAATGCCAGGTTCAGGATGCTTGACTACCTGGGCACTTCGGGCCATCCGGATGCCGATGTCGTTGTGAACAGGGACGTTAAAGACTACAAGGCGGCTATTACATTCAGGATCGAGGAAGGGAAGAAAGAGTTTTTCGGCAGGACGATAATCACGGGCAACAGAAAAACGGACTACGAGGTGATACGGCGGGAGCTTCAATACAAGACGGGCGATCCGTACAGCCCGCATGTCCTGTCCGAGGTCCGTCAGAGACTTTACAAGCTGGGCATTTTTACCAGCGTAGACGTCGAGGCGCTCAACGGTGAAGGCAACAGCAAGGACGTTCTCATCAATGTGGCCGAAGGCGAGCCGGGCTCGATAGAATTCGGTTTGGGATACGCGGACGTCGAAAAACTCAGGGGTTTTATCCAGGTCGGATATAACAATCTCCTGGGAATGGACAAACAGGTGATGCTGCGTACGGAAATGAGTACGCTCCAGCGAAGGGTCATCCTCCAGTACAGTGAGCCCTGGTTTATGGGGGTAAATTTGCCGTTCAGGACTTTTTTCCTTTATGAAGACAAGAAGGAACTGAACCCCGACAACAAACAGATTTTGTACAGGCTGAACCGCTACACGGTCACCTCGGGCGTGGAAAAGAGGCTGAACGACACGATGAAAGGGGAGCTGTATTATGAATTCGACGTAGTCGATACAACCGACGTCCTTCCCGATGTCATACTGAGCCGCGAAGATACCGGCACGCTGGCGATCAGCAGTATCAAGCCTTCGCTCGTGTTCGACACGAGAGACAACCCCTTCGATCCGAAATCGGGCGTTGTTGCGGGGATCACTTTGAAGACGGCTTCCTTTGTCCTTTTCTCTCAAACCAATTTTGTGAAACTCGAAGTGTACGGGAGCAACTTCCGGAAGTTGTCGAACAGGATAGTGCTCGCCGTTTCGGCGAGGGGAGGAGTGGCATACGGATACCACCACACGGACAAGCTCCCGATCGTGGAACGTTTTTTTCTCGGCGGCCGGTCGACGGTGAGGGGGTACGCCCAGGACACCCTCGGTCCCAAAGGGGCCGACGGCAACCCCACGGGCGGCAACGCCTACCTCATGGGGAATCTTGAATTCAGGATCGCAGTAGGAAGGGGGGTCGGCATCGTCCCTTTTATGGATATGGGAAACGTTTGGGTCGACGCAAACCAGGTAAACCCGATGAAGTTAAAATATACCACAGGACTCGGCCTGAGATACAATACGCCCGTGGGACCGCTGAGAGTGGACTACGGCTACAAGTTGAACAGGGAGAACGGCGAGAGCCATGGGGAGATCCATTTCAGCATTGGGCAGGCATTCTGAGGCAGAGATGACGGACAGGATAAAAAGAGAACCCTGTATAAACGGTCGGCGGATCCGGGCAATGATCGCTGCGGCCGTGATGGTCATTTCCCTCGGCATCGTCCCTGCCGGCTCGGCGGCTATCTTCGACCGGGTTGTGGCCTTCGTGGGAGATCAGGCCATCACGCTGAGCGAGTTCAGGGAGCAGTACCTTGATACGCTAAAGGTGTCTCCCGATGTCACCGGGGAGGAGGTGATCAATACCATGATAAACAGGCTTCTGCTGGTGAAAGAGGCGAAGAAATACAGGATCGAGGCTCCTACGCAGGACGAGATGATCAAGGATTATATCGATTTCAAGGTGAGGGCCTTTATAAGGGTCGACGAAGCGGATGTCGAAGCGTTCTACAGGAAGAACAGTGACCGGTTTCCCGGGGAAGATTATGAAAAGGCGAGGGGCGAGATCGAAAGATATCTTACCGAGAAGGAGTTGAACGAGAGGTTGAAGGAGACGCTCAAGGGACTGAGGGAAAACGCCTACATAAGGATCCAGCTTCAGCCGGGATCATAGAGGTGCCCCGGAGGCGGGCGGTTCGGTTTCCGGACGCCCCTGCGGGATGCGGCTGGCTGCAGCAGCGCTCCGGTTGCGTCCCTGATGAACCGTCAGACAACTTTCTCTTTCAGCTTCTTCGCGTAATCGGTTGCATACTCTTTTGCGTCGTCAGCCAGGTCGGCTATTTTCCCCCGCATTTTCCTGCCTGAATAAGGAGCGAAGAGCAGTGAAATTCCGGCTCCGACGATGCCGCCGATCAAAAAAGAAGCGAGAATGGTCCCGGCGCTGCTTTCTTCTCTTTGAAACATGTTGACCTCCTTTTTCTTCTTCGTGATCCGATGCCTGCTTTCAGGCTATCACCAAGTCAGGGTAAGATCAATAGAAAAGAAAAAGCGGCCGGCCGAGAACTTTCTTTTCACGGATTCCGGAAATTTGTTATAGTTCAGTAACTATGATGTCAGGGGGCCGATATGGGAATTCTTGATTGCGTGGGAAATACGCCGTTAGTCAGGCTGGAGGCGATAAACCCCCATTCGGGAGTGACGATCCTTGCCAAACTCGAAGGTAACAATCCCGGCGGGTCTGTCAAAGACCGGATTGCTTATTACATGATCAGGGACGCGGAAGAGGCCGGTCTTATCAGGAAAGGCGATACGATACTTGAGGCGACCTCCGGCAATACCGGTATCGGACTTGCCATGGTGGGCGCGGCAAAAGGGTACAGGGTAAAGCTCGTAATGCCCGAGTGCGTCAGCCTCGAACGGAGAAAGGTACTCGAGGCATTCGGCGCTGAACTGGTCCTGAGCCCCGGGAAGGAAGGCACTGACGGGGCGATCAGGCTCGCGCGCAAGGTAATGGAGGAATCGCCGGACAAATATTACATGCCCAACCAATTTGCAAACCCATCGAATGCGAGGGCTCATTACGAAACGACCGGGAAAGAGATCATCGAGCAGACGGGGGGCAAACTTGACGTCTTTGTGGCCGGCATGGGGACTACGGGTACGCTGATGGGGGCAGGAAGGCGGCTGAAGGAATTCAGCGACAGGATAAAGATTGTCGGTGTCGAACCCTTTCTCGGCCACAGGGTTCAGGGCCTGAAAAACATGAAGGAATCGATCGTGCCGAAGATCTATAACCCCGACGCACTGGATGAGAAATTGAATATCTCCGATGACGAAGCTTTTAACACCACGAGGATGCTCGCCGTCAAGGAGGGGCTTTTCGTCGGCATGAGCAGCGGCGCCGCTTTCGCCGGGGCGCTGAGAATGGCCGAGAAGATAGGGACAGGCACGATCGCGGTGATACTACCGGACAGGGGGGACAGGTATCTCAGCACAGCCCTGTTCACATCGGTATGCGCGAAATGCCCGCCGTGATAGCGCAAGTGGCCAGTTAACTTATTACTGAGTAACCGCCGGGACTGTTCAGATAATCTTCTTTGGAGCGGAGTCCTCAACGGACCGCTTTTTGCGGCGGCAGAAGACAGGAGAGCACGAGGCTCACGAAGCTTATGATCAGCGAACCTATGAATGCCGCCTCGAAGCCCGCGACATGAAATCCAAGGGTCAGCCATCCTGATATCCATGATGTCAGGATGAGCATCAGCGCGTTGATGACGAAGGTGAAGAGTCCGAGACTCAGAACCAGCAGCGGGATCGAAAAAAGATTGATAAAAGGGCGTATGACGGTGTTCACCAGGCCGAATATTATGCCTGCAGCCAGTATTCCCGGCCACCCTCCGCTGTAAGTGATGCCCGGCACGATCTTCACCGCAAACAAGATAGCGATGGTGTTGATCAACCATTTGATGAACGAGTTTTGCATTCGGTCTACCGGATTCCGTATTCCTTCCACTTCGAGTCTACGAGCTTTCTGATCTCATCGGACATGAAAAGCTCATCCGGCCAATCCCTCATCATGCCTTCTTCACGGGTTTTGCGGGTGGCGTCGATGCCCATCTTGGAGCCGTAGCGGGGCCAGTTTGCAGCATGGTCAAGAGCATCGAGGGGACCGTCGGCAAAAACGGTATCCCGCTTCCAGTCGACGTTGTTCAGGACACGCCAGGCCGTGTATGAGAGGTCCTGCACGTCCACATCGTCGTCGACAACGATAAGGAGCTTTGCGAACATCATCTGCCCCTTGCCCCAGAGACCGTTGATGATCTTTTTTGCGTGACCCGGATAACTCTTCCTGATCGAGATGATCGCAAAGTTATGGAAGACCCCCTCCATCGGGAGGTTTATGTCCCTGATCTCGGGGAAGTCGAGCCTGATGAGCGGCAGGAAAATCCGCTCCGTCGCCTTTCCCATGTAACAGTCCTCCATGGGCGGCTTGCCGACGATCGTTGCAGGATAGATCATGTCCCTCCGATGAGTGACGCAGGTCACATGGAAAACTGGATATGGCTCCGCAGGTGAATAGAAGCCGGTGTGGTCGCCGAAGGGACCTTCGGTCCTCGTCTCCCCGGGGTCAAGATACCCCTCTATGACGAGTTCGCAGTTTGCGGGGACTTCTATGTCGGAAGTGATGCATTTGACCATCTCCACGGGCGATTTTCTCAGGAAACCGGCGAACATCATTTCGTCCACCGCCTCGGGAAGAGGGGCGCTCGACGCGTAGATGACCGCCGGGTCGCTGCCGACTGCGATCGCGGCAGGCATGCGCCTGCCGGACCTCCAGTATTTGTCATAGTGTCTCGCCCCGTCTTTGTGTATGTGCCAGTGCATCCCCGTCGTCTTCCTGTCGTACACGTGAATCCGGTACATCCCGCAGTTGGGACGGCCGGTATCAGGGTCTTTCGTAAACACCATGGGAAGGGTGATGAAACGGCCTTCGTCACCGGGCTGGCCGTCGTGGGGCCAGCATTTGATGATCGGGAATTTCCCGAGATCGGGGTTGTCCTTTTCGACCACTTCCTGACAGGGAGCGGATTTTACCTGCTTCGGAAAATATTTCGAAAACTCGAAAAGCTTCGGCAGGAGGGCGAGTTTGTCGATCAGACTCCTGGGGGGCGCCTGATTCAGGAGATCTTCGATTCTCCGGGCCACGTCGTCGAGTTCCTTCACTTCAAGGGCCATGCACATGCGCTCGAAGGAACCAAAGAGGTTTGTGACCACCGGAAAGACGGAGCCTTTTACCTTTTCAAAAAACAGCGCCTTGCCGCCGCCCGCCGACTTGCACATTCTATCGGTGATTTCGGTGATTTCGAGTATCGGATCGACCTCGGTCCTGATCCTGACGAGCAATCCTTTGTTTTCAAGAACTTCGATGAAGTCCCTCAGATCTTTATATGGCATTATCGACCTCCTGAAAGTAATATATATTAACACAGAAGGGAAATGGAACAGCCTGCGCAGGGGAAAAGTGAAATTTAAACCAGAATCTTCTTGACAAGAAGCTATCTCCTCAATATAATTAAGAAAATTCCTTTGGGGAGAGGTACAGATGACGAAAGCGGACATAGTTGACGCAATTTTTGAAAAAGTGGGCCTTTCGAAGAAGGAAGCCCAGGATATCGTGGAGATACTCTTCGACACGATGAAACAGACATTTGCAGAGGGCGAGTCGGTGAAGATATCCGGATTCGGGACCTTTAACGTCAGGAAAAAGATGGCGCGGCGCGGCCGCAATCCGAAAACGGGCGAAGACCTTGAAATTTCGCCGAGAAGAGTGATAACCTTCAAGGTGAGCAACCAGCTTAAGGATGAGATAGAGAAAATAAATGCATAAGCCTGCGCGGGAAGGCGCGGCACAGCAGTTGCCGCTTCCGGACAAGCTTTTTTACAAGATAGGTGAGGTGAGCAGGATCACCGGCGTGGAGACATATGTCCTGCGCTACTGGGAGACGGAGTTTCCGTTTCTTAGACCGAGGAAGAACCGCTCCGGCCAGAGGGTATACGTAAAAAAAGATGTCGAACTGATCATGCAGATAAAGAAGATGTTATATCTTGAGAGATATACGATAGAGGGCGTGAGGAAGAGATTCGGAGAGGGTCCGTCGCAGACCCCTGCTGTGAAGACGGTCACTGAAAGCATGCCTGCAAATCCGCAGAGTCAAGCCGATATTCTAAGGTTTGTCAAAAAAAGTCTCAAAGACATTTTAAGCCGCATCGGATAATCGGGGCGTGGCGCAGCCTGGTAGCGCACTCGCTTGGGGTGCGAGTGGTCGCCCGTTCAAATCGGGTCGCCCCGACCATATAAGACAAGGACTTGCACAAGCAGGCGAGTCCTTGTCTTTTTTTGTGGTAACTTTCAATTTTACGGCAGACCATTCGGCCCCTTCTCCACGAGATAAAGATTCATGAACCGCCTTTATTGACAATCAACGGCGGTGATGGTAGCCTTGTCTATGCGTTCCGGGAAAGGGAACCGATGAATGTTGCCGTTTGAAGATGAGGGAGGTTTTGGCGCAAATGCAGTTCATTGAACTTCCTCTGCCGGCCCATTTCGATCCTGAAAAGACAGCCGAGGTCTGGAAGCTGAATTATCAGAAAATGGCTGTTGCTGCAACGCAGTGGGCGAAAGAGCATGCCATACGGCCGGCCTCGGTAGACTTGTTCAAAATATGCCTGCTTGCCGTGGACGTGCAGAATACCTTTTGTATACCGGGATTCGAACTTTATGTGGGCGGCCGATCCGGTACGGGAGCGGTTGACGATAACCGCAGGTTGTCGGAATTCATCTATAGGAACCTGGGCGTAATCACGCAGATCTGTCCGACAATGGATACGCATCACGTAATGCAGATTTTCCATTCAATTTATCTCATCAACGATCAGGGGGAACACCCCTCGCCGTTTACGCTTGTTTCGGCGGAAGATGTCGGGAGGGGTGTCTGGAAGTTCAATCCCGCTCTCTGCTACAGTTTCGGCATCGACGAAGAGTACGGCCGGCGTCACCTCCTGAATTATGTAGAGAGACTGAGGGAGGGGGGCAAATACGACCTTACCGTATGGCCCTACCACGCAATGCTGGGGGGTATAGGCCATGCCCTTGTCGCCTCTGTCGAGGAGGCGGTCTTCTTCCATTCCGTTACACGATACAGCCAGCCTGATTTCCATGTAAAGGGAGACAATCCGTTTACGGAGCATTATTCGGTTATCGGGCCGGAGGTTCTGGAGGGGCCCGGGGGAGAACCTCTTGCGAGGAAGAGCGACAAGTTTTTCAGAAAGCTTCTCGACTTTGACGCCGTGGTCATCGCAGGGGAAGCCAAAAGCCACTGTGTCGCATGGACCATAGCCGACCTTCTGGATGATATCCTCGCAAGGGACAAACGGCTGGTGGAGAAGGTGTATCTTCTTGAAGACTGCACTTCCCCGGTCGTAGTGGCAGGAGTTATGGACTACACCGCACAGGCGGATGCGGCGTTCCGGAGGTTTGCCGATGCCGGAATGCATATCGTCAGGTCTACTGATCCGATTGCGGGCTGGCACGGAATACGACTCTGAGGCAGGCGGCGGGAAAGAGGCGAAGGGAAGCCGGGCGGTCGTCTTCTGCAGTGAAACCCCTGATAAAAGTTGACTTTTTATGATATGATATCGTTTAATATTCATTCGTAAAACATTTGGAGGTGAATACATGTATGCGGTCATAGAAACAGGGGGGCAACAGCACAGGGTCACGCCAGGCGACGTAATACGGGTGCAGAAGATTGCGGGCGGTGTTTCTCAGGAGGTCAGTCTGGACAAGGTATTGATGATCTCGAAGGACGACGCTGTGCACGTAGGAAAGCCCTATGTAGAAAACGCTGCGGTCAAGGCGGAAATACAGGGCGATGTGAGGTCGGATAAGGTAATTGTGTACAAGCAGAAACCGAGAAAGGGTTACAGGAAACTGAACGGCCACAGACAGAACTATACGGTCCTGAAAATAAAAGATATCGTTTTCGGAGGATAAGATGGCACATAAAAAAGGCGTCGGAAGTTCAAGAAACGGCCGTGACAGCCACGCGCAGCGGCTTGGGATCAAGCGTTACGGAGGCGAGTCCGTCAGGGCCGGCAACATCCTGGTGAGGCAGAGGGGAACGAAGTTCCATCCCGGCAGTAATGTCGGAAAGGGCTCTGATGATACCCTGTTTGCCCTTGTCGACGGTGTGGTTAGCTTCGAGAGAAAGGACAGGGACAGATTAAAGATCAGCGTTCATCCTGCGTCGTAGGAAGAAATAACATAAGGCATGCGAAAAAAGGCAGAATCTTTTCTGCCTTTTTTCGTGCCCTGAATCGCTCATGAGGTTCATCGACTACGCAATAATCCACGTAAAAGCGGGCAACGGAGGCAAAGGGTGTGTCAGCTTCCGGAGGGAGAAATATGTCCCCAGGGGCGGACCTGACGGGGGCGACGGAGGAAGAGGAGGGCATGTCATCTTTGTGGCCGAGAATGAACTCAACACTCTTCTCGACTTCAGGTATAAAAAGGATTACAGGGCCAGGGGGGGCGGTCACGGCATGGGCAAAAAGATGCATGGAAGAGACGGCGGAGACCTCGTTGTCCCGGTGCCTTCCGGCACGCTGATCAAGGACGCCGATACCGGAGAGGTCATAGCGGATCTGGACCGCGACGGCAAGAGCGTCGTTATCGTCAGAGGCGGAAGGGGAGGACTCGGCAACTGGCATTTTCGGACAGCCACGCGGCAGACCCCGCGATTCGCCCAGCCTGGGGAGGAAGGAGAAGAGAGATCCCTTGTCCTTGAATTGAAGCTTCTCGCCGATGTTGGCCTGATCGGGCTGCCTAATGCGGGAAAATCGACCCTGATATCGGTCATCTCCTCGGCAAGACCGAAGATCGCAGAGTATCCATTTACGACGCTTGTGCCTAACCTCGGTGTCGTAAAGCTCGAAAAGTACCGGAGCTTTGTCGTCGCCGACATCCCCGGCCTCATCGAGGGCGCGCACAAGGGGACCGGGCTGGGGTTTCAGTTTTTGAGGCACGTTGAAAGGACTTCGATGCTCCTGCACCTGGTCGACATCTCCGAGTGCCCGGTGAGCGATCCCGTCGAAGACCTCCGCAAGATAAACAGGGAACTCGAACTCTACAGCGATCTGCTCGCCGAAAAACCTCAGGCGGTGGTGGGGACCAAACTCGATGCCGCAGGGAATAAGATCAGGCTTAATGCCCTCGCAGAGTACTGCAAAGGAGAAGACATCGTTTTTTTCCCCGTCTCCGCTGCCACCGGCAGGGGAACAAAAAAGCTTCTCGCTTACGTTGCGGCCAGGGTGGAAGAGAACGCCGGAAGATCGATTGCCGGGAGTGAAAACAGCGCACATAGCGATTGAACTTTTTCCCCGATAATGATGGCAGGGCCCGGCAGGGCCGGGCCTCCGAGAAAAGTATTATTATTTCTTCTGGTGCAGCTCGAATGCCTTTTCAGCCTTCTTTGCCGCGTTTTCAGCTCTTTCCGCAGCCGCTTCAGCTCTTTTTGCCGCCTCTTCAGCCTTTTCACAGCATTCCTTTGAGTTTTTCAGCGCCTCGTCGGCCAGTGCCTTTGCGTCGGCTGCATCCTTCTTCGCGGCAGCTAAATCGGCGGAGGAGGAACCGGATTTGGCCTCGAGATCGTTGACCTTTGTCTCAAGTGCGGAGACCCTGGCCTCGAGTTTGCTGATCCTGTCGACCAGCGGGTCAATCTGCTGTTTCACGTAATCTCTCGTGGCACATCCTGAAGTAAGACTCAACAACAGCGCCAGCGGTATCAGCATCATGATGTACTTTTTCATCCTCTCACCTCCTTTCATGAGTGATTTAATCCATATTAGCGCTAAAAAAAAGGCGTTGCAACAAAATTTATGGGGCGTTCTCCTGCGGAATATGAACCTCCGGAACAGCCCGGGCGAGGTGCCGTCTAAGGGATGATCACCCCGAGAACACCATCCATCTCCTTAAGCGCCACGGCGAGTTCGTAAGCGGCTTCAGGACGGAGTTCCCTGGCGTTGATCCGAGAAAGAAGGCGGTCAAGGGCATCGAAAGCACCTTTCACATCGAGGTCGTTGTCCATGTTCTTTGCGAAAATATTCCTGCACCTGGCCGCCTCATCGCTTGCTCCATGCCCCTTCCTTGCCGCCTTCGCAATGAGATTCACCTTTTTCCTGAACGCCCTCAGCCTGTCTGCGGTGCTCGCCATGAGTTCATCGGTGAAGTAGAGTCGGTCGCGATAGTGGCCGTAGATGAGGAAAAATCTCACTTCGGCCGGGGTGTACCCCTTTGACAGAAGCGCATCCGTGTAATAGATATTCCCCCTGCTCTTCGACATTTTTTGTCCATCTACCTGGAGATGCCGGCAGTGCAGCCAGAACCGCGAGGCCGGATAAGGTCGCATTGTTTCAAGGATTGCGCGAGTGTAATCGTGATGCCTGAACAGGTTGTCTATTCCGCCGCAGTAGATCGACAGCGTTTCGTTGTAATACCTGCTGATCATTGCGGGGTCCTGCACGTTCCATGACGGCCGGCCCCTGCCGATCTCCGAATCCCAGAAGACCCTGTCGCCTTTGCGATAACCGTGCCAGAGGACGAAGTCACCGAGGTTCCACTGTATTCCGGGATAGGTATCTTTGTGAAACCTTTTCTTTTTTGAGGGCCATTTTGTCATGTCGAGACCGTAGAGTTCTCCGAACCCGGGGAAGGTCAGCGGGTCGAAGTAGACATTGCCGTTATGCCAATATGCGGACCCCCGGTCAAGGAGTCGTGCAATAATGGACGCCGCCTCTGCAACGCTTTCGCCTGCCCTCGGCAGATGATCCGGAATCCTGATTCTCAAAAGCCCCATCTCCCTCAGAAACTGTTCCAGATTCCTGTCGGTGAGCTGCTTCAGCGTGAGGTGCTCCATGGCAGCCTGAGATATGGCCTTGTCTTCCACGTCGGTGATCGTCATTCCCCATTCCACTTTATGTCCCGAATATTCGAGGTACCGGACAAGGACATCTTCAAACAGAAATGTCCTGAAATTGCCGATGTGCGCCCTCTGGTATACCGACGGTCCGCAGGAAAACACAACGGTGAGGTTCCTGTTGACCGGTCGGAAGGGTTCCATGCCCTTGCCCAACGTATTGAACAGTTTCAACATAACGATCAGACAACCTCCATCATCTTCCACTTTCCGGCGCGGAAGCGCAGTGTCATCAGAACTCCCTGGAGCATCATCGAAATGATCATGGCGACCCAGACGCCGGTCGCTCCGTAGTCGAGTTTGAGGGCGAAAAGATACGCGAGGGGAAGCCTGATGAGCCACATTGCGATGATGATCACCCACATGGTCCCCCTGGTGTCCCCCGCGCCCTGCAGGCCCCCGCCAAGAATGGCACTCAGGGCCATGAAGGGTTCCGAAAGCATATTGATCTTGAGATACCGCGCCGTCTCCGCAAGAACGGGAGGACTTTTCGACACCACGGCGGCAAGGCTGTTCGCCCAGATCAGGATGATGATCGCCATCAGGCTTACGATGACCGTCCCCGCGTGTACTATCTTCCATCCGACTCTCTCGGCCCTTTCGGGATTGCCGGCCCCGAGGTTCTGTCCGACGAGGACCGATGCTGCCATGTTCAGCGCAAACGCCGGCAGATATATGACCGCCTCGATCCTCAGGCCGTTCGTGATCGCGGCGAGGGCCGCAATGCTCCCGCTTCCCAGTCTGCTCAGGATTGAATAGAGGAGGATCGTCCCCGCATTCCAGGCAACCTGCAGCAGGGCCGCAGGCCATCCGAAGGCTGCTATTTTCCTGATCATAGTGTAGGAAACGCGCCATGGACGGGAATAGAAATCCCTCCACCATCCCATGCTGAAGAAAAAAAGATTTATGCACATGCCTATCGTAACGGAAGACGCGGTGGAAATGGCGATTCCTATGTATCCGGCCCTGGGAAAGGGAAAGACCCCGAAGACAAGAAAGAAGTCTCCGAGGATATTGGCAACGCTGACGATGAACATCGTAATAAGGGGTTTTTTTACCTCTCCTGTTGCCCGGAAAACGGCATTTGAAATGATCAACAGGTAGTTCGGGCCTATTGACAGGGCGAAAATCCTCAGAAAGTGTTCCGCCATCCGCCTGATTTCCGGCGGAAAACCCGCCAGTGAGACGAATTGCCGGTAAAAGAAGACACCCGGTATCGTGAGGCCGACTGCAACCAGAACACTGAAGAGAACGGACTGTCTTGAAATTTCGAGCGCCTTACTTCTGTCCCCCGCGCCGACGGCGCGCGCCACGAGCGCCAGGGTGCCGATGCTGATGGCGTTTGCAAGGATGATGATGAGAAAATAGAACTGGCTTACGAAGCCTACCGCTGCCTGCACGCCGGGACCTATGAACCCTGCGACGTATACGTCGGCGAAGCCGACGAAAAAATTGAAGAGCATGACGAGCAGCATGGGCCATGACATGTCCCATATGTTTGTCCAGAGGCTTCCTGCTGTCAGGTCTGCGGGCATATCACGAAGTTCCAATCGTCCTCCTCGCGGCGGAAGTGACGCACAGGTCCACTGATAGTCAATCGCTTACATAACTATACTATATTTCCGGTTTCTTGAAAACCGGAATGGACGCCTGAAACAGCAGACGGGCGTTGCCATGACCCGGGGTTTTCCGGCGACTGTCTTCCGCAGCTTTTTATGTGGTAAAATTGGTAAACCTGTGCGTACAGGCACAGGATTGCAAAAAAGCCGGCAGTGCAAGGGGGCAGAGCAGTCAATGACAGGAGGCAGTCACTATGCCGTTTAATGCCATCTCACCCAAGGATTTTTTCAACAGGGAAGATGAGCTGAATTTCCTCAGGCTTCTTGCCTCGGCCGGGAACGGGGCCGGTCCGTCCAATGTCCTCCTGCAGGGTCCCCGGGGAATGGGCAAGACGGAGCTCCTCAAACAGGTCTACCGCGACCTTTTCTGGGGCGATGAAAACGTCGTCCCCTTCTACTACGCATTCAGACGTGCCACACTGCATGCCGGACATTTCGCGAGGGACTATTTCACGAGGTTCATCCGTCAGTATCTCGCTTTTGTAAAAAAGAGCCCTCCTTTTGCGGACAACATGTGCATGCCGCTTTCTCGGCTTATTCCGGTTATAGCCTCCTCGGGACTGGACTGGATGGTCGACCTGATCGACGACTTCCAGGGTCTGCTGAATGACGGGAGCCTCCGCGAACAGATGCTCGGGGCTGTTGCAGCGCCGGTGGCGGCAGCCAGGGAAAGCGGCATGCCCGTGCTCACCATGCTCGTTGACTTCCCACTTGCAAAACAGATCTACGAAAATCGTGAAGGAGACGCGCCGGGCCTGATAAGTCTCTTCGAGGCGTCGATAAACGCCCCCCTCTGTCCGCACGTCCTGGCCGGCTCGCCTGACGGGGTGCTCGAAAGGATTTTCGGCGACAACGCATTCAGAGGAAAAGCGGAACGGCTTTTTGTCGGGCCGATGCCCGAGGATGCAGCCCGCGCCCTTTTTGAATCGCTTTGCGAGAAATCGGGGATCATGGTAGGAAGGGAAACGACAAATGACTTCATCAGGCTTCTCGGGGGCAATCCACTCTACGTGAGGAACACGGCGGGGGCGCTCCGCAGAATGCGCAAGAAAGAGATAGGTGAAAAGGACGTGTGGGAGGCGTACAGTTTCGATGTCACCGAGGGACAGACCTCATTCTACTGGTCGTCGATATTGGATGAATTCCTGCAGGACGAGGTTCAGCGAAGAGTGGCTGTCGATTTTCTCATGCGCGGAATGAAAGGGGATTCCCGCCCGGATGATCCGGGGAGGCTTTCCGCTGTGCTGGGCGTCGGGGAGACGGCTCTCGGTATGGTCTTTGAGGCGCTCAGGAACGCAGGACTTCTGCCACCTGCCGGAAGGAAAGGGAACAGGGACGTGGTCTTCGAGGATTTTATCAATGGCGTGTACATGAAAGAGAGAGAGGGGAGAACGCCGGAAAAAATCAGGGGTATCATCGAAAAGAAGCACTTTCCGGCAAAGCCCGCTACCGAATATTTCGAGGTGGTAATCCCCATGGTGTCCGACGCGGAACTGGTGGCTGCAAAGGCCGTTGAACAGATAGGAAGGAACATCAACCTCGACCAGGATCTCATCAACCAGATCCAGATCGCGCTGATCGAATCATGCATCAACGCGATCGAGCACAGCGGGAGTCATGACAGGAAGGTGGTTATCCGGTTCGCCGTCAGCCCGGAAAGGCTCGAGATAGCGATCGAGAGCCCGGGCAGGTTCTTCGACCCCTCCGCAGTCAGGGAGCCGGTCATCGAAGAGAAACTGCAGTCGGGCAACAAGAGGGGATGGGGCCTGAAACTCATGAGAAAGATCATGGATGAGGTGCGGGTGGAAAGGGCGGACGACCTCACAAGGGTGATACTTGTCAAGAACATCAAGCCTAAGGTGGTAAAATGAAGGCAGCGCATTTTAATGTAATTTCCATGACGGCGGGCGACGCCGTCGTACTCTACCCGCAGGGGTATCTGAACAATCTTGCGGGAGAAAGCCTCGTTCGGGAGTGCAACCGTTTCGTCGAAAACGGAATCCGCAAGGTGGTCCTTAATTTCGGGAAGACCGATTTCGTCAACAGCATCGGCGTGTCGCTTCTGCTGGGAATCATCGAGCGGCTGAGGGAATGCGGAGGCACGCTCTGTTTTTCCGATCTGAGCGGCTCTCATAAGGACACATTCGAGATGCTCGGAATCACGAAATACATCCTCGTGTTCGATCGCGAGGAAGTGGCTCTGAAGCACCTTAAGGGCGTTGCATAGTGAGTCTGGAACTTAAAAGGGCGCTTTACAATATTTCCGCCCTGGCGGATCTCGGCCAGGAAGTAACCTCGGAGAAGACATTCGGCGAAAAGATACAGTCCGCCCTCTATGTTGTGATGGGCACGTTTCTTTCCAACAAAGGGGCGATCTTCTGGCGGGAAAAAGGGAAGGATGCACTCGCGAGGGTCGCCCACAAGGGCTTCGATGAATCGGGCGCCGCGCCCTTTGCAGTCAGCCCGGGGCATCTCCGGCACCTGAAAAAAGATGAACCCTGTCTTCTGGACGGCTCGCAGGTCGCGGGGTCTTCCCGCCTGCCCGCTTCTTTCAAGGAAGCTTTTGCCTCATCCGGCGCCCAGGTGCTGATGCCGCTGTGGATCAGGGATGAGTTCATCGGTCTCATCGTTCTGGGCGGAAAGTTTTCTTCCGAGGAGTATACGACCGAGGATTTCGAGATCCTGAAGGTGATCTCTCATCAGATCGCCATCACCCTCAATAACCACGCGCTTTTTATGAACCTCAGCGAACAACTCGATGAAAACAGAAGACTCTACGAGGAGATGCGCCGCATCTATCACGATACGATACAGGCATTCGCCGCAGCCATCGACGCGAAAGACCCGTATACCAGGAACCATTCGCAGCGGGTTGCGAAATATTCCGTGGCGATAGCCAAGGAACTCGGCTGGGATGAGTCCGACATAGAGGGCATATACATTGCGGGCTTCCTCCATGACGTGGGCAAGCTCGTCATAAGCAACGACATCCTGAACAAGAAGGAAACCCTGACAGACAGGGAGGTGCGGGAGCTCCGCCGCCATCCTACGTTGTCTTACAAGATCCTGTCGAACATCAAGTTCCCCTGGAAGGATGTGGTGAAGATGATCAGGCACCATCACGAAAAGCTCGATGGCACAGGATATCCGGCTGCGCTCAGAAACGAGGATCTGAGCGACGGCGTGAAGATCCTGTCTCTCGCAGATTCGTTCGACGCCATGACGTCCGAGAGGGCTTACAGAAGCAAGATGGACCTCACAGGCGCCCTTGAGGAGCTGAAACGGTGCCTCGGCACGCAGTTCGACGGCAAGATCGTGGCCGCCTTCTGCCGGGTGCTCGAAAAGGAGATAAAAGGCGAGCTTCCCGAGCCGAACATACTGCCTCACCTGGACCGCGACTTCGATCCGTCGGTCATATCCGGTCTTCTCGAAGCGCTGGTGGACGAACTCTCAGGATAAGTCCCCGCCGCTGTACGGCCCCTGACCTGCAAACGAAAAGGGGGTGAAGTGCTCGGCCAGTCTCTGCCATGCCGCAGGAGCCGCGATCGCCAGCAGCCGGTCCTCCGGCTGGAGCACAAGAGCGGCGTGGGGAAGGAGGGTATGGCCCTGGCGAAAGACGGCGATGACCTCCATCTCTTCCCTTGCGCCCGTCGGAAAGATCTCCTGCACGCGCTTCCCCACAAGCGTGCTCCTTGCCTTGAGTATGCCGATAACGAGTCTTTTCCCGTCAGGCAGGTCAACCGGTATGCCGGAGGCCAGCAGTGCCCGCAGGTCCAGGTGACTGCAGGCCGGCGGCATCGATATGCGGCAGGTATCGAGCAGGTGGACCGCGCATTCAAGCTGTTCGACATGATGGGCAGGCGAATCGGCCCGGCCCCGCACCTGCGCTTCGTAGAGCGTGCGGTATTTGAAGGACTCTGAAAGTCCTACCTGGATTAGGTAACTCAACATTACAGACAGGGCCGCGACCCCGAGCAGTTGGTACCCCCCGGTCATTTCCGTTACCATCAGCATAGTGGCGAGAGGCACCCGCGCCGCCCCGGCAAAGACGGCGGCCATCCCGACGATCACAAAGCCGGCCGGGGGCTGGTGGAAGATATGGGCGGCAAGCCCGCCGAGCATTGCGCCGACGAAGAGGCTGGGGGCGAAGACGCCGCCTGAGCCGCCGGAGGAAACGGTGAGCGCAAGGGCGATTATTTTTGCAAATACGAGGGACAAGAGGATGAGCCCTGCCAGCCTGCCGTCGATGGTCTGCTGAATCCAGCCGTATCCTCCGCCAAGCACCTGGGGCAGAACGAGGGCGAGCAGGCCCACACCGAGCCCCCCGATCGCGGGCTTGACGTGAGGCGGCACAGGCAGGGAGTGGAATGCGTCGCGTATGCCGTAAAACGCGAGGGGGAGGAAGACGGCCACAAGACCCGCCCCTGCACCGAGAGCGCCGTACCGCAGGTAGTCGATAAAGGCGGGCGCCGCCAGGTCTGCGGGGACGTTGAACAGCGGGTGCCAACCGACTATCAGGCCGTTAACGGCATAGGCGACCACCGATCCGATCATGGTATAGAGGAGGGCGCCCGCATCGAATTCCATGTCGCTGTACAGGACCTCGATTGCGAAGAGGGCCGTCCCGATGGGTGAGCGGAAAATAGCCGAGAGACCGGCGGCCATGCCTATGAGCACCAGAAGTCTGCGGTCTTCGTCCGTCCTCTTGCCGAGCGTCGCATAGACGGAGCCCACGCCGGAGGTAATGAGGGCCGTGGGTCCTTCCTGTCCGGCAGCACCGCCCGAGCCTATTGTGAGGGCCGAGGCCACCATCTTTACCGCCGGCACGCGTGCCCTGATAAAGCCGCTGGCCTGATGGAATGCCTTTACCGCCGAATCTGTGCCATGTCCCTCGGCTTCCGGTGAGAAGCTATAAACGAGAAAACCGGAAAGCAGACCGCCCAGCGTGGTGACAAGAGGAATAAACCATAGACCGTGTGGTCCGATTATCTGGCCGCCGGCCACCCCATGGATAAGTTCCGGTGGTCTATATCCGGCCAGTCCGCCGAGAAAAAATGTTTCCACCGTTTTAAGCAGAAAAGCGAACAGCCGGGCGCTCAGCGCTCCGAGTATCCCGAGGAAAATGGTGTCGAAAATCAGCCGTTGCTGTCGCTTCACCTGACCGCCCCTGCGGTCAGGTTGTCGACAGGAGAACGCGCGCTTCCCGGGAAGGCCGCACCTTGCAGCATGCCCTTTTCTATTCCTTCCATCTCTTCTGTTCGTCGTAACGGGGGTGCATCCTGAATTTTTTGGAATACTGCTCGATGCTTCCGCCGACAAGGCCGTCAAGGGAATAGTCGCCGTAGCCGTCGCTCTGCAAATAATAGAGATACCCGATATCCTGCGGGGATAGACCCATCAGCCTTACGCCGACTCCGTCCGCTTTGAGCGGATCGGTCGATGCAACAGCAACGCCGAGTGGAACCTCATCGCCCAACAGAGGCCCCTCTCCCTCCATTCCGGTCATTGCGTCAAGCACAACGAGGTCAAGCCTCACCGACTTTGCCAGATCCGCAAGGTTCCTGTTGGTCAGTTTTACAGATTCCGGATACCCGCCGAGGGTAACTACGATATACCTTCCGAGGTCGTGAAGGGGCTTCCAGAGCACCTCGGGCAGGAATGGGAACATCTTTGTGCCGCCCTGCAGGAACGTCCTTCCCCGCAGCCCGTGGATGTATATCCTGTCATGCCGGTGCACAAAGGACATGACGTTCTTGATGCCGAGGGTGGCGATGATGAAATCGTGGGTCTTCGGAAGGGAAACGGAAATTACGTAATCGAAGTCATGTTTCATCACGCGCACTTTACTGTGGCCGTATACCATCTTCACAGGCATTGTCAGGAAATCCCGCCATTCGTCGAAGTCGATAACCTTTACGTTGCCGTATTTCTTTTCAAGACCGTAGTAACCGAAATATTCCAGAACCGCTCTTGTGGGCATGCCCGCCAGGAAAGCGCTGCCGCTGCTTTCACCTACGGTTATCGACAGTCCCCTGAAACGGTCGTTAAGAAAGTCGATCACTCCTTCAACCGCCTCCAGACGCGTGTTCGCTACGGCATTTTTCAATGCGCTCAGATTGGGTTTTATCAGGACCTTCTCACCGGCCCGGATCTCGTCCTCTATAAGGACAAGCGTGCTTATCACGTTTTCTTTCCTGTAATTACCGGCGACGAGCGAAACCTTAGCCATTCCGGTTGCCACCCGTACGGATAAAGTATTTTCCCTGCAGATTGAAAGACGAAACAGCCGGAGACTCTGTTGCCGCCGGGTTCTTATCGGCGCGCTCCCTTGCGCGGAAAGGGACATTGTCTTCAAGAGGGCTGTCCTTCAGAAACATCAGACCCGCCTTATAAAAACCTCGATGATATTTTTTCACCCATTGCACGACGGCCTCTCGATACGGCATGGGAAGGTCATTCCTGAACAGGACGGTCTGACCTGCCTCAAGGGGGTTGAAGGTATAGATGCAGATGCCTGATTCGCTGATATTGGTGCTCACACCGAGCAGGGTTTCATTATGGGAGTGAGGATTCAGGCAGAAATAGATATTATTCAGATAAGGCTGTCGCGGATGCTTTCGTCTGTCATTGCCACTAACCGGCACTCCCGCCCTCCTGCCTATCTCCACATTAGCGAAAGACACATTGAATGTCAAGCTCTTCCTATCAAGCAAGTTGCTAATGAAGCGCATCATAGCAGACATTGGATTGTTGTTCCCGGGGGAAGAAAAGGGCGAGGATATCGTCGGCATTTTTCCGCGGCGCTGCTGTAATTCAGACAGTAAATTCGGGGCGTCGGGGGTAGTCCCAAGAAGCCTGATGAATCCTGGATAGGTTGCCCACCCTCCATAGTAACTAACCGACAATTTTTGTAATTTTATTGTCGGTATTTTA
>JBJKSM010000156.1:0-7965 GCA_046704045.1 Thermodesulfovibrionales bacterium | reverse complement strand
CGGAGACATCCCTCGTGATGGAGGGATTGTCCGACTTCCTGCTGATCTTGTCTATCTCATCGATGTATACGATCCCCCTCTGGGCCCGCTCGACGTCGTAATCGGCCGCCTGCAGAAGCTTGAGGATAATATTTTCCACGTCCTCGCCGACATAGCCCGCCTCGGTAAGCGTCGTAGCGTCGGCGATGGTAAAGGGCACATCGAGTATCCTTGCCAGGGTCTGGGCAAGAAGGGTCTTCCCCGTGCCGGTCGGTCCTATCAGTAGAATGTTGCTCTTCTGGAGTTCAACTTCAGACTCGGTGGGGTTATAAATCCTCTTATAATGGTTATGCACCGCCACGGAGAGGATTTTCTTCGCCCTTTCCTGCCCGATCACAAAATCGCTGAGGACGGCGTGGATCTCCTTGGGGGTCGGAAGTTTCGGCAGCGTCTGCCCGCCGGAATCCATATGCAGTTCGTCGGCAATTATCTCGTTGCAGAGCTCGATGCATTCATTGCAGATATAAACGGTAGGACCTGCAATCAGCTTTTTTACTTCTTCCTGACCTTTTCCGCAGAATGAGCACTTCAGAGCTTCTTCGTCTTTCTTCGCCATTTAATCCTCCAAATACGGTACGTATGCCACTATACCGCCGACTGCTTCTTCTTGACGGTATGAATCACTTCGTCCACGAGACCGTATGCCCTGGCCTCTTCGCCGGACATGAAAAAGTCCCTGTCGGTATCGGCCTGTATCTTCTCAAGGGGCTGCCCGGTGTGATGAGCAAGTATCCCGTTGAGCGTCTCCTTCAACTTCAGGATCTCCCTTGCATGGATCTCGATATCCGTCGCCTGTCCCTGGAAGCCCCCCATCGGCTGGTGAATCATGATGCGCGAATGGGGCAGGGCGAACCTTTTTCCCTTTGTCCCCGCTCCAAGGAGAAGTGCCCCCATGCTTGCGGCCTGTCCTACACAATACGTGCAGATATCGGGCTTGACATACTGCATCGTGTCGTAGATGGCGAGGCCGGAGGAAACGACCCCCCCCGGGGAATTCACGTAGATGTGGATGTCCTTTTCCGGGTCTTCGGTCTGCAGGAAAAGGATCTGTGCGATTACGGTATTCGCGACGATGTCGTCTATTGCAGTGCCGAGGAATATGATCCTGTCCTTCAGCAGCCGCGAGTAAATATCGTAGGCCCGCTCGGACCTCCCTGTCTGCTCGATGACTATCGGTATAACGCTCATTATTAAGCTCCTTTTGCCA
This sequence comes from Thermodesulfovibrionales bacterium, assembly GCA_046704045.1. Lineage (GTDB taxonomy): Bacteria > Nitrospirota > Thermodesulfovibrionia > Thermodesulfovibrionales > UBA6898 > JAWOKY01. The sequence continues at coordinate 6,719 of JBJKSM010000156.1, read as the reverse complement.
CTTCCGCTTTCGCCAGTACGAGGTCCATCACCTTTTCGTCCCGTATCGTGCGTCTGAGGTTTTCCAGCGAGCCGTCCTTTGTGACGAACAGGTTTATCACATTTTCCGGGGTCGTCTGGAAATGCCTTGCAAGGATGCCTATCCTCGTCCTCAACTCCTCTTCGGATGCGGCGATGTTCTCTTTTTCGGCGATTACGTCGAGAAGGATCGCCGTCTTCACGTTATTCACCGCCTTCGGCCTGAGCTCTTCGGCAAGCTGCGCGTCGTCTTCCGGCGCTTCCGCCTCCGGAGCAACAAGCTCCTTCGACTTTTTCCTGGAGAGCTTCTCGTTCACTACGAGACTTTCAAGCTCCCTGTCGAGAAGAGACTCGGGGATATCGAATTCATATGTCTGAAGGAGCGTCTCCAGCAGTTTTTCCTTCTGGCCGCCTGCGGCCTTGTCCTTTTTTGCCTTGAGGAGTCCCTCCCTGACGCGCCCTCTCAGCGATTCGAGACTTTCGTGACCGAAGTCCTTCGCAAGCTCGTCGTCGATGACCGGGAGACTCTTTTCTTTCACCTCTTTTATCGTTATCTTCAGGCGATTGCCGTCGCCGGCATCCTCAATTACTTCACCGCCTTCGACGGAAGGAAGCGCGATTTCGACGATATCGCCTTTTTTCCTGCCTATGAGCTCTTCGAGTATCCCCTTCGGCGCTATCTTGTTGCCGAGGTTCATAACCTGGTCTTTCGCGGAAGAGAGTTCCTTTTCGCCCGTTGGATCGCATTTCACGTAGTCGATCACTACGAGGTCCTCCTCACGGATCTCCCTCTCGACAACCTCGTACATCGCCCTTCCTTCCTGCAGTCCCTTGATCGTCTCATCTATCTCTTTGTCTTCAACTTTGACTTCGACATCATCCACCTTCAGCCCCGTGTAGTTCAGGTCGGAGATGGCCGGCCTCACTTCAACTGTGAGAGTGAAGGAGAGGGGTTCGTTCCTCTTTAACTCGACCTCACTTTCGAACTTGGGAAGGGTGACCGGCACGAGCTCTGCCTCCGTCAGGGTTTTCGAATAGTATTCGGGAACGAGCCGGTCGATAATGTCACTCTTTATATCATCACCAAAACGTTTTTCGATGAGATTCAGCGGAGCCTTGCCGGGCCTGAAACCGGGGACCTTCGCCCTCTGTCTCATTTTATCGAGTGAATCCCTGTATTCCTTCTCTATGGTATCGGCCGGAATCTCGATTTTCAGGCGCTTTTTCGTACTGGTGATGTCCTCAACGGCTGTAGTCAATTTTTCCTCCCAAATTGTTTATTTACTCTAAAATAACGCTCCGGCTTTAGTCAATTTTACGGGTGTGGAAGAGGATTTCGACAAAAATACACAAACCCGGAACAATAGAAACCAGACGGATTTTTTGTTACAGTTAATACGTCATGCAATATCCCAAGATTACCAGCCCTTCCAATCCGCGGATCAGGGAGGCGGCGGCTTTGAGGGAAACCGGCAGTAAGAAAGGCCGCAGCACCTTTATCATCGAAGGTCCGCATCTGATAGAATCGGCGATCGCGGCCGGGGCGGAGATCGACCGCGTCTTTTTTACCGATTCCTTCGGATCAGGAATTAAAGGCCTGGAAATGCTGAAAACACTCTCAAAGATAACGCGGGATATTTTCGAGGTGGCTCCCCGGCTGCTGAACAAAATAGCCGATACCGAAACCCCTCAGGGCGTGGTAGCTATTGTGACGTATTTTCCGCTTGCTCTCGATAAACTGTGCCTCCCCGGCATAGCCCTCCTTGTCGTCGCCGACGGCATACAGGACCCGGGAAACCTCGGCACGATCATCAGGACTGCCGATGCGGCGGGCGCCGGCTGCGTCATCCTTCTGCCCGGAACGTGCGATCCGTTCATGCCAAAGACGATACGGGCGACTGCCGGCAGCATATTCAATATTCCTGTTGTCAGCGCGGACGCCGGTGCACTGCTGGAGTGGCTCGAAGAAAGGGCGATCCGGCTTGCGGTCGCCGCTGCGGACGGACGTGAAACTATCTTCGGGGCCGCGCTGGATATCCCCCTGGCCTTTGTCTTCGGAAACGAGGCCCGCGGTGTGAGCGATCGGCTCAGAGGGAACGCCGATCTCATTCTCAGGATACCCATCTACGGCAAGGCAGAGAGCCTCAATGTTGCGACCTCGGCCGCGATATGTCTTTATGAGACTGTTAGACAGAGGAAAAAGAAAAGTCCCTAAAACTCCTTGAATACCTTTGCCAGCGAGTCGCCGGCAACATGCATCCGGAATTCGTTGAAGTATCCGAATGGGGTCGTCATCACCGCATAGCCTGTCCCTTCGAGTTTCTGCCTTACCTCTTCGAGGAGCTGCCTTGCAAACTCCGGCGACGACTTGCTCGAGGAGAGGTGGTTGAATGAATGAAGGACGACGCTCTTCGTGCCAAACTTCCCGGCGAGCCACTTGACGTTCTTTACGAACTTCTGGAGAATTCCCGCAGACTTCGTTTCATCTTCCGCCTCGCAGTGGAAAAAGACTATCACCGCATTTCCCGTCGACTCCTCCCTTTCATCGTCGGGAACGTCGGCGAGTGTTTTTAAGGCAGTCTTGAACCACCATTCTTTTGTATAGAACATGAGAAGTTTCATGGGTTGTTTGTGCCAATGTTGTTTCCGAAATAGGGCGGATCGGTAAAGACAGCATCCAAAGACTCTGCTTCTATGTCTGCCTTGGCTGCATCGGCGCACTGAATTCTTATATCGCGTAAAACTGAACCATTCAGCCGGTCGCCGATCCATTCATCTTTAATAGGTACGATCATTTTCCCGCCTTTATCGTGGCGCACTTCGAATGGCGCGTCACAATATGCCTTGGCCTTGCGGAACCTCTCGGTGATGTCGGACCATCCTCCGCTTCCGATGCAGACCTTCTTTTTTGAGTCCATGATCCCGAGGAAGTTTGACTCGCACTGGACCAGACCAACCGGAAAGCCATGGACAGAGAAGATATCCAGCGATTTCAGAGCGACCATGTCGTAGCGGCAGAGCATTGTTTTGATAGCGAAGAAGATCGGAGAAATTTGTAGCGAGTGCATTTTTGACCCGGTCATCGGAAACGGACGATATAAGGCGGGCGCTCATTTCCAGCCATAGTAGTTGTCTTGAGTTGAACATCTCGGAATACCGTTTGTAGCCCCCAGCGATGAAGCCTGTCTGTTTCGTCGCCTTTCGGTACTCGTCCCGCGGAATGAACTTGGAACGCATTCTTTCCAATTGAGTTTTTGTCTCCCTATAAAGAGACAGGTCCTGTTCATCTCTGTTGGAGATCATCCTATCAATGACCGCCAGTTGCGCTTCATCCGTATTACAGCCAAGAATTATGCCTGTTAACATCCCTTCCGGATAAGGCACGGACCGCTCGCCATTTAGGCGTTCTATTTCCTGGCGGGATATGATGATGCGCCACACACGTTCATAGCACCAGTGCGCTGACTTTCTGCAAAAAAAGAACCGCCCAGCGTTTTCAGTAGCTTCATTGGCTTCATTCCCGGTTTGGTTCACTTGTCCACTTGCCGATAGAAAGTGCCTATAGACATCAATCAGGCGAGGAAAGGGCTGGCCATATAGCACCTTTCTGCATCTAAAATGTTTTTCCAGTACTTCTTTGTCGAACTCCAGGCATACACCTTTATGGTCATCGGCGTAATGCGCCCACATGAGAATGTCATCGCGTTCCGCGGTTAAACAAAGCCCTTGATATGTGAACTGAATCTTGCTGTCAAAGGGATCGTTAAAAGTGTTGGATGAGCAGCAGTAGAGTTTATTCTGGATTATTACTGATGCCAACCTCTCGCAGTTGAATTTTACATAGTGGTAAAGCTTGTCGACCTTCTTATTCTCCCTCTCACGCTCGTTAAGCACATGAGAAAGCACTTCTGCATCGTTCAGCGCATCGGCCGGATCGCGGCGAGTCTTGTCCAATAGCTCCATCCCAAATATGATATCATGTATTCCATGACCGTTGATCTTCTCAATGAATTTCTCAAAACCGCCGTCTCTGCCGCACGGCTGGCGGGCGATATCATCCTCAAAAACCTCGGCCATCTCTCGACCTCCGACATTCAGACAAAGCAGGCGTTCGATTTCGTCACGAAGGTGGACAAGTGGTCGGAGGGGGTGATACTGTCGACGATACGGGAAAAATTCCCTTCCCACACCTTTTTAGCGGAGGAGACGCTCAAGCAGGAAGAGACGGACAATTACCGGTGGATCATAGACCCCCTCGACGGGACGACAAACTACATCCACAGCTATCCGATGTTTTCGGTCTCGATCGCGCTCGAATACAAAAGAGAGATCATCGTTGCCGTGGTCTTCGATCCGTTGAAGGACGAGTTGTTTCATGCGATCAAGGGCATGGGTGCCTTCCTGAACAACCGGCAGCTCCATGTATCACAAATCGAACTTCTTGAAAGAAGCCTGATCGCCACCGGTTTTCCCTTCAGGGCAAAGGAGATGATAGACCTTTATCTCACCGCATTCAGGCAGGTCTTCGAAAAGGTGAGCGACATCAGGCGGGCGGGCTCGGCCGCGATAGACCTCGCATACGTCGCAGCCGGGAGGTTCGAAGGGTTCTTCGAGCTCAAGCTGAGCCCCTGGGACATCGCAGCAGGAAGCCTGCTGATAGAAGAGGCCGCAGGGATAATCACAGACTTCGGAGGCGGAGGCGATTACCTTTCAACGGGAAACGTGGTCGCGGGGAACAGATATATTCAAAGTGAAATCCTGAAAAAGATAAAGGAAGTCTTCAAGGGAACTTTAGAGAGGTAGTAATCCCGCCCGCAGGCGTGCCTGAACCTTGTATAATAAATTGTTGATTATCCCGGCGAGTCAACTACTAACGAACAACTCGACAAGAATGAACGTAGGCCCAGATCGCCGCCAACCGGACGCTCGCTCTTTTCCTTGTCAGCGTGGCCTCCATCGCCCTTCTTGTCGGCGGGATCGGGATCATGAACGTGATGCTTGTATCCGTCACGGAAAGAACGAGGGAAATCGGGTTGCGACTGGCCGTCGGCGCCATGACGGGGGCAATACAAATTCAATTCCTCGGCGAGGCGGTCTTGTTGAGCATGCTTGGCGGCCTTTTGGGGGTCATCGTCGGCGTGCTCGGCTCTCTCATTACGGGGTACGCGCTGGGATGGCCTGTGTCTATTCCTGCGGAAGCCGTTATCGTCGCTCCTTTGTTCGCCCTTGGAGTGGGTATCTTCTTCGGGTTCTATCCGGCATGGAAGGCCACGCAGATGGACCCTATCGCCGCCCTCCGCCAGGAGTGAAGAGATTCCCGGGCATTTCAGCCGCACATCAGCAAGTATAACTAACATCTTCTGTTAGTATCCTGTGAAAGATCAAGCGAAGATGAAGAAAACGCGGAGGGTTGCCCGGGAACCCTGGTTCTTTCGATCGAAAACTTCCTATTGCCCCTGCTGTATCGGTGGCGGCGAAACAGGCTGCGGCGCAGGAATGGGAGGTATCACCGGCGGTCCCTGCTCGGGCGGCGGCGAAAGGCGCTGCGGCGCAGGAATCGGGGGGATCACCGGAGCCCCCTGCTCAGGCGGCGGCGAAAGGCGCTGCGGCGCGGGAATGGGAGGTATCACCGGCGGACCCTGCTCGGGCGGCGGCGAAAAGGCAGGCGGTAATACGGCAGCCGCCTTGTCGACAACAAGCGGAGAATACGAAAACGCCGTTACCAGCGCAATGACCAATAATATTATTGTTAAACGCTTCATTTTTCTTCCCGCTTTCAGGTTAAAAAAAATCGGCACCTCTGTTCATAGCATAACAGAGGCGCTGCGACTGTCAATACTCCACGCCGGTGAGCAGGCTTCCGGCTACCCGGCAGCGCTTATCGATTCCTTCATCATTTCCCTGATCGTTCGGAATTCCGCTTCATTCAGGTCCAGCGTTCCCTGCCTTCTTTCGCCTTCAAGAACGGCAAGAACCTTGTGTAGATGTGTCCTGTCGCCTATCGTGTCCGCATAACCCTGTGCCGCAGCGGAAAGATAGTTTGTCGCTTGCCTGATGTCATCGGCGGCCTCGTCTATCTTTCCCATCTCCAGGTAGGAGGCGCCTCGCGCGAATAAAGAAGCCCCGTCATCGGGCTTCAGTTCGAGGGCCCTTGTAAAGTCCGCCGCCGCTCTTTCGTAGTTCCTCTTTTGGGCGTACGCCATCCCCCTGTAATAATAGGATCGCGGGCCGCCCTCGTGCAGGCTGATGACACTGCTGAAATCGGCAATGGCCTTGTCGGCCTCTTTCAATTTGAGATAAGCCGCGCCACGGCTCAAATAAGAAATCACCGGGTCGTACCCGGAATCGGCAGCCTTCGTAAACGCTTCGATGCTTTCTCTCAAATTTCCCTGTACAAACAGCCGCTTCGCTTCCTCGAAGAAATCATATCCTTCCATCGCTTTTCTCCTTTCCTATAGCCATTAAATAACCATATGGTTATACGATCAACAGGCAGATAAGAGCGATATCGGCTCATATCAGGCATTCACAGTCGGGCAGGAGCGGAAAACAGCTATAAGTGAAACAGGAGACCTCACCTCTTTTCACTGCGAAGCAGACGCTCTTTGAACGCGTTGCCGACCGTCGTTCCGATCACCGCCCCGATGATCGCGCCGGCACCAAAATCCGCAAACCAGTGTATCGTCATCGCTACCCCAAGGC
>JBJKSM010000155.1:0-2747 GCA_046704045.1 Thermodesulfovibrionales bacterium | reverse complement strand
GCCCTGTCGAGCAGCGTCTTTGTGTCCGGTTCATGCAGCCTTCTCAGAAACCCCTCGAATTCACTGCCGAACCTGTGCTCGGTCCGCTTTTGAAAGAACCTCTTCAACAGAAGACTAATGATACCAGACCACTCCTTTTTAATCAAGACCCTGAGGAGTGCGGTGTAATTGATATAGTACAGCCACTCTTCGACAGGTGCCAGATATGCCTCGCATCCGAGGGATTCCACCTTCCGGATGAGGTCTTCATTCGAAAAAGGGTTTGACCTGACGAATATTTCGCCCACAATGCCGATGAGCGGTCTCTTCTCCGCGTACCTCGGGAGATTCTCGAAATCGGCCCTGGCCTTCCGGAGGAGGACCCTGATGTCCCCGTCGGCGCCTTTTATGGACTTGTACGCTTTGCCGAGGTAGTCATTGTAAAGGGCATCGGATGACCCCTTTTCTTTTTCAAAGGGTCTTGTTTGATGGAGGCATTTGTTGAGGAGTTCGATCGCTACCACGCCCTCCCAGCAGCGCATGGCAAGGTCTCTGCCGACTACGCCGAGGTGCTCATAAAAGTTCTCATCCTGGTTCGGCGCGAAGATAGGGACGTCTTCCATCCCGAGCTCCTCGATCACAAGCTTGTGGAAGATATTGTACTGACCGAACCGGCAGGGGCCTGACCCCGAGGGCATAAAGAAGGCGGACTTTGCGGGATCGAAGCCTGGTTCCATGACCTTCCTGACCATATCTCCAGTGGTGACCGCGCAGGGATAACATTCCTTCCCGGAGACGAATTTTTTCCCGAGGTCAACCGCCTCTTTCGATGGTTCGGGCAGCACTTCCGCATCCGTCCCGCAGTATTCGAATGCTGCGGCTATCGCAAGGGCGTGGTCGGACATTCTGGGGATGTAGACGGTCCGCTTTGAACGAGGAGCGAAAGGCAGGGAGCGAAGGGATTTTTTTGAGCTGCCTTCCCTCCTGCCTCTTTCGTTGCCGATACTGTCGAGGAACGCCTCGCACCTGGTGATCGCGCCTGCATCGGCGCTGTGGGCGTCTATTTCGAGGTGAAGATAGGGCTTCCCCTCCATTTCCTCTTCGAAATATTTCGTAATGAAGGAGTCGGGACCGCAGGAAAAATTGCCGATATAGACGGCGTAAAGCATCGGGTTGGACCTGATGATCTTTGCCGCGCTCAGGATCTTTTGCCCTGCCTTCCAGTACATGCTCGGCCAATCCCGCTCTACCCCCGTGTCCTCTATAGGCAGAAAATCCATCGGCACCGAGAGGATGCCGAGGTCGGCGAGTTTTTTCGGAATTTCGAGGTTCACCCCGCTGTCAAATGAGTTATACGCCCTCCCCACAACCACAACGGTCTTTTCCTGCAGGCCGGAAAGAATTCTCCTCCCCTCCTCCTTGACCGCCCTGCTGAAATCATCCTGCGCCTTCTGTGCGGCATTGCAAGCCTTAGATATCGAATTCGCGCTCAGCCCGAAGGGCTTGAAAACCCGCCTCAGTTCCTTTTCCAGATACCTTCTCCCTCTGCCCAGATCCACCACCGGCGTCAGGAACCTCGCTGCCTTGAACGCGGTTTTGGCAGTGTAGGGGATCGTCTGCGTATAGGGGCAGGCCAGCCCCTTTTCCCACGGGTCGCCGTCCCTGTTCAGGTTCACAAAACTCGGCAGGAAGATTGTGTCTGTCCCGTTTTCGATCAGATGCTTGATGTGCCCATGTGCAGTTTTTACCGGGAAACACGTTTCGGACAGCACGCTTTCAAGCCCCAGGTCAACGATGTTCCTGTCGGTTTTCGGAGAGACCTCGACATCGAAGCCCAGTTCCCATAGGAGCGTCGACCAGAAGGGGAGAAAATCGTGGAAGTAGAAGACATAGGGAAGGCCGATTCTAATACGTGAATCGTGAACGGGGAATCGTGAATGTACCTTATCTTTAAGACTGCCGCTCTTAATCCCTTCACTTTTCACTTTTAACTTTTCACTGTATCTCAGATGTGCTTCCCATAGCTTTTCTTCCCTGAAGCCGAAAAGATCCGGTATGGCGTTTTTTGCCTTGTTCTTCCTGACATCGTATTTCTCGCACCTTCCACCGTAAAAGAGAAAGCCCTTCTCCCCTTCCACCTTCACCCTGTTTATTTCACAGACGTTGGGGCACCCCCTGCATTCGAAGGAAGATATCTCATAGGGTCTCTTGGATAGTTCAAATCCCTTGAAAGCAGTGCCCGGTTTCCGTGGGGGCAGGGTTATCGCACCCTTGTCTTTGGCGTCCGGCCCCTTGCCCTTCACCCCTGGTGACCCATTGCCTTCCACATGTCTCTTCGCTATCAGGGCCATGCCGATGGCGCCTGTGACATCGTGGTCAGGGGGCACGGTGATCTTCCTGTCGAGATACTTCTCGAATGCCGCCACTACCGATTTATTGAATGCCACCCCGCCCTGGAAGAATATCTTCTCCCCGATCTTTCTCTTGCCCACGACCCGGTTGATGTAATTCTGCACGATTGAATAGGAGAGGCCTGACAGGAGGTCCTCCGTTGTCGATCCCCTCTGGAGGTTCATCATCAGGGAATTCTCCATGAACACCGTGCAGCGCTCTCCGAGCCTGCAGGGATTTTCCGAAGCCAGGGCGATCCGTTCGAACTCTCCCTTTACCGGGATATTCAGCTTTTCCGCCTGCTCCTCGAGGAAGGAGCCGGTGCCTGCAGCACACGCCTTGTTCATCTCGAAATCGGCTATTACGCCGTCACGAAG
>JBJKSM010000154.1:0-8151 GCA_046704045.1 Thermodesulfovibrionales bacterium | reverse complement strand
CGCGCAGAGGAGCGAACTGATACTCGGCAGGCAGGCGGCCCTGCGTCAGGAAATAACAGATGTCGCAGGAAAGCGCTCGACTGTCGGCGAGGGATCCCGGCTCGCCCTGCTTCAGTCGCGGATAGCGCTTGATGAGACCCGCGTCCTCCTCGCCGCAGCGCGGAAGGAAAAGGCGGTTGCAAGGGCACGGGTAGCCGGGGCGCTCGGTTTGACGGAAAAAGCCCTCGACGGCGTTAAGATTTCCTTCGGGTTCCTCGAAGGCGTTCCACCGAAGGTCCCATCCGGTGAAGTTCGTCGCGAGGCCCTGACGAGCAGGCCTGACATCCTGGCAGGGCTGGCGGAATACGGGGCTTCTCAGGCGGCGCTTCAACTGGAGATCGCAAGGCAGTACCCGGATATCCACCTTGGTCCAGGGTACTCCTGGGACCAGGGAGACAACGAATGGTCTCTCGGCTTTTCCATGGAGCTGCCTGTCTTCAACCGAAACAGAGGACCGATAGCAGAGGCGCGTGCGCGCCGAAAAGAGGCGGCCGCGCGGTTCACCTCGCTTCAGGCGAGGATCGTCGGTGAGGTCGAAAGCGCGACGGCCGGTTACGAAACGGCCCTGAAGAAACTGGATGACGCTGATTCGCTGATGCGTTCCGGTGAAGAAAGATACGAAGCTGCAAAGGAGATGTTCAGGGCGGGAGAGGAGGACCGTCTCTTTGTCCTGGCGGCAGGGCTGGAGCTTTCCTCTGCCGGACAACTCCGCCTCGAAGCCCTCGTTTCGGCACAGCGGTCTCTCGGCGTTCTTGAGGATGCGGTGCAGCTACCACTCGGCGCTGACGGGTTGTCAAAAGTGGACGCTGAAAAAAATCCGGGGGAAGGAGGAGTGAGCGGCAGATGAACCATGGCATGAGAGGGAAGAGGGTACTAATGACACGGGCTTTCGCTGCGATCGGCGTCGCCCTGTTGCTCCTTTATCCCGGGACACGAGCACGGGCGGGTTCACAGGATCGACCGGCCGGAAAGGTGTCGAATAACGGAGCGCCGGGCATTACCCTCGACGAGATATCGCAGGAAAAAGCCGGGATCGTCACGGAGGCCCTCCGGCCGGTCATGCACCGGCAGGAGGTTGAGGCTTACGGCGCAGTCCTGCAGGCCGACGATCTGATCGCCGTGAGAAAAGATTATGCCTCGGCAAAGGCAGCCGCAGATAAATCGGCGGCCGCCCTCGATGCCTCCCGCAGGGAATACGAGCGCCTGAAGGCGCTCGACGGAAACGTCTCGGAAAAGGCTTTGGAGGCCGCAAAGGCGGTATGGAAGGCCGACGGGGCCGATGCGTCTGAAGCTTCGGTATTGCTGAAGACGGTCGAAGATTCTGCGGGTCTCCGGTGGGGCGGCGTTCTTTCCGGATGGGTCTTCGGCGATACGCCGGAGTTCAGGCGCTTGATGGCCCTGAGGGACGTGCTGATCCGCGTCACGCTTCCTCCTGAACGGAATATCGGTGCTGCGCCTCCAGTAGTCACCGTCCGCTCCCCGGACGGGACCACTGTACAGGCCGGATTTATTAACCGCATCTCCGGCACCGACCCGCGCATCCAGGGATTGAGCTTTATCTGCCTCGCGCCTTCGGCGTCGATGCGTCTCCTGGCGGGGATGAACGTTACCGTGCTGCTGCCTTCGGGTCCGGCGACGAGGGGATATGTGATTCCCCTTTCCGCCGTTATCTGGCATCAGGGGAGTGCCTGGGTTTACATCCGAAAGGGGGAAGAGCGGTTCATCAGGCGAGAAGTCCCGGTCTCCAGTCCGTCGGGTAAAGGGTACTTCGTCACAGAAGGGTTCAGTCCCGGAGACAGGATCGTTATAAGAGGTGCACAGGTCCTCCTGTCGGCAGAATTCCTTCCGAAGACTACCGGCGGCGAGGAAGATTAAGACTGAGAGATGGACAATCGCCATACCGGCATACTGAGCGCGATCGTACGTTTTTCACTCCGGTTCAGGGGCATCGTAATAGCCCTTGCGGCGGTCTTCCTCTGCTACAGCCTCTATTCGCTTTCAAAGGCGAAATACGACGTCTTCCCCGAGTTCGCGCCGCCCGAGGTGACGATCCATGCAGAGGCGCCGGGACTTTCTGCGGAGCAGGTGGAGCAGTTGATTACGAGACCGGTCGAAGATGCGGTAAACGGCGTGGAAGGTATCGAAACGCTCCGGTCCGCCTCGATCCAGGGGGTGTCGGTCACCACTGTAACTTTCCGAAGCGATGCCGATATCTACCTGGCGAGACAGAAGGTGGCCGAACGTCTATCCGGGATCGCTGCAGACCTTCCGCAGGGCGCAACCCCGTTCATGACGCCCCTTACCTCATCCACCGGCACGGTGTTAGTGCTTGGACTGACCTCTTCGAGCCGCTCCTTAATGCAGATGAGGACAATTGCCGACTGGACGGTCAGAAAGCGCCTTCTTGCCGTGCCGGGCGTTGCAAAGATAGCGGTGTTCGGGGGCGAGGTTAAGCAGCTCCAGGTGCAGATCAGGCCGGAGAGTCTCATCAGGTTCAATCTTTCCATCGACGATGTGCTTTCCGCGGCGCGGCGCGCGACGGCGGTGAAGGGAGCCGGTTTCATCGAAGGCGACAACCAGAGGATCGTTCTTCGTACGGAGGGTCAGGCCCTGACCGCCGGGCAGCTCGGGGAAACGGTGCTTGCATACAGAAACGGGGCCTCGGTAAGACTGGCTGACGTTGCGACGGTCACCGACGCACCCGGGCCGCCCATAGGTGCAGGGGCGATCATGGGCAAACCGGGCGTCATCCTCTCCGTGTCCGTTCAGTACGGCGCAAATACCATCGAGGTGACGCGTGGACTGGAAGAGGCGATCAGGGAACTCAGACCGACGCTGGAAGATCAGGATATCAGACTCTACCCGGACCTCTTCAGGCCCGCCGACTTCATCGAGACGGCCCTGGGGAATATGAGGATGTCGCTTCTGGCGGGTGCGATCCTCGTTGTCATCGTGCTGTTTCTCTTCCTGTTCGATTTTCGGACCGCTGCGATCTCCTGCACCGCGATCCCGCTTTCCCTGCTCGCCGGCGTAACGGTCCTCGGACGGCTGGGGTTAAGCCTGAATACAATGACCCTCGGCGGACTGGCGATAGCTATAGGAGAGGTTGTGGACGATGCTGTTATCGACGTAGAAAACATATACCGCCGTCTCAGGGAAAACCTCGGGGCGGAAAGCCCCCTGCCGGCGATCAGGGTGGTATTCGACTCCTCGATCGAGGTGAGGAGCTCGGTTGTTTATGCCACCTTCGCTGTGGCCCTCGTTTTCATCCCGGTCCTGTCAATGTCCGGTGTGGCGGGCCGGCTGTTTTCACCCCTCGGCATCGCCTACCTGTCGGCGATATTCGCTTCCCTGCTTGTGGCCCTTACCGTGACGCCGGCGATGTGTCTCCTTCTCCTTGGCCGCAAGGCGGCCGCAAGGAAGGAGCCGCCCCTGACCGGCCGGCTGAAGAAGCGGTATGAAGAAATCCTGCTTCGTATCGAGAGGAGGCCGAAGACGATGATCGTGATCGTCGCCGTCTTCATCATGGCGGCTGCGGCTGCGGTGCCGTTTCTGGAAGGTGAATTTCTCCCGCAGCTGAAGGAGGGAAATTTCATCGTCCATGTCTCTTCACTGCCCGGCACCTCGTTAAAGGAATCGCTTCGCACGGGCAGGCTGATAGCTTCCGAACTCCTCGGGCTCCCCTTTGTGGAGACGGTGGACCAGCGGGCGGGGAGGGCGGAGGAAGGGGAGGAAACGAGGGGAACGAACGCCAGCGAATTCGGCGTAGCCCTGAAGCCCCCCGGGGCAAAGGGGAGGGAGTCGGCGGTGGCGGAGATGAGCAGGGTGATGGCGCGGTTCCCCGGGATAAACTTCTCCATAAATACATTCCTGTCGGAGCGCATCGAGGAGACGATCTCGGGGTATGCCGCGCCTGTAGTGGTCAATATTTTCGGCAATGACCTCGGGGTGCTGGACAGGAAGGCCGTGGAGGTTGCCGACGCTTTGGGTAAAGTTGCAGGTGCGAGGAACGTGCAGATCCAGTCTCCCCCTGCCACGCCGCAGATTGTAGTCGCCCTGAACAAGGCGGCCCTGGCGCGGTGGGGGTTCGCTGCGGCGGATGTCCTCGACGCGGTCGGCACCGCATACCGGGGAAGCACTGCGGGAAGGGTTTATGAAGGAGACAGGTCGTTCGATGTCTCGGTGGTGCTCGATCCCGCAGACCGCAGGAGCGTGGCCGGCGTCGGCAGCCTGCCCCTTCGCAATTCCGAAGGTGAATATGTCAGGCTGGGTCAGCTTGCGGACATATACGAAACCTCGGGGAGGTACGCCGTCCTTCATCAGGGCGCGAGACGCGTTCAGACGGTGACGTGCAACGTCGAAGGGGGAGATGTCGGCTCTTTCGTCAAAGAAGCGAAGGCCCGCGTGCTTTCGTCCGTTTCCTTACCGGCAGGGACCTATGTCCAGTTTGCCGGCACCGCGCAGGCCCGGGCGCAGGCGGGAAGGGACCTGCTCGTGTACGCCCTGATCGCCGGCGCGGGGATAATCATGCTGCTTTCGGTTGTGCTTGCCCACTACCGGAACGTGCTCCTCGTCCTTCTTAACCTGCCCTTCGCGCTTGCGGGCGGGATGATAGCAGTGGCGGCCGCCGGCGGAGTGCTCTCTATAGGCTCGATGGTCGGGTTTGTGACTCTCTTCGGGATCACGCTCCGAAACGCCATTATGATGATCTCCCACTACGAGCACCTCGTGTCGGTCGAAGGCATGCAATGGGGGATGGAGACGGCGGTCAGGGGCGCATCGGAGCGGCTTGCCCCGATATTGATGACCGCGTCGGTCACCGCCCTGGGACTGCTCCCCCTGGCGCTCGGCAGCGGCGCTGCCGGCCGCGAGATCGAAGGCCCGATGGCACAGGTCATCCTGGGCGGTCTTCTGACGTCCACCGCCCTCAACCTGATAATACTGCCGGCCCTTGCCCTTCGATACGGTCGTTTCGAAAAGAGAGAAGCCGGCATCGGGCAGCTGCCGTAATTTCACCGAAAGGAGACGGACTCTCATGACAGAACAGCTCACGTTCATTCACTGAAAAGGTCGATTCGTTCGCAACCGCTTTCGCTCGCTCAGAAAAACCGCGAGACGACATGGATGAGCAGTCCTACGAGTCCGCCGATGACCGTGCCGTTTATCCTGATGTACTGGAGATCTTTTCCCACCTCCAGTTCGAGTTTCCTCGTCATCGTTGGGGTGTCCCATTTCTTTACCTTCTCGGCGATGATGTTGCTTATCTCGTTTCTGTGCCTGCTGACGGTATTTATCACCGCCTGCTGTATCCAGTGGTTCAGCCGCTCACGAATATGGGCATCCGTGAGCGTGCCGAGGTAGATCGCCCGTATAATGTCCTTTGCCCGCGCCCTGATCACCGAGCCGGGGTCCGCCAGGTCTCTCAATATCGCTTCCTTGATATCGGTCCAGATGTTTTCGAGGTAGCGCGCAGCCGCCGGGTTGCCGAGGACCTCCTCCCTGATCTCCTCAACCTTGGCCCGGTACCCGGGCGATGTCTTCATTTTCGAAATGAACTCTTCCATTACCGCGTCGAATTTTTTCCTGGCCGTATGTTCCGGGTCGGAGGAGATCTCGGCGAGAGTCCTGCCGAAGACGGTCGCTATCTTCCGGTAGAGTTTTGTATCGCCGCCCACCAGAAGAAAGAGTACCCCGCTCTCCTCCGTTATTCTCTCCTGGAGCACCGGCTTGTAATTTTCGAAGAGCTCGCTGAAAAGCACGAGCGCCCGGTCGAAGAGCTCCCGGTGTTTGTTGTGCGAGGTCAGGAGTTCGAGGAAATCCCCGGCCAGAGGGGCGATGTTCAGTGACCTCACCGCGGAGGCGACATTCTTCCTGATGAATCGCCTTATGTCGTCATCGTTGAGCGCAGCGAGGAAACGCGGCAGAAAGTCGCTTATCTCATTTGCGACGAGTTCCGTGTTCCGGGGATGGGAGAGCCAGTCCGCGGTCTTTCCTGCGATGTCGGCCGATTTCAGCTTCTCGCTGATCGCCTCCGGGGTCAGGAAGTTCTTCTCCACGAATTTCCCGAGGCTTTCGCCTATCCGGTCCTTGTTTGTAGGTATGATGGCGGTATGGGGCAGCCTCAGCCCCAAGGGATGCCTGAAGAGGGCGGTGACCGCGAACCAGTCCGCCAGGGCGCCCACGATCGCCGCCTCGGCAAAGGCCCTGAAATAACCGAGCAAGGGCAGGTTTTTTTCAAAAAAGCCGGCGGCGAAAAAAATGAAGACCATGAGCAGGAGAAGGGAGGTCGCGAAGCGCCTCGATTTTTTCAGCGAGGCCTCTTTTATAATGTCTTCGGTCATGAGGGCTTGGAAAAAACTTCAAAATATATCATAATAGTAGCGAAACATTTTTCCCGCACTTTTGCAAGTCCTACCGAAGGGCGGGGAAATCGGTTCACATTTTCTTCAAATTCTTCATCTATTCTATTTACTTGTAGAGTTTCGGTTAAAAAAAGAGTATATATATCTTAAGAGGTGAGCGCGACCCTCGGGAATGTACGAAGGAGAGGCATTATGAAGGAAAAGGACATATTCGAAGAGATTATTGATATAGGGAAGAAGCGCGGCAAGCTCACCTATGACGAGATCAACGAGGCCCTGCCGTCGGAATTCTATACCCCCGAGGAGCTGGAAGACCTCATGGATCTCCTGCAGGACATGGGCGTGGAGATCGTAGACCGCGAGGAAGGCGCAGTTGCCGAGGAAGAGGTCATGGAAGAGGAAGAGGAGAACGAGGCTGAGAAGACCGAGGACCTCGTCCAGGCCTATTTTCATTCCATGGGAAACATCACGATCCTGAGCAAGGACGCAGAGATAGAGCTTGCCAAACGGCTTGAAGAGGGCAGAAGGATCATAAGGGAGACGGTCATCTCTCTGCCCCTTTATGCAAAGATCGAGGCGAGCCTTGAAACGACGGCAGAAGAAGGGGCGGAGGAAGAGGAAACGGCCGTCGAGGAGGAGAAGCCGGACGAGGCGTTGGGCCTGAGCCTCAAGGTGCTTGAAAATCTCGTAAGAAAGATGGAGAAGGCCGACCGCAAGGTCGCGCCCTACGGGTCGTTGAAGGACCTGAAAAAGAAGATAATCGCGAGAAAGGCAAAGGACGCGAGGACCCAGAAACTCGTGGCCCTGGCTAAAGAGGTCCAGGACGAATACAGGCGCATACAGGCCGAGGCCGGCATCAAGGTCGACGAGCTCAGGGGCAAGTGGGAAAAGATCGACAAGGCGAGGATGTTGTACACCGAGGCGAAGAACGAATTGACGACGCGCAACCTCCGCCTTGTGGTGAATATCGCAAAAAATTACATCGGAAAGGGGCTTTCGCTCCTCGACCTGATCCAGGAAGGCAACATCGGTCTTATGAAGGCGGTCGACAAATTCAAGTACGAGAAGGGGTTCAAGTTCAGCACCTATGCGACGTGGTGGATACGGCAGGCCATCACGCGCGCCCTGATCGACCAGACGAAGACGATCAGGGTGCCGGTTCATATGATGGAATTCTACAACAAGGTGACCAGGACCTCGCGGGAGCTGACCCAGGAACTGGGCAGGGAGCCGAGCAACGAGGAGATAGCAAAGAAATTGTCGGTGCCCACCCGGAAGGTGGACGAGGTATTCCGTGCGATCCAGGACCCTATCGCCCTTCAGACCCCTGTCGGCGATGAAGATACGCAGCTTGAGGACTTCATAGGCGACCCCAATGCGCCTTCGCCGTTTTCAGAGGCCGAAAAAGACGAGCTGACACGACAGATGCTCATGGTGCTGAAGACGCTGGCGCCCAAGGAAGAAAAGGTGATCAGGATGAGGTTCGGTATCGGCGTGGACAGGGATCATACGCTTGAAGAAGTCGGAAGGCACCTGTCGATCACGCGCGAAAGGGTACGCCAGATCGAGGCGAAGGCATTGAGAAAGCTTAAACACCCCAGCAGGCTGAGGGCGCTGAAGACCCTCATGACGGCGTAGTGACCCAGCCCCGAAAACAAGGCGGACGCTGAAGAACGTCCGCCGCTTTTTCCCGGGTACTGCTCACATGTAATATGTCGGCGTTGCATATACGCTGCCTACACCATCATAG
>JBJKSM010000153.1:0-3499 GCA_046704045.1 Thermodesulfovibrionales bacterium | reverse complement strand
TCAGTTCCCTTGACGCAGCAGGCCCGAGCACTTCGATGTCCCCGCTCCTGCCGGAAACGGTCCTTACTATGTCGCCGGCGAGACGCTCGCCGCTGCACCGGATGCTCAGCAATTTCGCATACGGGGGATAGCGGAGTTCTTTCCTGAGGGAAAGTTCCTCTCTGACGAAAGAGAGATAATCGTCCGCCCTGAAATGCCTCAAAAGGGCGTTCCCGGGAAACCGCGTCTGGACCAGCATCTCTCCGGCGGGCTCCACAAGTTCGAGGATCGAGGAAAGTTCGATATAGGCTTTTTCCGAGGCCCTGAAATCCGGAAAGTTCAGCAAAGAGTCCACGCTGAGGACCGCGGCGGCCGAAAATTGTCCGGTCCCGCCCAGACGCTTTGTCATCATCTTTGTGCCGATAACGACGTTTGCCGAACCCGCCGCAATACCCGCCAGGACATCCTCGATCTCGGAGGCGCGTTTCAGCCTGTCGCTGTCGAACCTGACTGTGTTAACTCCGAAAAGCTCCTCGATGTCCTCCTGCACCCGCTGCGTGCCGGACCCCAGAAGTTCGAGGTGATGGCCCCCGCATCTGCCGCATCTCCCGGGCAAGGGGTGAGCGAGGCCGCAGTAATGACACTTCAGGAGCCCTTCGTCCTTGTGGAGTACAAGGGGGATAGCGCATTGACCGCACTCTTCCACGCTGCCGCACTCCCTGCAGAGCAGCAGGGTTGCATACCCCCTTCTGCTGACAACGAAGATCATCTTCCTTCCCGCCTTCAGTTTCTCCCGCGATGCCGCAAAGACCTCCTTAGAGATGTTCGGTTTCACCGGTCTCCCGAAGCGCATGTCGATCACCCTTATTCTGGGCCGCCTCGCCTCCGTCATCGGACTGAGAAGAGTGTATTTGCCCGAAAGGGCATTGTAATAGGAGTCCACCGACGGCGTTATGGAAGAAAGGAGGACCGCCGATTTTTCGAGAAAGCCCCGCATCACAGCCACGTCGCGCACGTGATATCTGAGCCCTTCTTCGAGCTTATAGGACCCGCTGTGCTCATGGAGGACTATGATCATCGAGATATTTTTCAAGGGTGCGAAGAGTGCGGACCTCGTCCCGATAACGATGTCGTGCCTCCCCGAGACGATCCCCTCGATGCACCGGGAGCGCCTGCCCTTCGCCACGCCGCCATGAAAAAGACATAGCCGCCCACCGAACAGCGGCCCCAGCGCGGCATGGAGGAATTCCGCCTGCGCGACCTCCGGAAGGATCACGATCATATTTGTTACGCCGGAGCGGATGAGCGCAGGGACGACAGAGTACTCGTAGCGATGCGACGGCGAGTGAAGGAGAAAGGTGCCGTACTTCCTGCGTCCGGCCGCCTCCTTCAGAACGGCGATATCGGAATCAGGGATGTCGGCAAAGTCGAGGGAGGCGCCGGCAGCGGCCGCCTTTTTCGATTTTCGCGCCTTTGTACCCGCAAATAACTCTTTTGGCACGGTCTGCTTCAGCACTACTCCCTCAGGCGCCAGATAGTAATCGGCCATCCACAGCAGGAGTTTTAACAGGCCTTTCCCGACAACAGGGGCATCCCCGTGAATGCCGGCGATGGATTTGGCCATGCCGGGAGGCGGCGAGGCAGCTTCGCGCACTACTATGCCCTTTGTGAGTTTGTTTCTTATCGGGGCCGAAACCACCGTCCCCGGCTGCACCGACGGCAACAGTTCTTCAGGACATTTGTAGGTCAGGGGACCGATGTTTAAAGGGAAAAGAACATCAAAATAAGGCATGTGGAATTGTATCACAGTTGCAGGGCGAAGGACGGCAAGAAGCTGACTTTCCCTTCAGTGGGCAGATCGGCGAACTCATAAATCCGGAATGCGGGCTCCCCCCCCGGCACAGCGAACGATACCGGACTATGGTCTCCTCTGTTGGAAGGACCGCGGGACTATGATTTAGACTGTTTTGTTCTCCGGATGGGATTCCCCGGTTTTCGCGCTCTCCATCGGCTTGTTCTCTATCAGTTTATCGGGGTCGGCCATGGCCTTTTTGAATTCTCTGATGCTCTTGCCGAGGCCGGAGCCGAGTTCAGGAAGCTTACCGGGGCCGAAGATCACCAGAACGATAACCAGGATTATCAGCAGATGCATCGGCTGAAATAAACCTTCAAACATTTTCGGATACCTCCCTCTGTTACAGCTATTAATAGATATTCTTATCTTATACCTTCTCCCCGCAATCGTCAACCGAATTGTCGGCACCGGGAGATGCAGCAGCGGTCCTCAACACCCGGGAACTTCTGTTTCCCCTTTAGTCAAAAGTGAGTATTTTTCAGGCCTCCGGTCCCTGAAAAGATCATTGAAGGCATTCAGCTTTTTGTTCCGCGCCCCGGCCGGGTCGATGTCGGCACACATCAGCGTCTCCCCGTCCCCGGGAGCGCTCGCCAGAATGTTCCCTTCCGGGGACGAAATAAGGCTCCGGCCGATGAACCTGAGGGGCTCTCCTTCTTTCCTGTGTTCGACACCGATTCTGTTTGCGGTGACAGAATACACGCGGTTTTCGAGACACCTGACCGGCATGGCACCGGGGCAATGGGGCAGGACGAGGTTTGAGGGGTGCGCCACCACCTCGGCGCCCATCAGCGCAAGGGTCCGCATCGACTCGGGGAAAAACCAGTCGAAACATATCATCACGCCGATCCTGCCGAGCGTCGTGTCCCATACTCTGAAGCCCGTATCGCCGGGGGTGAAGTAAAGATTTTCTTCGAGAAAGAGGTGTGTCTTGCGGTAGACGCCGACGATGCCCTCAGGCCCGGCAAAGACCGCCGAATTATAGAAGCGGCTTCCGTCTTTTTCGGGCAGACCCGCTACGATAAACATTCCCCTCTCCCGGCAGAGGTCACTGAGGAATTCTGTCGTAACACCTTTCCCTATCGATTCCGAAAGCTGTTCCACCTCATCTGCAGAGGCAAACTGATACCCTGTCGCGAAAAACTCGGGAAGCACGAGGAGATCGATCTCGAAATCCTTCAGCGCGGACCGGACCTTTTCGAAATTCTTCTCTTTGTTCCCGAATTCCGTGTCTAACTGAAAGAAACCTGTCCGCATGACCTTACCTTATCATACGGCTAAAGACCATCGCATACAGCCCCTGCGACGCCCGGCTCAGGCTCGTTCACTTCAAAGACAAAGTCGATCTCGACAGGCGAATCAAGAGGAAGGACATTCACTCCCACAGCGACCCTCGCGTGTCTTCCGGCATCGCCGAAGACCTCGAACAGAAGGTCAGACGCGCCGTTCTGGACTTTCGTCTGGTCATAAAAGTCCGACGCGGAGGAAATATATCCCGAGACCTTGACGCACCGTTTTACCTTATCGAGATCTCCGATGGCGGACTTTACTACCGCCAGTGCGTTGATCGCCGCCGTCCTCGCAAGCCCGTTCGCCTCATCAAGGGTGACGGTCCCCCCAACTTTCCCGGTCTTTACGAGCTTCCCGTCTTTCAGCGGCAGTATCCCG
>JBJKSM010000152.1:0-19714 GCA_046704045.1 Thermodesulfovibrionales bacterium | reverse complement strand
ATTCATTACTGAGAGCGAAGCCCGCATCTTCGCCGACTGACAGAGGCACGACCTCTGCGCCTGATGCGCGGGACGCATCGCCGTAAATATCCGGCGCCGGGCCTGCTACGACCACCTTGCGCGGCCTGAAAACCGCGGAGATAAGGTATAGGATCTCTCTCAGGGAATTCGCGAAAACAACCTCGGCTTCCGCAATACCGAATTTCGACCTGAAAAACTTCCTGAGCCCCGATGAATCGGGGTCCGGGTAGGCGTCGATATGTTTGACGGCCTTCCTGATGGCGGCCTTCACCTTCCCGGAAGGTCCGAGGGGGGAGACGCCGGCACTGACATCCATCACCTGATGTTCCCTTAACCCGTGTTCTTTCGCAAAACTGTATTTATCTTTTTCCATAAGCGCAAAACAGGCTAATTGATCAGCGACTGCGAATGCCTATTATATCATCTCTTCGGTCGCTATCGGTGTATAATTGGTCCATGGTCGTTTCAGGACTCGGACAATGTTCTCTCGATTACCTTGCGCTCGTGGATGAATATCCGGCCGCGGATTCGAAGAAAGAGGTGCTCGAATGGCATGAACAGGGAGGAGGGCCTGTTGCGACCGCTCTCGTGGCGCTGTCGCGTCTGGGGATTAAATGCAGATTTTACGGCGTCGTGGGGGATGATGACGCCGGTGAAAAGATCCGGAAGTCTCTTGTCGACGAAGGGGTGGATGTTTCGGGACTGGTGACAAGGAAACATGCGGCCTCGCAGATCGCCTTTATCGCTATAGAAAAAGCGACCGCAAAAAGGACGATATTCTGGAAGAGAGCAACAGGAGATGCCCTGAGGCCCGGCGATCTTGCCGGAGACTTTCTCGGGGGCTCCGATTTCCTTCTCCTCGACGGTTTGATGAAGGACGGCTCGCTCCATGCGGCGGGAAGGGCGAAGGCGCTTGGAATCCCGGTCATGCTCGATGCCGGCAGGATGCGTCCCGGCATGATGGAGACAGCGCTCCTTTGTGACTATCTTGTTGCATCAGAGCAGTTGGCAAAGGACAACGGATGGGATATGGATTGCGCTGCGTTGTCCGCCGAGAGGGAAAGGCTCGGGGTCAGGGCGCTCACGCTGACGAGGGGCGAACGCGGCAGCGTGACCGCCTTTGCCGGAGGCTGTTTCGAGACGACCGCCTTTCCGGTAGAAGCAGCGGATACTACTGGCGCCGGCGATGTTTTTCACGGAGGCTATATCTACGGACTGCTGCAGGGATGGCCTCTCGAACGAACGGCATGTTTTGCGTCGGCGATGGCCGCCCTGAAATGCCGGAAGATCGGCGGACGCGCAGGCATTCCGACGTTGGAAGAGGTGGAAGCATTATTGATGAAAAGGGAAGAAGGGAGCTCTGGCTAGGTCGGTCTTTTTTCCCTCAGTTTTTTCACCGCCCCTGTAATGATCCCGACCGCCTTCGTGATCTCTTCTT
Organism: Thermodesulfovibrionales bacterium; assembly: GCA_046704045.1. Classification (GTDB taxonomy): domain Bacteria; phylum Nitrospirota; class Thermodesulfovibrionia; order Thermodesulfovibrionales; family UBA6898; genus JAWOKY01. Next base: position 18,255 of record JBJKSM010000152.1, on the reverse strand, counting down.
CGGTGTTGTTCTTGCCGGTGCTCAACCTTACCGAGGAGAGGGCCTCCTCGTCGGTGAGCCCCATGCTCTTGAGCACGGCAGAGGGTGTGAACGTCCCGGCATGACAGGCGGAGCCCGTCGATATCGCGACATCGTCCCGCACTATTTCGACAAGGTCGTGGGAAGAAATGCCCGGGATTCTCAGGTTAAGGGTATTCGGAAGCCGCTTCGTTTCATGGCCGTTGAGGACAATGTCCGGCAGCGCCGACTTTAGCCCGCTGTGCAGCATGTCCCTCAGGGAGGTAGTGAGGGATACCCTCAGTTTGATGTCCCTCATCGCGATGCGGCAGGCAGTACCGAGGCCGACGATGCCGGGGACGTTTTCAGTGCCGGGCCGCAATCCCCTTTCGTGACCCGCTCCGTAAAGGATCGGTTTCAATATGATCCCTTTTTTTACGAAAAGGGCACCGACGCCTTTCGGACCGTAAAACTTGTGAGAGACGACGGTCAGAAGGTCCACGAAGGAGACGGCATCGCCCAAGGGCATCTTTCCTATCGATTGGGCCGCGTCCACATGGAAGGTGATCCCCCGCTCTCTTGCTATTGTGCCGATCTCTTCGATCGGCTGGAGGACGCCGGTCTCGTTGTTCGAATGCATTATCGAGATGAGGATGGTGTCGCCCCTTATCGCCTCACGGACCGCATCCACGACGACCGCACCGTCTTTGTCTGCCGGGGCAAAGGTCACGCCGAACCCCAGTGTTTCGAGACGGCGGCAGACATTCATAACGGATGGGTGCTCGATCGAAGACGTTATAATATGCCCCTTGGTATAAGCCAGCGCAGTTCCCATGATGGCGAGGTTGTTGGATTCGGTGCCTCCGGAGGTGAACAGGACGTCTTCAGGGCCGCAGCCGAGAAGGTCTGAGACGGTCGCGCGCGCATGCTCGATTACCTCCCGTGCCTTTCTCCCGGCAAGATGGCTGCTCGAAGGGTTTCCTGTGTCCCTTTTGAGGGAAGAGAAGACCGCATCGTAGACTTCGGGGTCGACGGGCGTCGTGGCATTGTAATCGAGGTATATCATAAATCCATTATATCATGACAGTTCTCTATGGACGACGTCGAGGGTGATCGTGCTCCTTCGTATCTCCTTCGCGAGCTCCTCCACTATTGCGGGAGAGCGGTGGTTGCCGCCGGTGCACCCAACCGCTATCGAGAGATACGATCTGCCTTCCTTTATGTAGAGGGGAAGAAGGAACCGGATGAGGTCTCTTATCTTTTGCATGAACTCCCCCGTTTCCCGGTGGCTGAAGACATAATCGGCCACGGGGCGGTCCGTGCCGTTCAGCGGCTTGAGTGAGTGAATGAAGTTGGGATTCGGAAGGAACCTCACATCGAACAGAAGGTCGATGTTCTGGGGGACGCCGAACTTGAACCCGAAGGACATGAGGCTCACGGTCAGTTCCTTCCGTCCCTGTCCTGTGACATGGAGAGACGAGATGAAGTGCCGCAGCTGATGGGGGGAAAAGGAGGAGGTATCGATCACCCTGTCTGCATTCTGTCTCAGGACGGAGAGACTCTCCCTTTCGGATTGTATCGCCTCCACCAGGTCCCCGCCGAGCGGATGGGGCCGTCGCGTTTCCTTGAAACGCCTGATGAGCACGTCGGTCTCGGCTTCGAGGAAAAGGACTTCCAGCCTGCACGATTTCCTGATCGCCCGGAGCACCCTTTCGATGCCGGAGAGGAATTCCTTCTCGCGGATATCGATGCCTATGGCGATGTCGCCGTCCCTGTAATCCGAGGTCCTGGCGATCAGGTCGCCGATAAGCGAGACGGGCAGGTTGTCGACACAGAAAAAGTTCAGGTCTTCCACGGCCCTCAAGGCGACCGTTTTTCCCGAACCGGACAGCCCGGTGATGATGACGACACGGGAGCGCTTTCCCATGCCCCGTGCCGTCCTCTTCCTTGCGGGCCTGCTCTTTTTTCCCGGGGGGGCGATCGGCGGCCTCGCTATTTTACGGGTTCGATCAGGCCGTAGTTGCCGTCACGCCGGAGATAGATGACGTTGACGTCGCTGCTCTTGTCGTTGATGAAAACGTAGAAGTCCTTGCCGAGCAGTTCCATCTGCATCGATGCCTCGTCGGGGCTCATCGGTTTGAGCTCGAAGCGTTTGTTCTTTATGATCCTTCCGGTCTCCTGGGGCGCCGCCTCCTTCTGCTGCGACTCGGCGGACTTTGCGCCGCCTTTCCTGCGGGAGACGAGCTTTTCCTTGTATTTTTTCACCTGCCGTTCGAGTTTGTCCGATACTTCGTCGATGGACGAATAGATCTCGCCCGTTACTCCCTCGGCCTGTATGAGATACCCGTTAACCCTGAGCAGGACTTCCGCCTTGTGCCTGTATTTTTTTTCTATGCTGAGCGTTACGACCGCCTCGGAGATATCGGACAGGTACCGTTCGAATTTCTTCAGCTTCTCCTCCGCGTAATTCTTCAGGGCGGGGGTGATTTCGAGATGCCTTCCGCTGACTATGATGTTCATGCTCCGTTCCTCCTTTTTAAAATTCTCCGTCTGCGCTATTTCTTCCTTTGACTCTGTGAAGGGATCTTCAGTTCTTCCCTGTATTTGGCGATCGTCCTCCTTGCTATGGTGATGTTCTGACTCCTGAAAATTTCCACGATCCTCATGTCGCTGAGCGGCCTCCGGGGGTCCTCTTCCGCGACTATCTTTTTTATCATCTCCTTTACGGTCGTCGAGGATAGGTCCCCTGACCCGCTCTGGATCGCGTTACTGAAGAAAAACCTGAAACTGTAAAGGCCGTGAGGACACGACAGGTACTTGTTGGAGGTTACCCTGCTGATCGTGCTCTCATGGAGGCTCAGCTCGGCGGCGACATCCTTGAGGTTGAGCGGCTTTAGGAAGTTCACCCCCCTGTCGAAGAATTCCCTTTGAAATTCGAGGATGCATTCCGTGACCCTGTAGATAGTCTTGTTCCTCTGATCCAGGCTCTTCATCAGCCAGATAGCCGACCGGAGTTTGTCTTCCAGGAACTGTCTGTCTTCTTTCGGGATAAGGTTCCTCTGGCTCAGCAGACGCTGGTAATAGCTGTTAATCCTGAGCTTCGGCAGACCCTCGTCGTTAAGAACTATCTGGTAGCCGCTTTCGGTCTTCACGATGTAGACGTCGGGAGTGATGAAATTGACGTCGTTTGGCGCGAAGTTCCTTCCGGGCTTCGGGTCGAGTCCCTCGATGATCCTGACTGCGGCGGTGATGTCTTCGGCGGGAACTCCGTATTTCCTTGCGAGCTGGGCATACTTCTTCTTCCCGACGTCGCCGAGGTCGTTCAGGACGAGGTGTTCGACGAGCGTGCCCCCGAGTTTGAGCGTCTTCAGCTGGAGCTGGAGGCACTCGCTGATATTCCGCGCGGCGATGCCCGGGGGATCGAAGCTTTGGATGAGCCGCATCGCCCGGTCGGCCGTTTCCGCATCCGTCCGGGCAAGCTCCCTTATCTCTTCCACGGTCATCCTCAGGTAACCGTTTTCATCGATGTTGCCGATGATCTGCTCCCCGACCCTCCTTACCTCCTCGTCTTCCTTCGAGAGGCGGAGCTGCCACAGGAGGTGATCGAAAAGGTCCGTGGCGGCGCTCAGAAAATATTCGAACGAGGGCTGCGTCACATTCCCCGGCGTGAAATAGCCGAGGTCCCTTCCGTCGGAGCTCCTCTCCTCGAAATAGTCCTCGGCGGAAAAGGTCAGCATCTTTTCGAGCGGTATCTCGGTGTCGTCGTGGTCCCTGACCGTTTCCTCCTCCTCCTTTTCTTCCTTGACGGCCGCCTCTCCGGGCGCCTCGAAGTCCAGGTCCATCGTCTCTTCGAGAAAGGGATTTTCCACGAGCTCCTGGCTCAGGGCCTGGGAAAGCTCCAGCTGCGGCATCTGAAGGAGCTTGATCGCCATTTGCAGCTGGGGCGTCAATACGAGTTTCTGCGAGAGCTTTAATTCGAGACGACTTTCGAGCGCCATCAGAGCTTGAACTCCTCTCCGAGGTATACTTTTTTCACCTGCTCGTCCTGTATGAGCTTCTCCGGCGTTCCCTCATCGAGGATCTCGCCGTTGTTGATGATATACGTACGGTCCGTTATCGAAAGGGTGTCCCTGACGTTGTGGTCCGTGATTACGATCCCGAGCCCCTTGTCCCTCAGGTAGGTGAGCATCTTCTTCAGCTCGATGATGGCGATCGGGTCTATCCCTGCGAAGGGCTCGTCGAAGAGTATGAACGTGGGGCTTGTCGCCAGCACCCGTGCGATCTCGGCCCTCCTTCTTTCACCGCCGGAAAGCCTGTAGCCGTTTCTCTTCGAGAAGGCCTCGAGATTGAATTCGCTGAGCAGACGCGGCACCTCCACGCATATCTCCTCCCGGGAAAGGCCCTTTATTTCGAGCACCGCCCTGAGGTTGTCCTCTACCGAAAGCTTCCTGAAGATCGAAGGCTCCTGGGGCAGATAGCTGATCCCCATCCTCGCGCGCTTATACATCGGCAGCGCGCCTATGTCAGTGCCGTCGAGGAAGACGCTTCCCCGGTCGGGCCTGACCAGCCCGAGCATGCTGTAGAAGGTGGTGGTCTTGCCTGCGCCGTTGGGACCGAGGAGGCCGACGATCTCGCCCGTGGAGACGTGCAGATCGATGTTCTTCACCACGACTTTCCTGCTGTATGTCTTGTAGAGGCCTTTTACCTCGAGGAGATGCATCCGTCCACCCTCTTATTTCGCCGGCTTATTCTTGAGAAATACCTTGCTGTGCTCGACGACGGAATGGTCGTCTTTTACGTAATAGGTTATCACCGACCCGGTGACCACGTTTTCGCCGTCGACCGCGCGCGGATCCCCGGTGAAGACCACCTTGTCCTCATCGGCGTAATACACCGCCGCACGGGAGGTGATCAGGCGCGTACCCTTGTAGACCTTCACATTTCCCGTCGCATCGATCCTGGTCACATCGCCGCCCTGAGCCTTGTAATAGACCAGCATCTTGTCCGCATAGATCGTCATATCCGTCGTTTTTGCAACGACGTTCTTTTCAAAGAGGGCCGTATGCCGCTGACTGTCGTTGGTGAGGACATCCGAGGTAACCGTGATCGGGCCGGTGATCCTCTCTTTGGCCTCCTGTGCATGGGCGGCCAGCGCCGTAAGGAGCAGCAAACCGATGCTAACGATAAAAAACCGCTTTAACATTTCCCAGTATCCTCACAATCTGTCCGTTGTCGCCGGTATCCATGCCCGTGCCCCGCACGTTGAACTTCCGGCTGGTTATCGTTACCTTGCCTTTTGTTTTGAGACTGCTCGCCGCGCCGTCGAATTCCGCCCCGTCTTCGGAGACGATCGAATAATCTTTTCCCCTGGCAACTACCCTGCCGCTGGCCGAGAGGTTCCTGTCGGTCATATTGTAAAGCCCCCTGTCGGCGTATACGGTGACCCCCTTACCCTTCAGCGTCATAGCGATGCCGCTGAGCCGCGCGGTGTTGCCGTCTTCGGATATATCGGCCCTCCTGGCGGTCAGGACCCAGTCGCCGGCGCCGTTTTTCCTGTGGACCAGCCTGAGGCCCTCGATGAACGACTCGCCTTTTTGACGTACGTTCAGGTGGGGCACCTTTTCTCCTTTTACCAGGTAATAAGAGAACGCGAAAACGACCAGGAAGGAAAGGATAAGTACCGCGCTTCGCCTCATGAAAAATTCTATCATATGACGCCCGTTAAGTAAAGGCAAGTATTATGCCAATCAATGTCCGATGGCCTGCAGAAGCGCTTTTCTCATGACCTCGACCGGTGCGGCGACATTCATCCAGAGCTCAAAGGCGAGTATCCCCTGCCATAGGAGCATACCGAGGCCGCTGATCGTCCGGCAGCCTCTCTCCGACGCGCTCTCGATGAGGGGTGTTTTTTTGTATATGAGGTCGCATACGACCTGGCCGCTGCCCAGAAGGGTGACATCGAAGGGCAGGGGGTCGTTATTTTTCAGGCCGAGAGGGGTTGCGTTTATCAGGATATCGAACCTGCCGGTATCACCCGTCTGTTCGACCGCACGGACGTTCGCCCTTATTTCCGAGAGTTCCGACACGAGCTTTTCAAGCTTCGGCCTGTCCGGGTCGAAGAGGCAGAGTTCGCCGGCCTTCTCGCTCAGGTAATAGCTGACCGCCCTCGACGCCCCTCCTGCGCCTGCTATGAGTATCCGCCTGCCCCCGACCGTGATGTCTTTTTCGGCCAGGGACCGCATGAAACCCCGTCCGTCGGTGTTGTAGCCCGTCAGCGTCCCTCCGGAATTCACGATGGTATTGACCGCGCCGATGAACCGCGCCTCCTCGTTCACCTCATCGAGAAAAGGGATTACCCTCTCCTTGTGCGGCACCGTTACGTTGACGCCTGCCATGTTGAGCGCTTTCACGGCCCGGACCGCCTCCATGATAGAGTCGGGGTGAACCAGGAAGGGGAGGTAGCGGAAATCCAGGCCGAGATGATCGAATGCGGCATTATGCATGGCGGGCGAAAGCGTATGCTCCACGGGATAGCCGAAAAGCCCTGTCACACGCGTCTTACCGGTAACGTCCATTGTGCGCTCCCTTCTGTGAAGTTTGTGTCATTTCAGGTGATCGATGCGATCGCATCGATCAGTCCCTGCGGCGTCGACTCTGCCCTGACCGTGATGAGCCCCGTGGCGTTTTCTACGTCCCGGAGGGAAGTGTCGTCGAGGAAAAGGTTTTCGTCCTCCTTGAGCGCCACGTCCGGGACGATGAGGACCCTGCAGGAATCGGTATTGTCGTGAAGGGTCTTTATCACGTCCCGGCCGGTGAGCAGGCCCGTAACGGTCACCGACGTTCCGAAGAACTGGTTTTCCACGCAAAGCAGCGTGATGTTGATACCCTCTTTTTCCGAAAGACGGTCTACGAACTTCTTCAGAAACGGGTAAAAGGAAACGCCGGTAAAGGTGATGAATTCCGTCGTGCGCTGGAGCGATTTCGGAACTTTCACTTTCTTTGCCTGGCTCGTAAAGAGAGGGACCATCCCCACGCCGTTTTCGATCTGGGGGAGTCCGCCGTATTCCTTCAGCGGCGGGAAGGGACGTTCGGCCTTTATGTACATCTCGTCGGCGCAGTAGACGATCGGATCGCCGTGCTTCTTCTGAAACCGTTTCCGAAAGGATTCGACTATATCGATCGCCCGAGCCGCGTCTTCCCTTGTCACCGGCCGGACCTGCTGTTTCCTGTGGATCGTGAGCCCGACGGGAACCACTGCTATGGAGGAGGTGTAAGGATAAAACTTGCAGAGGTCCCTGATCGTATTCTGCAGCTCCCTGCCGTCGTTGTACCCGGGGCACAATACGATCTGGGTATGGAACCTGATCTTGTTGTCCGCAAAGAATTTGAGCTCCTTCATGATATCGGCGGCCCCGGCGTTGCCGATCATTTTGTTGCGTACCGCCCGATCGGTTGCGTGCACGGAAATGTACAGCGGACTCAACCGCTGTTCGATGACCCTCTTCTTGTCCCGGCTGTCGATGTTGGACAGCGTCATATAATTGCCGTACAGGAAGGAAAGCCTGTAGTCCTCGTCTTTCACGTAGAGGGATCTTCTCAGCCCCTTCGGCAGCTGCTTCACAAAGCAGAACAGACAGTTGTTCCGGCACGTCTTGACCTTGAACGGCTTTATGGTCAGCCCGATGTCGCCGCCGCAGACAGTTATCTCCGTCGTTCGTCTCGTCTCGTCCCGGAGGAATTCGAGCGCGAGCGTTTCCTCGCCTCCGTAAAACATGAAATCGATCGCGTCACGAAGGGATTTGCCGTTAAGTGAAAGAAGAGTGTCCCCCTTCCGGAGGCCAGCGGCTTCCGCCGGGCTTCCGGGCAGGACGGCTTCTATCTCTATGCCGCCTTTACAGGGCATCGGCCAGTTTCAACCCCCTGTAAACATACTGCAGTCCCGACAGCGCGGTCACCGAGGCTATGAGCAGGCTGAAAGAAGAGGGCAGGGGAGGGAGCGCTCCGAAGTTGATGTGCAGAAGGACATAGGTGATGGCGAGCAGCTGAAGCGCTATCGCCGTCTTCCCGAGAATGACCGGCTCCACCTTTGCGCTATGGGTGATCATGTAGAGCAGGAGCCATCCGATGACGACGATAAGGTCCCTGCTGATGACGGTGATGGTAAGCCACTTCGGCATCCAGCCGTAGACTGCGAAAAGGACAAAGGACGTTACGAGCAGGAATTTGTCGGCCAGAGGGTCCAGAAACTTTCCCAGCGGAGTCTTCTGGTTTGCAAGCCTGGCGAGGAGCCCGTCGAGGGCGTCGGTGAGGCCGGCGGCAACGAAAAGGTACAGGGCGTACCTGTATCGGTCGTAGAGTATCGAGGTGACGAAGACGGGGACGATGAGAATCCGCGCAATCGTCAATGTATTCGGTATATTCAGTACACGCACGGTGAGAAACCCCTGCCCTTCCCGATCTCAGGGAATGTTGAACGGCGCTTCAGTAAAGTGCAGCCTCAGTCCGAGCCTGCTGTAACAGCCGTTCTTCAGTCCCCCTGTCATATAAGAACGTACCATTTCGGCGTGACATTTTTCCACGCGGAAACCGTAGCGGCGGGCTTCGGCTACCGACCCGTTCACATATTTTTCGGCCGCCGCTCTCCTGCCCTCAAGGAGGGCGATCTCTCCGAGCCCCAGACTGCAGTAAATAAGCCCCCTCGGGTCCTTTGTATTTGTGAACAGTTTCGCGGCCTTCCTGAAGTGTTCCGCCGCCTTCCTGTAATCGCCCAGCATTTTGTATGCAGTTCCGATGCTCCAGATGGTATAGGAATAGCTGACCCTGTCCCCTATCTTTTTATAGATCGACGAGGCGCGGGAGAAATTCGAAAGAGCTTCTTTGTATTCTCCTAACATCCTGTGGGCGTTGCCGATCCCGCAGTAGGAGTACGCCGTGCCGAAACGGTCCTTTATTCCAGCAAAGAGCATGTTGGCGGACCTGTAGTACTTAAGCGAGTCCCTGAATTGGCCGGCTATCCTGTTTGTGCCGCCGAGACCGCAGAGGCAGTAACCGGCTGAAGGCCTCAATCTCAGAGACCTGAACAGCTCAAGCGCCCTGCTGTATGTCCCGATCGCACCGGGGATGTCGCCTTTTATCCGCAGTGCGCCGGCGATGGACCAGAGGGAGAACGCGATCGCCTGTCTGTCCTGCGCCTTCTCATAGAACCGGAGCGCCTCATTCGAAATCGCAAGCGCCTTTTTCCAGTCGCCCTTGCCCCTTCTGGACAGCCCTATATTGATTTTGGCGTCGGCTGCGGCAACCGGATCGTGAATCCTTTTCGCCGTAGCCACCGCATCGAGATAGGATTTTTCCGAGAGATCGAAATCGCCTGTCATCCTCCTGACATCGCCTATCGAGAGCTGACAGTCGAGGATACCCTGCTCGTCCCGCGCAGCCCTGTATCCCCTCAGCGCCTTACTGAAAAGAAGCAGCGAATCCTTATACCGGCTCTTTTCCTTCAGCGCCTCGGCACTTTGAAATATCTTATCCGTTTCCGAGCAGTTCATTCATTTCCCTCATTGTTTTCCCATAATCGCCCGCGGTGAAAAATGCCGAGCCCATCACGAGGATGTCCGCGCCTGCGTCGGCAACTTCCTTTGCATTTGCCGGCTTGACGCCGCCGTCCACCTCTACCAGGGCGGACGATCCCGCCTCGCGGATCATTTTCTTCAGCGTTCTTATTTTTTCCAGTGAACCATCGATGAATCTCTGTCCCCCGAATCCGGGGTTTACAGACATGACAAGCACAACGTCTGCATCGCGAAGGATGTTTTCCAGGCACCAGACCGGCGTAGCGGGATTTATCGAAACCCCCGCCTTTACGCCGCATTCCTTTATCAGCTGGACCGTCCTGTGGAGATGGACTGTCGCCTCGCAGTGGACGGTAACCATATCCGCCCCGGCTTTGATAAAGTCTCCGATGAACTTGTCCGGCTCTTCGATCATAAGATGGACGTCGAGGGGAAGTGAAGTGACTTTTCTCAGCGACTCCACAACGCCGCTTCCGATCGTGATGTTCGGCACGAAATGGCCGTCCATGACGTCGATATGGAGCAGATGCGCCCCGGCCTTCTGCGCTGCTGTAACCTCCTCGCCGAGGCGGGCGAAGTCAGCGGAAAGAATGGATGGCGCGATCCTGATCACTGATCACCTTCGTTCAGTCCAAGATAAATTGTGTCGCCGCTTTTGACGGGTGTTCCCGGTTTCGGCTTCTGGGAAACGACAATGCCGCTTTCACCATTTGCCTGGAGCACAAGGCCCATCTTTCCGGCGACCTCTTTTGCCTCGTCATAGCTCCTGCCGAGGAAGTCGGGGCAGTAATACGTTACCTCATTCGGCCCGAGACTGACAAGTACCGTGATCTGATCCGCAAGCGGCTCATCCGGCTCCGGCCGCTGCGCGAGGATCTCTCCTTTCGCGACCGAATCGGAGTGGACCTCTATGACCCTGGCGATGCGCAGCCCTTTCTCCATGAGCGCCGCCCTGGCGTCGGAGAGGGTTTCATTCACCAGAGAGGGAATGGAATAGATCCTTGGCCCCTTGCTCACAATGACCTTGATCGCCCTGTTCACCTTTACCGTGTTCCCGGCAGGTACATCCTGCCTGAGGATCCTGCCAGCCTCGACGGAAGGGTCGTAATCTTCGCCCTCGATTTTAAGATATAGTCCCGCCTTGTTCAGCGCCTCGTTTGCTTCGAGCAGTGTCATATTGTTGAGCTGGGGGACCTGCACGGTCTTGCTGAAGCTCAATACCTTGAAAGTGACATACCCGAAGGACAACCCGAGGATCACGAAGACCGCAAACAACAGCGGGATCCTGAAAAAATTGCTCAGTCTTTTCTGCAAAACGACACCCCGAAAAATCCGTCCATTGTATGTATGTGAGGATAGGTCCTGAAAAAGCCGTTGTCCGTCAAATTACCCGCCGGTCCTGCGACAGCTTGTATAATACGGAAATCTCCCGCGCTCTTCAAGAATTCCCTTACCGCCTCTTCTCCCTCTTCCGGTTCGGTCGAACACACCGCGTACGCCAGTCTGCCCTTTTCCGTCAAAAGCCGCGACACGCACCCGAGCAGTTCCGTCTGCCTGGCCCTGAACACGGCAAGATCGCCCGGCTTGTGTCGGTACTTGACATCAGGGTTTCTCCGTATGACGCCTGCGGCGGAGCAGGGCGCGTCGATGAGGACCCTGTCGAAGGCCCCCGGGTCTTTCAGGTCCATGACGTCGGCATTGATTATTTTAACAGACCTGATGCCGAGGGTTTCGATATTTTCCCTGAGCCTCCGGACCCTCGCCGGGTCTTTCTCGGCGGCCACGATTTCGCCCTGATCTTTCATCAGCTGGGCGATGTGGGTGGTCTTGCCTCCGGGCGCTGCGCAGGCATCGAGCACCCTTTCGCCGGGCTCGGGCGCCAGGAGATACGTGACCAGTTGAGATGCCTCGTCCTGCACAAGGAAAAGCCCGCGGGCAAAGGAGAGGTCTTCGTAGGACCGGACATCGCGCAGGGCGACGCCGTCGGGAGAGAACGCGGTGGGAGCAGCGTCGACGCCGTTGTCTGCCAGAAGGGACAGCAATTCATCCCTCGTGCTCCTCAGGGTATTCACCCTGATCGTCATCGGCGGCACCGTGTTGTTCGCCGCGGCCAGGAGCGCCGCTTCCTGTTCGCCGAACCGCGCGACCCACCTCTTTACAAGCCACTTCGGGTGAGAGGTATTGACCGCGATGCCGGTGACCGCATCGTCGAACGCGATGGGCGGCTGAAAACGCTCCTTCTGCCTGAGCACGTTTCTTACGACCGCGTTGACCAGTTGGGGTTTGCCGTGCAATTCTCCGGCCGCTGATATCTTTTCGATCTCGACCGATTCGTTCACGACCGCCCAGTCGGGCACCCGCATGAAGAAGACCTGGTAGGCGGCGACCCTCAGGTTGTTCAGCGTGAAGTTACCCAGTCTGGAGGGGCTCTTCAGGAAGTGTTTTAAAATCCAGTCAAGGGTGTCCCTGTATCTCAGTACGCCGTAGACTATTTCCATGAGGAAGGCCCTGTCTCTTTTGTCGAGAAAGCCTGACAGGGGTTCAATAGACTGCTTCGGCCTGGCGCCCCGAAGGGAGATGTCGAGGAGGGACTCGATCGCGAGGAGCCGGACATTGGTCATAGATAATATTAGAATTCCGTTGCGCGGTTATGCAAGGACGCATGTCTTATGTCGACCGTGGGAGCGGAAATATTTTATAATTATGCATGGCTTTGCTTGAGATAAAGAAGTATCCTTCGAGGGTGCTGAAGCAGAAGGCGCTGCCTGTGGAAACGATCGACAGGCAGCTTCAGGTCCTTATCGACAACATGATCGAGACGATGTATGCCGCGCCCGGCGTCGGGCTCGCTGCTCCTCAGGTCGGGGTCTCGAAGAGACTGGCGGTCATCGACGTCAGTACAAAGGACGACGGGATGCCTTTGCTGGTGTTGATAAACCCCGAGTTTATCGAGAAGGACGGCGCTGTCGAATTCGAGGAAGGCTGTCTCAGCATCCCTGAGTTTACCTCGAAGGTCACCAGGGCCGAAACGGTGAAGGTGCGCGCCCTCGACAGGGAGGGGAAACATCTGGAGATAGAGGCGGGGGGACTGCTCTCAATAGCACTGCAGCATGAAATAGACCACCTGGACGGCACCCTGTTCATCGACAGGATAAGCCCGATCAAAAGGGAATTCTTTAAGAAACGCCTCAGGAAAGCCCGGAAGTTGGGCAAATAGAAACACCGATGCGGGTGATCTTCTTCGGGACTCCTGATTTTGCAGTCCCTTCGCTCAGGGCGCTTTTGGAAGCCGGCGAAGAGGTCGTCGCGGTCGTGACGCAGCCTGACAGGATGAAGGGGAGGGGACGCAAGCTGTCTGCGCCTCCCGTTAAGGAGTTCGCCCTCTCCGAACATATCCCGGTGCTTCAGCCCGCCGGAATCAGGTCTGCGGATTTCTTCGACGAACTGGCCGGTCTGAGGCCCGATGTCATAGCGGTCGTTGCCTATGGAAGGATCATTCCGCCGGCGGTCCTGAAACTCCCGCCCCTCGGCTGCATCAACGTCCACGGTTCTCTTCTGCCGAGGTTCAGAGGGGCCGCGCCGATTCAGCGGGCGATCATGGATGGACAACGAAAGACAGGGGCAACGACGATGCTGATGGATGAAGGTCTCGACACAGGGGACATCCTTCTCAGGGAGGAGACTGAAATCACGGACGACGATGATGCCCGGACTCTCGGCGCCAGGCTTTCAGTGATGGGCGCGTCTTTGCTCGTGCGCACGATAAAAGACCTCAGGGACAACCTGATCCGGCCGATACCGCAGGAGGGAGAGGCCGGTTACGCGCCCCCTCTCAAAAAGGACGACGGCAGGATAGACTGGTCGCAGCCTGCAAGGAAGATCTTCGATCTGGTGAGGGGAACCTGTCCGTGGCCCGGGGCTTACACCTTCCTTAACGGGGAGCGGATTACCATAATCAAGGCCGGGGTGATACCCTCCGGCTCGGGCTGCGTGGCAGGCGTCATCGATATGGCCGGAGAGCAATTGCAGGTATGCGCCGGCTCCGGGATGTTGTCGATCATAGAGGTGAAGCCCGAAGGGAAGAAGACGATGCCTGCAGGCTCATTCGTCAACGGGAGGCGGTTAAGAAAGGGGATGCGCTTTGACTCCCCGTAAGTTCACGAGAGGTATGGTCCTGAAGGTATTGTATCCCTTCCTGATGCTCCTGGGCGCCTTTTTCAAGGGGGAGAAGGAGCGGTTCCAGCGCGTGGTCATCGACCTCAACAACAGGCTCGTAAGGGGCGAAGGGGTGAGGACCCGCAGGATTCTGCTCATTCTCCCTCACTGCCTCCAGACGAGCAAATGCGATATCAGACTGACCCATAACATCTATAACTGTGCGAGATGCGGCAGATGCGAGATCCGCGATCTTATCGAAATCGCAGACGACAACCGGCTGAATCTCTCCGTTGCAACCGGAGGCACCCTTGCGAGAAAAATCGTGGCGGAGGTCAGGCCCGAGGCGATTGTGGCGGTCGCCTGCGAGAGGGACCTGTCGAGCGGGATCGTCGATTCCTACCCGCTTCCCGCGCTCGGTATCCCGAACGAGCGGCCTTTCGGCCCGTGCCTCGACACAAGGGTGGACCTTGAAAAGGTGAAAGAGGCGATACGCTTTTTCAGCGGGCAATGATGGAGCCGGCGCAACGATTGCGCCATGAAGTATAGCAATTGTACGCCGTCCACGCCCGCCTGTTTAACAATCCGCGGATTTATATTATAATATCGGACTACGGCCTTGCTCACTTTTTGCGGAGTCATCGTTTAGGCAAGAAAAAATCCGAAGGTCGTCATCCCTGCGGGCGGGAGACAGGCACGAAGCACTGCCCGGTCGAGCCCGGCGCGACAGATTTTTAATCGGCGCAACAGCGAAGGACACTATATTAAATTCAGCTGGAGGACACAATGGCCCGAAAAATGATAACCGTTGACGGCTGCACCGCATGCGCTCATGTGGTGCATGCCACAAACGAGATCGTCACGATCTATCCGATAACCCCTTCATCACCGATCGCCGAGATCTGCGACTCGAAGTCGGCCGCAGGACAGAAAAACATATGGGGCTCCGTGCCGAAGATCAGCCAGATGCAGTCCGAAGCCGGTGTTGCCGGCGCCGTACACGGCTCCCTCACGACCGGGGCTGTTGCGACGACTGTTTCGGCCTCCCAGGGCCTTCTGCTCATCGTGCCGAACATGTACAAGATAGCCGGCGAGCTCACCCCGACGGTCTTTCATATCACGGCCCGCTCCCTTGCATGCCAGGGTCTTTCGATATTCGGCGACCATTCGGACGTGATGGCGGTGAGGTCGACCGGGTTTGGGATGCTCTGCTCCGAAAACGTCCAGCAGGCGATGGACTTCGCCCTGATCTCGCAGGCCGCGACGCTCGAATCGAGGGTCCCCTTTGTGCATTTTTTCGACGGCTTCAGGACATCCCACGAGATCCAGAAGATAGAGGAGCTTACCTTCGACGACATGAAGGCGATGATCGACGACGATCTCGTCATAGCCCACAGGAAGAGGGGGCTCACCCCGGACCGTCCGGCCATCCGCGGCACCGCCCAGAACCCGGACGTCTACTTCCAGGGCAGGGAGACGGTCAACCGATTCTATAACGCGACCCCTGCCATCGTGCAGAAGGCGATGGACAAATTCGCAGGCCTCGCCGGACGCGCCTACCACCTCTTCGATTACTACGGCGCACCCGATGCGGAGCGGGTGATCGTGGTCATGGGCTCGGCCGCCGAGACGGTCGAAAGCACGGTCGATGCCCTGAACGCAAAGGGAGAGAAACTTGGACTCGTGACCGTGAGACTTTACAGGCCGTTTTCGGTCGACGATTTCGTCAAGGTCCTTCCCCCTGCGGTCAAGGCGATGGCGGTGCTCGACCGCACCAAGGAGCCCGGCGCGATAGGCGAGCCCCTCTATCTCGATGTAAGGACCGCAGTCGGCGAGGCGTTGGAAAAGAAGACCGCGCCGTTTACGGGCTATCCGAAGATCGTCGGAGGCCGTTACGGCCTCGGCTCGAAGGACTTCACCCCCGCCATGGTCAAGGCGGTGTTCGACAACCTCTCAGCCTCCTCTCCGAAGAACCACTTTACCGTCGGCATCAACGACGACGTTGCGGGGACAAGTCTTGCATATGACGAGTCCTTCCGCACAGAGGGGAAGGGCGTGTTCCGCGCGCTGTTCTACGGGCTGGGTTCCGATGGCACCGTCGGGGCGAACAAGAACACGATCAAGATCATCGGGACCGAGACCGACAATTTCGCCCAGGGATACTTTGTGTACGACTCGAAGAAATCCGGCGCGATCACTATCTCCCATCTCCGGTTCGGCAAGGAGAAGATCCATAACCCCTATCTCGTGCCGGCTGCGAACTTCATCGCCTGCCATAACACCTCGTTCCTCGAAAAATACGACATGCTCTCGAAGGCCGAGGAGGGGGCCACGTTCCTGCTGACCACGCTTCACAAGAAGGACGGGGTCTGGGACAGCCTGCCCGCCGAGGTGCAGGAGCAGCTCATATCGAAGAAGATGAAGTTCTACATCATCGATGCCGTCTCCCTTGCCGAGGAGCTGGGGCTCGGCACCAGGATCAACATGATAATGCAGACCGCCTTCTTCGTGATCGCGGGGATCATCCCGAAGGAAGAGGCGATCAAGTCGATAAAGGAACAGATCAAGAAGACTTACATGAAAAAGGGCGAGAAGGTCGTCGAGATGAACTACGCCGCCGTTGACAAGGCCCTTCAGAACATCGTCGAAGTCCCGGTACCGGGCAAGGTGACGAGCAAAAGGAGGATGAGACCGGCTGTTCCCGCGGATGCGCCGGATTTCATAAAGAACGTGACAGCGAAGATGATCGCGGGCAACGGCGATTCCCTGCCGGTTTCGGCCATGCCCGAAGACGGCACATGGCCCACGGGCACGACGCGGTACGAAAAGCGGAATATCGGCATCCATATCCCGGTCTGGGAGCCGGATATCTGCATACAGTGCGGCCAGTGCTCCTTTGTCTGCCCGCATGCGACGATCAGGCTGAAGGCTTATGATCCTTCTCTTCTGAGGGATGCGCCGAAGACCTTCAAATCGGTGGATGCGACAGGAAAGGACCTCAAGGGGCTCAAATTCACCGTCCAGGTTGCGCCGGAAGACTGCACAGGCTGCGGCTCGTGCGTCTTCGTCTGTCCCGGAAGCAAGAAGGACGCCGAGGGGAACAAGATTCCCGGTTTCAAGGCGATCAACATGAAACTCCAGGGGCCTGTAAGGGAGACCGAGGCCGCGAACTACAAGTTCTTCCTCTCCCTGCCGGAAACCGACCCTTCACGGTTCAATGCGCTTACGATAAAGGGAAGCCAGCTGGTGAGACCGTTGTTCGAATACAGCGGAGCCTGCGCTGGCTGTGGCGAAACACCCTATATCAAGCTTCTGTCCCAGCTTTTCGGCGACCGTCTCCTGATCGCCAATGCCACAGGCTGCAGCTCCATCTACGGAGGGAACCTGCCCACGACCCCGTATACTGCGCGGTCCGACGGCAGGGGCCCTGCATGGTCGAACTCCCTTTTCGAAGACAACGCCGAATTCGGCTTCGGCATGCGCCAGACAGTAGACAAGTTCAACGCCCAGGCCGTGGAACTCGTGACAAAACTTGCATCCCTTCCGGCCTATTCCGGCTCGAAGGCGCTTTTCGATACGCTCTCCGCCGCGGACCAGTCGACCCAGAAAGGCATCGAAGAACAGCGCGGCCGCGTCGAGGAGCTGAAGAGACTGATCGCGGCTGACACTTCTTTCGAGGCGAAGAGCCTGCTTTCGCTTGCCGACTACCTGGTGAAAAAATCGATATGGGCATTAGGCGGCGACGGCTGGGCCTATGACATCGGATACGGCGGACTCGACCACGTCCTTGCCTCGGGGGAGAACATCAACATCATGATCCTCGACACCGAGGTCTACTCAAACACCGGAGGCCAGATGTCGAAGTCTACTCCCCTTGCCGCCATGGCGCAGTTCGCGGCAGGAGGGAAGCGGACCCCCAAGAAGAGCATCGGCGCAATCATGACCACATACGGCAATATCTATGTCGCTCAGATCGCCTTCGGCGCCAATCCTGCGCAGGCGGTCAAGGCGATCGCCGAGGCCGAGGCATACAACGGCCCGGCGCTCATCATCTCTTATGCAACATGCATAGCGCAGGGGATCGATATGGGCAAGGGAGTGGACGAACAGAAGAAGGCGGTCGCCTGCGGACACTGGCCGCTCTTCAGATACAACCCGGATCTCGAGGCCCAGGGCAAGCCGCCGCTCGTCATCGACAGCAAGGAGCCGACCATCTCCTTCGAGGAGTACGCCTACAGGGAAAACCGCTACCGCGCGCTGAGACAGAGCAAGCCGGAGCTTGCGGCCGAGCTGATGAAGCAGGCCGAGGCGAACGTGCAGAGGCGATGGAAGTACCTCAAACACCTCGCAAAATGGGGAAGCGAACAATAGCGCGGAAGTTCAAAAGAGCGGAAGCGGGGAAGTTCCGATCGAGTAGGCGGGGGCCTCACGGCCCCCAACCTCTCACACCACCCGGCGTACGGTTCACGTACCAGGGCGGTTCCCAAGGTTAATAGCTCTGAATTTATACAGCTCATCAAGCATTGAAATCAGT
>JBJKSM010000151.1:0-4560 GCA_046704045.1 Thermodesulfovibrionales bacterium | reverse complement strand
ATACCTCCTAATTGACTGAGATCTCTATTTTCCTCGGTTTTTCCGCCTCCGCCCTCGGCAGCGAGACGGAGAGCACGCCGTTTGACACCCGGGCGGTCACGCTGTCCGCCTCGACAGTAAAAGGAAGCTCGACCGTCTTTGTGAACTGCCCGTGCCAACGCTCCCTCCGGTGATAGGATTCTCCTTCCTTTACCTCTTCAGGCTGCCTGGAGCCGCGGATGGTAAGGGTCTTTTCGGCAACCGAGATGTCTATCGCCCCTGGATCGATTCCGGGTATCTCCGTCGTCACTACCCCATGATCCGGAGACGTCCAAACATTGACTGCAGGGAAGTCACAGGCCGAAGGCGATGAAGCTGCCGCCAGTGCACGGCTGAAGCGCTGGAATTCGCGCCATGGGTCGAGCCATTTACCGAACTCTTCGAAGTCTGACCATAACATAGTTTTTTCCTCCTGTGTTGCTGCATGAATTTAGACGAGGTAACAGCAACAGTCATGCCACTTAGCAAGAGGGGCAGAAAATCAATGTTTCCCCGCATAGTACGCAGGGCTGAAAACATGGAGAGGGCCGGAATGGCCTTTAACGGCACGGACAGATTGACCGGCGGGACATGATGACCTACGACGGCCTTCTGTTCAGTTTTCTGCGAAGGGTGCGGGGACTGATTCCAAGGAGTTCCGCAGCCCTCGACCTGTTTCCGCCGGTCCGCTTCATCGTCTCCCCGATGAGAAGCTCTTCAGCACGGTCAAGGGGGGTCCCAGCAGGGACAAAAATGCCGTTGCCGTTTCCCTGTGAAAGCCAACGGCTGATCGTCCCCGTATCTCCAAGGTGGGGCAGGATATGAAAGGGAAAGATCCGGCGGGCGTCCGGCGGAAGGAGTGTCGCAACACGGGTCATGATATTCCTCAGCTCGCGCACATTCCCCTTCCATGGAAAACGTTCGAGGAGATTTATGGTCTCCGGCGAAAGAACAGGATGCGGCGGTATGCGGCCCGTCTCGTCAAAGGCTCTTTCAAGGAAATGCACCGCAAGCAGAGCGATGTCTTCCACCCGCCCGCGAAGGGGGGGCAGGCTGATGCGCAGGACATTCAGGCGGTAGTAGAGGTCTTCCCTGAAGAGGCCGTCGTCGACCGCCTTTTCGAGGTCCACCCTGGTAGCGGCGATCACCCGCACGTCGACCGGTACGGGATGCTCGGCCCCGATACGGTATACCTTTTTTTCCTCGAGCACGCGGAGAAGCCGGACCTGCAGGCTGAGCGGCATCTCGCCTATCTCGTCGAGAAAGAGCGTGCCGCCGTGTGCGGACTCGAATTTGCCCTTCCTCGCTGCATGCGCGCCCGTGAAGGCCCCCTTCTCGTGGCCGAAGAGCTCCCCCTCTATGAGGCTTTCAGGTATGGCACCGCAGTTGACCGGCACAAAGGGTCCGCCCGCCCTCCGGCTGAGGACATGGACGGCTCGGGCCACAAGCTCTTTTCCGGTCCCGGTCTCCCCCGAGATGAGCACCGTCTGTCCCGAGGCGGCGATCTCCGGGATATTGGAGAGCGCCCGCCTCATCGCCGGGGAGCGAAAGAGAAAGTAGGGCTTCACCCTTGCCACAAGCGGCTCTAACACCGCGAGCGAGGTGCTCCCTGTTGACGGTCTTCCGGTGTTTGCGGCGATCATCGCCGCAAGCCTCAGGGCATCCAGCGGCTTCCGTATGTAATCGTCGACAAGGGACCTCAGGGATTCGAGGGGCGTCTCGACGGATTCGTATCCCTCATCGGCAAGCAGGTAAAAGAGGAAGCCGGGATATGCCGCCTTATGCTCCCTCACGCGCTCGATCAGCGGCCCGTCCACAAGATCGATGGAGGCCATGATGACATCGATACGCTCATGTGACATTATGCGCATGCCCTCCCAGGGATCCGATGCCGTAAGAATACGCGCGCCAAACTCCTCCATCTGCCGGACGCCGTCACCGAGAGAATCCCGGTCTTTCTCCAGGACCATGATGAAAAGGTCTCTCAGGTCAGGTCTCATATCGGATGCCGAATTTTCATATCCCATTTTTTCAATATTAAAACAGGCACTTTCACAATTTCAATTCACGGTCTTCGTCCCTGCGGGAATCTCCGAATCCGGCGCTCTTTCGCCCTGTGTTATAATGTTAAAGCTGGAGTTTTAGTTTATCTATTTTCTAGGAGGAGACGATGAGCGAAAGCGAAGGGAACAATGCAGGGACACTCGAAGAATCGTTGGAGGGGTACAAAGGGAAGATAAACCCGGTAAACAGGGCGACGCTGACTTGGGACAAGGACCTGATCTTTCTCGGACGAACGCCGAGGGGATATGAGCTGGACTTCGACGCCGAGGCCCAGTGGGGCTGTATCCCGACCGAGAGCCTTCTTCTGAGCGTCGCCGGATGCCTCTCGATCGACTGCATCTCTTTTCTCAAGAAGATGAAATGCGAGATCACGAAGTTCAAGATAGATGTCACGGGCGAGAGAAACCCCACGCCGCCCCAGTATTACAAACATATAGAAATGATGATCCATATCGCGGGCCGGAACATTACCCCCAGGAAGCTCGACAGGGTCATCTCGCTTTCACAGGAGAAATACTGCTCTGTCTATCACTCGCTCAGGAA
The DNA here is from genome assembly GCA_046704045.1 of Thermodesulfovibrionales bacterium. Taxonomy (GTDB): domain Bacteria; phylum Nitrospirota; class Thermodesulfovibrionia; order Thermodesulfovibrionales; family UBA6898; genus JAWOKY01. The sequence goes on along the minus strand of JBJKSM010000151.1, from coordinate 1,935 downwards.
GGACCTCAAAGTCGAAGTGAAGTACGTTATCGAAGAAGCCGCCTGATCTCGCGGTCCCCGTTCCGCGCCCGACAGCCGGCTGTTAAGGGGCTCTTTCAACGATGCTCTTTTGCAGCCTTTTCTTTGGACATTGCCGCATCCTTTTTTTATGTGAAGGACGCCTGCTGCCAGCCTCATGCCGCAGCGCCGTTTTCCGGATAATAGCCCCGCCCCCATCCGTCAAACGCCCGTTAAAAATTCGGGAGCCCGGTCACGCGCATCCATTGACATACAGCCTGTTTTCATCTAACTTGTGACTATGGAAGAAGCAAGGCAGGCCTCTCGCCGGGGTACGATCGACCGGCCGGCCGGAAATGAGTTCACGTTGAAACGGTATCAGACGCGCCTAACCGGACAAGGAGAACAGCATGAGCACTGAACAATACTGCCCCGTAGCCCGACTTGAAAAATTGCTCGCAGCGACGGACCGTTCATCATTCAGCGACGGAGCGTTGAGAGAGGCAAGAAACTTTGCGAAGATGTGTTCGACCAAACTTTACGTTATGACCGTGATCGAAACAAATCCCGAATATGAAACAATCGGAGCCGAATATCTCCAGAAGGAAGAGGAAGAGGCCATGCAATACCTCCTGGCGGTGAAGAAAGAGGCAGAGGAGCAGGGGTTGGCGTGCGAGACCGTCATCCGCCGGGGAGACAATCCTGCGAACCTCATCGTGCAGGAGGCCCGGGAGAAGACGGCCGACATGGTTGTCATCGGAAGGCGCGGGCGGAAGGGACTGGCAAAGGTCCTTATGGGCAGCGCAACGGCGAAGGTCGTCGCGCATGCACCGTGCAATGTCCTCGTTGTGCCGAGGGCTGCAAGGATTGAATGCAGGAATATCGTGGTCGCCACCGACGGCTCGGAGCATGCCGAGGCGGCGGTCTCCGAAGCGGTCGAAATTGCAAAACGCTGCGGCGGTCACCTCATCGCTGTATCGGCGATCCTTACCGAAGAACAGAGCGAGGAAGCGAAGGTGTTTGTCGGCGACGCCGCGGAAACGGCTAAAAAGGCGGGCGTTACCGTCGAGACAATGACCCCGGTCGGGAAGCCTCATGATGTCATAACCGAGACCGCGGGCGGAAGGGGCGTGGACCTGATAGTAATCGGTGCCCACGGGGAATCGGGACTGAAGAAACTCCTGATGGGAAGTACGACTGAAAAGGTAATAGGCCGGGCCGGCTGCGCAGTCCTCGTAGTGAAGGCCCGGGGAAAGTCGGAATAGCCCGCGCCCCGCAGTGCGGGCACGATCCGGCCCCGGAAACCGGTTGAGTTTATCCATAGTGGTGATATACTTAAATTAAAGGAGGTAATTGATCATGACACTCGAACTGAATGACAAGGAAAAAGAAGTCTTGAAGCTGGTTCTCGAACTGTTTGATGAAGAGCTGAAGGATGAAATAGGCAAAACGGACAGGCGGGAATGGAAAGCCACCCTCCACGGCGAAGACTCAGTCATCAAGGGGCTGCTTGCCAAGGTTTCCTGACCGGCCTCCGGGCAGCGGGCCCATATATCGGGCCGTCCCGGCGGGAGAATGCCTGAATCCCGCCGGGGATTTAAATACCCTGTAAATTTATATATTGAAAGAATTCAACAGCCGCAGCAATGCGCTCCCGCCTATCCCTCTGACGGTCACCAGCACTGCGTGGACGAGCGGGCCGATATGATCAAATATACTGTTTAGCTTCCTTATCAGGTTTTCAGCATCCGGCGATTCTTCGTCGATCCAAAGAAGCAATACCCTCCTGGTCTCCTTATCTACCCGTGGCCTAACCCACATAATTCATAAACTTGCTTGCCGTGGGGATTTTGTAGGTCACGGCGGTAGTGATAGAGCACGGCAATGTGTAGAAGAGCAGTTTTGAGGTTCCAGAGTGGATTGTTTAACTCCCGTGGT
>JBJKSM010000150.1:0-9183 GCA_046704045.1 Thermodesulfovibrionales bacterium | reverse complement strand
GGGTTCAGCAGGCGCTCCTGAAGATAATAGAGGGGACGATAGCGAACATCCCGCCCCAGGGAGGCCGCAAACATCCCCAGCAGGATTTCATCCAGGTGGATACCGCAAATATCCTCTTCATCTGCGGCGGCGCCTTTGTCGGACTCGACGGGATCGTCGAGCAGAGGATAGGGAAAAAGGCGGTTGGTTTCGGGACGAGCGTCGTCGGCAGGAGCGAAAAGAAGATAGGCGATGTCCTCAGCGTGACCGAACCCGAGGACCTGATCAAGTATGGCCTGATCCCCGAATTCGTGGGGAGGCTGCCGGTCTTCACGACACTGGAAGAACTTGACGAGACGGCGCTGGTGAAGATCCTTGTCGAGCCGAAAAATGCGCTCATAAAGCAATTCCAGAAGCTCCTGTCCTTTGACAACGTGAGGCTGAAATTCACCGACAGCGCCCTGACGGCGATCGCAAAGAAGACGGTCAAGAGGAAGTCAGGCGCGAGGGGTCTGAGGGCGATCCTTGAAGAGATCATGCTTGACGTCATGTATGAGATACCGTCGACTAAGGGTATCAAGGAGTGCCTCATTACCGAAGACACGGTGGTGAAGAAGGAAAAGCCGATACTTATTTACGAGAAGCAGGCGGAATCTGCATAGGCTTAACGCGCTCTTTCCGTGCGTGGATTATTTCCGGGGCCGGCGAAGAGAAGGGATTTTTCTATAGTCTTCCTGATCGTCTCCCTGAGCTCCTCATCCCCGACGCGGGAGACTACTTCTGAAATAAAGAGGGCCTCTTCCGAAGAAAGTTCAGTCTTCGCGACACTGCAGTCTGCCCGGGGGTTCCGGGATGTCACCCTGCCGATCCGGAACCTCAGATCGCGCACCCCGTAGCCGGCCAGTTTCTTCAGGATCTCCCCTTTACAGAAGACGAGTTGCTGCATCCATGCGGGCGAGTCGACGCACAAAAGCAAATCACCCTCAAAAAACCTTGAGGGTGACATGTGCGTTGAGAGCGGTTTTCCAAAAAGCGTCTGCCAGTCGTTCCTGATCTGCCGGAGACGGACGTCTTCGGCAATGCCGAGCCTCTTGAGCAGGGGGCCGAGAAGAGACTCCGCCCTTTCCACTAAACGACTTTCCGGACGAGACCTGAGCGCAGACACCGCGTGCAGACGTAGGCCTTTTTCACCCCGCCTGCCGTCTGTATACGCGTCCTCTGAAGGTTGGGCATCAGCTGTCGTTTCGTCCTGTTGTTGGCATGACTCACGTTATTTCCTACAGTCTTTTTCTTTCCGCATGCGATACAACTTGCCAAATCGGTTTCCTCCTTTCAGAAATTGCATAAAAAACGTTTTTTATGATAACATTTTAAAACTGGCGATACAAGGTTGATCTCTTTCCCCGGCTTTCAGGGGTAAAAAATAAAGAGTGCAAGGCAAGGATAAATGTCGAAGGTAAGGATATACGATTTAGCAAAACAGTTGAACAGAAACTGCAAAGACGTCCTCGACGAACTCGCCCGTCTCGGCATAGAAGGGAAAACTCACAGCTCAAGCATTGAGGAGGAGATCGCCGGAAAGGTGAGGCAGTGTTTTCTGAGTTCGATAGCGGCTGCCGAAAAGACCGCCGGAGAGAAACCTGCTCCTGAAAAGGAGCGCGCCGCGCCGCCTGAGTCTGTTCAAGCGAAGACGGGAGAAATGAAGAAAGAGAGCAGGAAAACCCGGCCGGCTGTCCCTGAGAGACCCTTCAAGACGCCGAAGGAACCGGCACTGAAAAAAAGCGAAGAGCATGTGAAGGCGGAGGAGAAAGCGGCCCCCGGGGAGCACGTTCCGCCGGCTCCCGGAGCCGAGGCCGAAGAGGAGATCAAGCTTCCCGACAGATACAAGAAAGAAATGGAAGCGGAAAAGATCGAAAAGTTCAAGGCCAAGCCGGGACTGCAGCGCGCATTTCAGTCGATCAGGAAGATCGAACCGAAAAAGTGGCACGAGACCAAGGGCGGCAAAAAGGGAGAAAGGGGAAGGTTCGGCTACAGACAGGAGGCAAAATTCCCCGTTCAGTCGACGATGCCGCGGAAGAAGACGCTGAAGCTCAGGGAGGGCACGACGGTCAAGGAATTTTCCGAGCTCATAGGCCTGAAGTTTTCCGACGTGATCAAGAAATTCATGGAACTGGGATATATGCCGACCATCAACCAGCCGGTCGACCCCGATGCTGCGCTTCTCGTGGCTGAGAGCTTCGGAGTCAAGATCGAACTGTCCAGCGTCGAGGACGACACCCTTGTGGAAGAGGTGCGCGAGGATGTGACAAAGCTCGTTCCAAGGGCTCCGGTCGTTACGATCATGGGCCATGTCGATCACGGCAAGACGTCCCTTCTCGACGCGATCAGGGAGACAAAGGTAACGGAAACCGAAGCGGGTGGTATCACGCAGCATATAGGGGCCTACAAGGTCAACCTCAAAGGCAAGGACATCGTCTTTCTCGACACCCCCGGCCATGAGGCGTTCACTTCGATGAGGGCGAGGGGCGCCAAGGTGACGGATGTCGTCGTCCTCGTCATTGCCGCCGACGACGGCGTGATGCCGCAGACGGTTGAGGCTATCAACCATGCGAAAGCGGCCGGAGTACCGATAGTCGTCGCGGTGAACAAGATCGATAAACCCGAGGCGAATGTGGCGAAGGTGAAGAGCGAATTGTCGGAGCAGGGCATCATCTCGGAAGATTGGGGCGGCCAGAACATCTTCGTCGAGGTCTCCGCAAAAAAGCGTATCGGAATCGAGCATCTTCTTGAAATGATCCTCCTGCAGGCCGAGATCATGGAGCTCAAGGCGAACCCCGATCGGCCGGCGCGGGGAACCGTCGTCGAGGCGAAGCTTGACCGTGGGAGGGGCCCTGTTGCGACCCTTCTCGTTCAAACGGGCTCACTCAAGGTTGGAGACGCCCTGTTGTCGGGAGTGCATGTGGGTAAGGTCAGGGCTCTCATAGACGATTCGGGCCGGAGAATACCGGATGCCGGTCCCTCGACCCCCGTCGAAGTGATAGGGTTCTCCGAAGTTCCGGCGGCAGGGGATATCTTTACCGTGGTGGAGGACGAAAAAAGGGCGAGACAGATAGCCCTCACGAGGTTCCAGAAACAGAGATCCCTGGAGCTTGCACGGGCCAAGAAGCTGACGCTCGATGAACTCTATACCAAGATAAAGGAAGGCCAGATCAAGGAGCTGAATATCATCATAAAAGGGGATGTCCAGGGGTCTGTCGAGGCGATCAAGGATGCCCTTGAGAATATCACGCATCCGGAGGTGAAGGTCAAGGTGATCCATACCTCGGTCGGCGGCATAAACGAATCGGACGTCATGCTCGCCACCGCCTCCAACGCCATCATTATCGGCTTCAATGTGCGTCCCGAGACGAAGGCTGCTCAGACGGCCGAAAAGGAAGGGGTGGACATAAGGCTTTACAATGTAATCTACGAGGCGATCGATGATGTGAAGAAGGCGCTCGAGGGAATGCTCGAGCCCACGCTGAAGGAAAAAGTCCTCGGCCGGGCCGAAGTGAGGCAGCTATTCCCTGTTTCAAGACTCGGCACGATAGCGGGCTGCTATGTCGTTGACGGTTATATCTCCCGCTCAAGCGACGGCATGCGCGTCCTGAGAGACAACATCGTCGTGTACGAAGGCAGGATAGGCAGCCTCAAGAGGATGAAGGACGACGTCAAGGAGGTCCAGAGCGGTTACGAGTGCGGAATACTTCTGGAGAACTTCAACGACCTCAAGGTCGGAGACATCCTCGAAAATTACATTATAGAAAAAATCGCCGCTAAACTTTAATCTGCATCCCACCCTCGCCGACCCCGGGATCATTCTGTTTTTATGACTGGAGTTCCTCCCGGAATACGGGGATGGGATGGCTTCCGGGGGAAAAAAAGATGCTCCCATACAAACGTTCGGAGAGAGTCGGCGACCTCATCAGGGAAGAGGTCGCCGATTTGATCATGTACAAGCTCAAAGATCCCAGGATCGGTTTTGTTACGGTCACCGGCGTCGAGATGACCGCTGACCTCAAGCTCGCCAGGGTCTTCGTAAGCGTAATGAAGGAAGAGGAGAGGGAAGTTACGCTTGAAATACTGAATGCCTCGAAGAATTTCATCCGTTCGAATCTCTCAAAGAGGCTCAGGATGAAATTTATTCCTGCAATCGAGTTCAGGCTCGACACGTCGATCGAATACGGCTTCAAAATAGACAAGTTGCTGAAGGAAATCCAGGAGAAAGATGAAGACTCCTGAGAAGGTCCTTTCCGCCTTCAGGAAGGAGGAGGGCTTTCTTCTGGCTGCCCATGTCAGCCCCGACGGCGATGCTATCGGCTCGTGCCTCGCCCTCTGCATGGCTCTCGAATCATTCGGCAAGAAAGCCCTTGTGTACAGCAGGGACCCTGTTCCGAAACAGTACCGGTTTCTGCCGGGCAACGAGCGGATCGTCTCCGACCTGGAAGATTTAGCGGCCCTGGATCCGGTGCTCGTGCTCCTCGACTGTAACGGCCCCGGGAGGGCCGGGCTGGAGCATATGACCTTCAGACGCTCCATTGTTGTCGACCACCATGAAACGGAAGGGGACTTCGGCGACGTGAGATGGATCGACCCGGGGGCCGCTGCCGCCGGGCTGATGGTATATTTTCTCATCAAGGGCTTGGGCGCCGGGATTACCGGGGACATCGCCGTCAACCTCTATTGCGCAATAGCCGTCGATACGGGGACATTCAGGTATGGCAATACCTCGCCCGAGGTGCTCAGGGCGTGCGCAGAACTTGTCGGCTACGGAGCCAGCCCGAGTCTTGTCTCTGAAGCCCTCTATGAAAGCTGGGAGAAAAAGAGATTCGGTCTCCTTATAGAGACGCTGAATACGCTCGAAATCAGAAATGGAGTGGCGATTACCTATGTAACGAAGGAGATGTTCAAGAAAACCGGTACAAAGCCCGAAGACACGGAAAGCTTCTCCGACTTCCCGAGGCGAATCGGAAGCGTGAAAATCTCGGCCCTGTTCAGGGAGCTGGAAGGCGGACAGTGGAAGGCGAGTCTGAGGTCGAAGGGCGATGTGAATGTGGCGCGGGTGGCTGAAATCTTCGGCGGAGGCGGTCACAAGAATGCCGCGGGCTTTACGATAAGGGCCGACCTCAGGACGGCAAGGGAAGCCCTGTTGAAGGCGAGCAGGAAGAGACCCTGAGAGCGCGGATCTTTCCGTCCCGCGCATGTCCGATAACTCAAAGTCTGATCCCATGAATGTCATAATCAACCTGAACAAACCGGAGGGCATCACCTCCCATCAGGCCGTGAGTCGGATCAAAAGACTGCTCGGCGTAAAAAAGGCGGGGCATACCGGAACGCTTGATCCCCTTGCGACGGGTGTGCTCCTCGTCTGCCTGAACGAGGCGACGAAGGTCTCGCGTTTCCTCCTTGACATGGATAAGCGATACAAGGCCAGGGTGAGGCTCGGCATCAGGACCGATACGGGTGACGCCGAGGGACGCATAATCGGGGAAACGGACGCTTCGGGGGTGAATGAAGCGGAACTCACAGAGAAGGTCATGACCTTCTCCGGCGTGATAAAACAGAAGCCCCCGATGTACTCGGCGGTAAAGGTGGGAGGAGAAAAACTTTACAGGCTTGCAAGGCGCGGGATCGAGGTGGAACGGGCGGAACGCACCGTCGAAATTTACGACATACATATCCTGGACACGGACCTTCCCTTTTTTGATCTCTTTGTGTCGTGTTCAAAAGGAACATATGTGCGCACTCTCTGCGAGGACATCGGACGCGAGCTCGGAACCGGAGCCCATCTTGCGGCACTTGAAAGGACAGGGACAGGATTTTTTGACATAAGGGACAGTGCAACTTTCGACGAGCTGGAAAAAAGAGGCTTTTCGTCTGCGGGAAAATATTCCTGCACGATAGATACCGCGCTGCAGGCATTGGGAGAAATTGTACTTGATGAGATGAACTACAAGAGGGCGTTGAATGGCATGCAGATAATAGTGCGTGAAATCAAAGAGTTTGCTGGCGATTCCCTTGTGAGACTGAAGGGGCCTTCAGGAAATTTGTTTGGGATCGGGCGGACAAACTCACAGTCCGTTCGGATTGAAAGACTGCTGAATCTCTGATGAAAACTTCACCAAATGTTAAACTAAATTCTAAGTATTTAGGTTGAACTAACTGAAATAATGGAAATATTTTTCAAAAAAACCTTGACAAGAAAATTATTTTCTGGTATTCATAAGCTATGTTTTTAAACGGCAAAGGGTCGCTGGGTTTCGATATCGGGTCGAGTTATATCAAGGCTGTCAAGCTGAAAGAAGCGAAGGGAAGCTACGAACTGGAGCTTTTCGATGTTCACGCCCTTCCTCCGGAATTGATCGTGGACGGTTCGATCATAGACTCTCTCAGGCTGTCTGACTCGATCAAGGAAATGATCAAGAAGGCCGGTATCAAGACGAAGGATGCGGCGATATCGATCTCCGGCCACTCTTCGGTCATTATCAAGAGGATATCCCTTCCCGAGATGTCGGAAGAAGAGCTCTCGGAGTCGATAAAATTCGAAGCCGAGCAGTACGTGCCCTTCGATATCGAAGACGTAAATCTTGATTTCCAGATTATAGGCCCCCGGGAAGAACCCGGACAGATGGATGTGATTCTCGTGGCGGTCAAGAAAGACATCATAAACGAATATATCACGGTGGTAAAGGAGGCGGGACTCAACCCGATCATTGTCGATATCGATTCCTTCGCTCTTGAGAATATGTATGGAATCAATTATGAAATCGAACCGGAAAAAAATATCGCCCTTCTGAATATAGGCGCCAGCACGATAAACATGAGCATCCTTAAGGGGGGCATCTCGGTTTTCACGAGGGACAGTTCCCTCGGCGGGAACCTGCATGTTGAGGCTCTCCAGCGGGAGTTCAATATTTCCTATGAAAATGCAGAGCGGCTCAAGAGGGGCGAGTCGGTTGAAAATATCAGCTCCGATGATGCGGCCGACGTTGTTGCATCGGCATCGGAGGAGATCCTGAGTGAAATAATCCGGTCGTTTGATTATTACCGGAGCACCACTCTTCACGAGGACATTTCCGAAGTGATTTTGAGCGGCGGCTGCGCGCTGTTGAAGAATTTTCCCTCGATGATTGCCGAGAGGTCCGGAATCGAAACGAGGGTTGCCGAACCGTTCAGAAACATCAGGATCCCCAAGAAATTCGACAAAACGTACATAGAGGAAATGGCTCCCATAATGGCAGTCGCCGTGGGACTTGCTTTGAGGAAGCAGGGCGACAGATGATCAAGGTCAATCTTCTCCCCGTCAAGAAAAGGAAGAAGGCGAAGCCCCTGCCATCCTTCATCATCGCCTCCGTCGGCGTGACTCTGGCTGTCTGCGTGCTGCTGGCATACATGGTCTACTTCTTCAACTCCAGGGTGACTGCAAAACAGGGCCAGGTTGCGGAGAACGAAAAGACGCTGACAAAGCTGAAGGACAGGATCAAGGCGGTCGATGATTACGAAAAGCGGAATGCCACCTATAAACAGCGCAAGGAGATTATTGAACGGCTCGGGAGGAACAAGACCCTTCCGGTCAAGGTTATCGACCAGGTGAGCGCGCTGCTGCCGCCGGGCGTATGGCTCACTTCCCTGGGACTAAATGGAAACAATATAAATTTGGGTTGTATGGCGTTTACCAACACTGATGTGGTCAATTACGTGAACGACCTGAAAAAATCACCGCTTTTCACCGATGTCTTTTTGCAGGAATCCGTTCAGAACCATGTATCGGGATTTTCGGTGTATTCTTTCAGACTCACCTTCAAGGTGAAGGGATGACATGGCACCGTTAAAACTTGATGTCAAGAATCTGCCGCCCTATGCGAAAATTATTGTCGCCTTTATTCCTTCAGTCATCCTTGCGCTGGTCGTCGTCATATTTTTTATCATGCCGAAGCAGAAAGAGATCCGGACCCTCAACGGCAAGATAGATGACCAGAATAACCAGATTGCCGTCAGTCAGGCGAAGGGGGCGAGACTCAACGTTCTTATCAAGGAGAATGAGCAGCTGCTCCAACGGCTGAATGAACTTAAAGAGCAGCTTCCCGAAGAAAAAGAAATATCAAATCTCCTGAAGCAGGTGTCGGACATCTGCATAGACTCCGGACTCGATATGAAATCCTGGAGGCCCGGGCAGAGGGTGAAACACCCGAGCGGCATCGTATATGAAATACCGGTTTCCGTTGCCGTAACCGGGACATATCATGATTTCGGCAAGTTTCTGAGCAATCTCACGAAGCTGAACCGGATCGTGAACGTCAAGAATATTCAGATGGGGAGTCCGCACATGGTGGGCGGAAGCGACATGCTTCAAATATCCTTCACGGCGTCCACTTTCTCTGCAATCCCCGAAGGCGAGATGGGGAAGAAGAAGGGGAAGAAATAGGATGGCAAAGAAGATGGGCATTGCAGCACTTGTCCTTATTGCATCGACAGCCGTCTTTTTGGGCGGTTGTTCGGACAAGAATCGACCGGCGCCTAAACCGGCAGCTTCAAAACCGAAGGCGCCTGCCGTGGCGACAACCGGAACTGCCACGCCCGAGGAAAAAGTCGAGCAGGAGGTTTACATTTACGACGTGAAGGGGCGGCGGGACCCGTTCATGTCGCTCGTGACGGTTGCCAAACAGAGACCGCACATGAGAAAGGCGAACCCCGTCGAGAACTATGACGTGAGTGAAATCAAACTCACAGCGATTGTCTGGGATAAAAACCGGTATTATGCCCTCATCACCCTTCCTGACAATAAATCTTACACGATCACAAAGGGGATGACATTGGGCCTTTACGGAGGCAAGGTTCAGGATATCAACAAAGACAGCGTTTTGATAAGAGAACGGATAAAAGATTACAGAGGTCAACTCAAGACGAAAGACACGCTCTTGAAACTCCGCAACGAGGGGGTAGAATGAAAACACTACTGTCGAAACTTTTAATGCCCATCATTTTGATGGCTTTCACCTTTGGCTGCGCTACAGCGCCTGCGGTAAAGGGCGCGTCCGCCGCGGACAATCCTGCGGTCGTTACGGATATAGCGGTCCGGGGAAATACCCTGTCGATTGCCTGCAGCCGGAATTTTGTCTATACGATATATTCATCGAATGACCCCTATAAGATGACGGTAGAAAT
>JBJKSM010000149.1:0-21487 GCA_046704045.1 Thermodesulfovibrionales bacterium | reverse complement strand
GAAGAATACGGCATCCGCGAGCGGGACATCCATGCGCTCGGCGCGGAATTCGTCCCCTTCACCGCCCAGACCCGGATGAGCGGGGTGAACCTCGACAGACGCGAGCTCAGGAAGGGCGCGGCAGATGCGGTGGAAAAGTATGTGCGGTCAAACGGGGGATCGTTTCCGCAGGATGTGCGCTCCATCGTCGAGGATATCGCCAGAGAGGGAGCGACACCGCTTGTTGTGGCAGAAGGGACAAAGGTGTTAGGCGCGATCAGGCTGAACGACATCATCAAGGGGGGGATAAAGGAGCGGTTCGCCGAGATGAGGCGGATGGGCATAAAGACGATCATGATCACCGGCGACAACCCCCTCACCGCAGCGGCAGTGGCAGCGGAGGCGGGGGTGGATGATTTCCTGGCGGAGGCCACGCCCGAAACAAAGCTGAAGCTGATCAGGGAGCATCAGGCAGGGGGCAGGCTTGTCGCCATGACAGGCGACGGCACGAACGACGCGCCCGCGCTCGCCCAGGCGGATGTGGCGGTTGCCATGAACACCGGGACGCAGGCGGCAAAAGAAGCGGGCAATCTCGTGGACCTCGACTCCAACCCGACAAAGCTCATAGAGATCGTCGAAATAGGAAAGCAGCTGCTGATGACACGCGGCACGCTCACCACCTTCAGCATCGCCAACGACGTGGCGAAGTACTTCGCCATCCTCCCGGCGGCGTTCGTCTCCACCTACCCGGCGCTCGGGGCGCTCAATATCATGGGCCTTTCAACCCCGCAAAGCGCGGTGCTCTCGGCGGTGATCTTCAATGCGCTGGTCATCGTGTTCCTCGTCCCCCTTGCGCTTCGGGGCGTGAAATACCGCGCCCTCGGCGCACAGGTAATTCTCCGCAATAACGCGCTCATCTACGGACTCGGCGGGCTGATCGTGCCGTTTGTCGGCATAAAGCTGATCGACATGCTCATAACGGCGCTGAAGATTGTTTGAAACGGGGTCATCAATTATGAGTACATTATCGACGGTGTTCACTTTGTCCCGATAACATACCCCCCCACAACCCCTTTTAAGCTAAGAGGGGGCGAGGGGGAGTTATGGAAAATATAACGGAGGAATGTATGACAAAGATAATTCGTAATACGCTCATGTCTCTGCTGTTGTTTACGATACTGACGGGGTTCATTTACCCGCTGGCGGTGACCGGCATCGCTCAGGTGATTTTTCCATGGCGGGCAAACGGCAGTATCATAACCAGGGACGGTGCGCCGGTCGGCTCGGCGCTCATCGGCCAGCAGTTTGCGACTCCCGGCTATTTCCGGGGAAGACCTTCGGCAACAACTCCTTATCCCTGCAACGGGGCCTCGTCCTCCGGCTCGAACCTCGGCCCCAACAACCCCGATCTTCTGAAAGCGGTAAGGTCGCGTGTCCAGGCCCTGCATGCGGCAGACCCGGGGAATCGGGGCAGGGTCCCCGTTGACCTCGTCACCTCATCGGCAAGCGGCCTCGACCCGGATATAAGCCCGGCAGCAGCGGAATACCAGGCGGAGCGTGTGGCAAGATCACGCGGTCTCGATGTATCGACGGTTCTGGCGTTGATCGCGAGTCACACGCAAGGACGCTGGCTCGGTCTTCTCGGTGAGCCCACGGTGAACGTCCTCGAACTGAATCTTGCGCTCGATGCATTACCGGGACAACGAGCGCTATGAAAGGACAGACCATGAAAATCGTCATCGCAAGAACGATAGTCGTTCTCTTCTTCTTTCTGGCGGCGAACGCCCCTCTGAAAGTTTCGGCGGTATCCTATCAGCCGCCGCTTTTTCATCGTCAGGGGGCGCATGAAACATTCATGAAGGGCGACATCGTATACCTCTTCCAGAGCGGTACGGCCGACGTGAGAAGGACGATCCGCGCCGGCAACGTTCTTGTCGTCTACAGAATCGATTCGTCGTGCAGGGTCACGGAGGTGGGAGAGATCAGGATACTCTCCTATGTGGGAGAAACATACCTGAAGGGTGAAGTCGTAGAGGGGGAGATCAAACGCGACGATATCGCCAGGGCAGGGGATGTCTCGTGTCTTGTCATCTCGGCTGGTTTATGCGATCATCAGCGCCGATGAAAGTCCGTTGCCCGGGCCGTCGAAAGGTGCGACAATCAGTAAACGTGGAGGGGTGAATGGAAGAGCAAAGGCCAAGTCCTGATCTGCTGCTGGCAAAGGTGCAGAAGGAAGAAGCGCGCGCAAAGCATGGAAAGCTGAAGATTTTTTTCGGCGCCGCTCCCGGAGTCGGGAAGACCTATGCGATGCTCGAGGCGGCCCAGCGGCGGCGGCTCGAAGGTATCGATGTCGTTGTCGGGCTGGCGGAGACACACGGCAGGAAAGAGACGGAGGTGCTTCTCGCGGGGCTTGAAATACTGTCGCGCCGGACGGTTGAGTACCGCGGAACGACCCTGGCAGAGTTCGACATCGACGCGGCCCTCAAACGTAAACCGGCTCTCGTCCTGGTCGACGAACTCGCCCATACGAACGCCCCGGGATCGCGCCACAAGAAGCGCTGGCAGGACGCATTCGAGCTGCTCGCGGCGGGCATCAACGTTTATACCACGCTTAACGTCCAGCATCTTGAGAGCCTCAATGACGTTGTTGCCCAGATTACCGGCATCACCGTCCGCGAAACCGTGCCGGACTCCGTGATCGACCGTGCGGATGAAATAGAGCTTGTCGACCTTCCGCCGGAGGAGCTGCTTCAGCGGCTGAAGGAAGGCAAGGTGTACGTGCCGGAGCTGGCGATGCAGGCAAGGACGAATTTCTTCAGGCAGGGTAACCTCCTCGCCCTCAGGGAACTGGCCCTCCGCCACACCGCCCAGCGTGTAGATGAGCAGATGCAGAGCTACCGCGAGGTGAAGGGGGTCAAACAGGTCTGGCCCGCCGCGGAGCGAATCCTGGTCTGCGTGGGGGCAAACCCGGGCGCGATACGGCTGATCCGCGCAGCCAGGCGCATGGCGGCCGGTCTCAGGGCGGAGTGGATCGCGGCCCACGTAGAGGCGCCTGCCAAGGTAAAACCGACCGAGGCAGACCTGAGGCAGCTTGCCGAACTTATGCGTCTGGCCGAGAGCCTCGGGGCCGAGACGGTGACGCTTTCCGGCCCGAAGGCAAGCGAAGAGGTACTCACCTACGCACGAAGCCGCAACGTCACGAAGATCATTATCGGCAAACCGACACATCCCAGGTGGAAGGACCAGTTGTTCGGTTCCATGCTCGATGAGGTGGTGCGCGGCAGCGGCGACATCGACGTCTATGTCATAATCGGCGACACCGGAGGGCCCGTGCCCGGGCAGGCATTCAGGTCCCGAAGACGAAAAACGCCGCGGCATGACTGGTACCTGAGCGTAGCTACGGTCGGCGTCTGCACGGGCATAGCGGCCGTCATGTTCCATTTCGTTGCCCTGGCCGACCTCGCGATGGTGTATCTTCTCGGTGTCGTCTTTACCGCGAGCCGGACGGGTAAAGGCCCTTCGTTTCTTTCTACGTTGTTGAGCGTCCTGGCGTTCGATTTCTGCTTTGTGCCCCCGCGCTACACATTCGAGGTGAGCTCCCCAAGTTATTTCATCACCTTTGCGGTCATGTTCGCCGTCGCCTTCGTTATCGGCAGGCTCACGCTGAAGGTGCGCGACCAGGCGAATGCCGCGAGACAGCGCGAACGGAGAACTGCAGCTCTCTACAACCTGAGTCGAAAGCTCGTGCACGAGCGCGGGATAGAGCAGTTGAGCGCCATAGCGACAAAGCATATCAGCGAGGTCTTTTCGAGCCATGTTGTCGTCCTCGTGCCGGACGAAAGGGGGAACCTCACCATCCCGGTGGCGGGATCGGGCACCTTTGCGCTCGACCAGAAGGAGCTGAGCGTGGCCCAGTGGACATTCGACCACCGCCAGAGGGCGGGGCTGGGGGCCGATACCCTTTCGGGCGCGAAGGCGCTCTACCTTCCCCTTGGGGCGGCATCAAGGACCGTCGGGGTGATCGGCATCCTTCCGCCCCCGCCGCATGCCTTCTTCGATCAGGAGCAGGTGCATGTCCTTGAGAGCTTCGCCAACCAGATCGCGATGGCGATCGACCGCGCTTCGCTGGCGGAAGAGGCCCAGCAGGCGCTCCTGAAGGCTGAAACTGAAACGCTGCGAAATACCCTTCTCAGCTCTGTTTCCCATGACCTTCGCACACCCCTTGCTGCCATTACAGGCGCGGCGACCACGCTCCTTCAGAATGACGTGACGTTCGATGCGTCCCAGCGGCAGGAACTGGTGCTGACCATCTACGAGGAGGCCGATCACCTCAACCAGATCATCCGGAACGTCCTCGGCATGACGCGTCTCGAGGCCGGGGCGATAACGATAAAAAAGGAATGGCAGCCCCTTGAAGAGATAGTCGGCGCGGTCCTGAACCGTCTTGCCGACAAACTGAAGGACAGGCCGGTGAAGACGAGCCTGCCCGAGGACCTGCCGCTGGTATCCTTCGATCCCCTTCTCATCGAACAGGTGCTCATGAACCTCATGGACAACGCCATCAAATATACCCCTCAGAGTACCCCCCTGGAACTTTCGGCGTCTGTAAAGGACGGCAACATGCTGGTAGAACTGGGAGACAGGGGGCCCGGTATTCCGCCGGGTGAAGAGGAGAGGATATTCGATAAGTTCGTGCGCGGCTCCGTTGCGGGCGGCGGGATCGGGCTCGGCCTGACGATCTGCCGGGCCATCATTGCCGCGCACGGGGGACAAATCCGCGCGGAAAACAGGCCCGGGGGGGGCGCCGTATTCCGCTTTACTCTCCCGCTCGGCGAGCAACCCCCGCTGCCCGAACAGGAGAAGCAGTCATGACGACGGAAATGGGACTTATTCTGCTCATCGAGGACGAGCCCCAGATGCGCCGCTTCCTCAGGGTCACCCTGCAGAGTCACGGTTACCGGCTGGCCGAGGCGTCTTCGGGCAGCGAGGGCCTGATGGAGGCGACGACGCGCAACCCTGATGTCGTGCTGCTCGATCTCGGATTGCCGGACATGGACGGGATCGAGGTAACGGGGAGATTGAGGGAATGGAGCGAGGTGCCGATCATAGTCATTTCCGCCCGGGAGCAGGAAGAGGACAAGATCAGGGCACTCGATGCGGGCGCGGACGATTATCTCACCAAGCCCTTCGGCGCGGGAGAACTCCTGGCGCGGATACGGGTGGCGCTCAGGCACGAGGCACTGAAGCGGTCCGGGCAGAAAGAGCCGGTTTTCGTTCTGGATGAGCTGAGGGTCGATCTTGCAAAGAGGCAGGTATTCTTAAGGGACAGGGAAATCCACCTCACCCCTATCGAATACCGGCTGCTGACGGCGCTGATCAGAAATGCCGGCAAAGTCTTAACGCACACCCACCTGCTGAAGGAGGTCTGGGGACCTGCATACGCCGATCAAACGCAATACCTTCGCGTATATATGACGTCGCTCCGCCGCAAACTCGAAGACGATCCAACCCGTCCGAAATTCCTGATTAACGAGCCGGGGGTCGGTTACAGGCTCAAGCTCCCTGCATGACGGCGCATTGCCGGGAAAGAGAACTGCAGCGGTCTAAGGGACTTCTCCGGCGGGCATCGCCTCTATCTTGCTGATAAGGCCCTTGACGGTCTTCCTCTCGATCTGGACGCCTTTTTCGTCGCCCGCCTTCTCAAGGTCCTTCATGTAATGCTGAAGCGCGTTCATTACAGCAACAGCCTCCAGGTTGGTCAGTTTCAGATCCATGGTCATCCCTCCTTTGTGTTATAGCGTCCTTGTAAAAAGCTTACCAGATGAGGGATGGTTGTCAACTTGTTTATTGGAACGCTTCTTTCGTGAAGGGTCTTGATCCTCCCTCTGTGTCCTCTGTGTGGCTCAAGAGCGGTGATACAGGCCTTTATGCGACTGTTACTGGTTGCCGGCACACGGGTCTGTAAAAGACTTGCGTTGTCATTCTATGCCTGTCCTGCCGCCTCTGCAGCAGGCCTGCTGCGTTTACGTTTAGCCGGCAGCGAGAACCGGAACGTGGCTCCGCGGGCCGGTTCGCCCTCCGCCCAGACGCGGCCGCCGTGCTTTTCGATCACCCTCTTGATGATGGCGAGCCCTATGCCTGTACCCTCGAACTGTTCCGCGCTGTGGAGCCTGCTGAAAAGACCGAAGAGCCTGCCGGCGTATTCCATGTCAAACCCGGCCCCGTTGTCCCTGACATAATAGACGTTCTCATCCCCGTCTCCGGAGCCGCCCACTTCGATGACCGCAGAATCGACCCCGCGCGTGAACTTCAGCGCGTTTGAAAGGAGGTTGAAAAAAACCTGCCGGAGCATCGACCGGTTTCCGGAGGCGGAAGGGAGGGGCAGCACCTCAAACCGGACTGTTCTTTCTCCCCGGGCCGGCGTCAGTTCACGGATGAGCTCGCTGACGAGAGCATTCATATCCACCTCCGCCTCGCTCAGGCCGATCTCTTTTGTGCTGATGCGGGAAAAGGCGAGGAGGTCCATGAGGAGCTGATCCATCCTTTTGGCGTTTTTCCCGATGATGCGGAGCATTTCCCTCACGTCATCATCGAACTTTTCCCCGTAGTCCTCCATTAGGATGCGGGCGAAACCGCTGATCGCTATGAGCGGTGACCGCAGGTCGTGCGACGCGGAATAGCTGAAACTCTCCAGGTCCCGGTACGCCGCCTCGAGGCGCGCGGCGTGCTGTTTCAGCTCTTCTTCGAATTTCTTCCGCTCCGTGATGTCCTCCATCACCAGTAGTGCGAAATCCTCCCCCTCAAACTCGATGCGGCTCGCCGTTATCATGAAGTAGACCTCCCGGCTCTCATCTCCGCCGAAAAGCTGCATCCGTGTCGTCTCCCGGTAGACATTCTCCCCTTCGAACGCCTTGCCGACCGACCTCCGGATAACGCAATCGCTGCAGCGGGAGGAACGGCCGCAGCCGCCCGGCGCCTCGCTTGAATGAATGCAGTGCAGCAGATCGCCCCCCCTCCGAAGCAGCGCGTGCTCGCGCCTCTCGCCCGTCAGTCTCAGTGCGGCTTCATTCACCCGCACGATGTTGAGATCGCGGTCGACGATAAAGAGAAGCGACGGCACGACGTTGAAGAGGTGCTGGAGAAAATCAGCCTTTCTGAACCAGTCTTCTTTCATCATAGGACGGACAACTCACGATTCATTTACTGATCTATTATAGCTTTTCGGACAGCGACGAAGACAACTGCAAAAAGACTGAGACGCTTGGCCGCAGATCACGGAGATCACGGAGAAAAAAGTTTTTTCAGTACGTTTTTTATCTGCCCTCTGTGCTCTCTGTGCACTCTGTGGCAGAGATATTCTTTTTCTTTGCAGCCTGCTTACCTGATGAAATCCCTGAAGGCCGTTATAATGCGCTCCGTTACCGGGCCGGGGTTTCCGCCGCCGATCACCCTCCCGTCTATCTTCACCACCGGGACGATCTCGGCGCCTGTTCCGGTCAGGAAGCATTCGTCGGCATTATAGAGGTCGTAGGGAGCGATGGCCGACTCTGAAGTCGCGATGCCCAGCGACTTCGCCGCATCGACCACGACGGCCCGCGTTACTCCTTCCAGCGCGCCATGATGTCCCGCCGGGGTCAGGAGCGTCCCTCCTTTGACTATAAAGATATTGTCGGCCGTGCACTCGGCAACGAACCCATTCGTGTTCAGCATGACCGCCTCGGAGCATCCCGCCTGTCTCGCCTCGATCTTGGCGAGTATGTTGTTGAGATAATTCAGCGACTTGATCCTCGGGTCGAGGCATTCGGGAGGAACTCGTCTCGTGGAGGCGGTGACGATATCGATCCCCTTCCTGCAGTGCTCCTCCGGGTAGAGCCGGATATCCGAAACGATTATGATCACCGTCGCCTTTTTGCAGGTCCCCGGATCTATTCCGAGGGGGCCCTCGCCCCGCGTCACGATGAGCCGGATATAGCCGTCCTGTTTTTCATTAACCCTGACGGCGTCGACGACCGCTGCCTCCATATCGCTTTCCGGCATAGGTATTTCAAGGAGGATCGCCGCAGCGCTCTTATAGAGCCGCCCGATATGCTCCCTCAGCCTGAAGACCTTCCCGCCGTAAATGCGTATGCCTTCGAAGACCCCGTCGCCGTAAAGGAGACCGTGATCGAAAACCGATATTCGGGCCTCGTCCCGGGCGTAATACTTTCCGTCGATGTATACCTTCATTCCGCCTCCTCGTCGCTGAAAACGTCCCTCAGTTTAACATACCGGTCGCCGAACTTCTCCCGCAGGGACTTGTCGAACCTCCTCACGATCTTCATGATGTAGATATCATGTTTGATATAGTCCTCTGCGACCGTGACAAAGCCCCTGTTCGTGCTCCATGCCCCTTCCACCCGGTCGCCCTTCACCACGGTTCCCATGAGCACCTCCCCCGAGTCGGCTACGACAACGAGCCCCCTGCCCCCTTTTTCCTTATAGAGGGTATGTTCGATCGGATGATGGTATACCGGCCATTGCCGGGGCTCGGGCCGGCCGAAATGGACAGCGGCCGCCTTCACGCCTCTCCTGACCGCCCCCGTAACACTCTCCTCAAGCAGTTCGAGCTCCTCTTTCCAGAGCGAGAGAAGGACCGTTTTCCGGGCCGCGCCGATCATGCGGACCGCCTTCTCCACAAAAAAATCATAATCGCTTATGTTCCAGATATGAGAAAGCTCCCTGCCGCCCTTTATCGCCTGCAGGTCTTTTCCGAGGGAGCCGATGACCGCCTCGACGGAACTCCTGTGCCTTTCGAGAAACTCCTCAGGTTCGAGAGGGACGTATCGTTTCGTCCCCTTCTCGTCCATTGCGGTCAGGAGGCCCTTCTGAAGAAGCTTTTTAATGACCTCGTATACCTTCGACGTCGGCACCCCGGAGGATTTCCCCGTCTCGTACGCGGTGGCAGGATGCTCCCCGAGGAGCGAGAGATAAACCTTTGCCTCGTACTCGGAGAGGCCGAGAACGGTAAATTTCCTTATTATTTCTTTCATTGTTAGCTACCCTGGTAGTTAATATAGATAATCAGGCTTCTGCTGTCAAGAGCGAATGATGCACAGCCTCTTCATTTTTCCCCCGGGAGGCGACCCTGCCCTCTTCGACGAGGAGGACGTGGGTGATGGAAGGAATAAGCTCGTCCCGGCGGTGAGCAGTCATAACGATGCCCGTCCCGGACCGGGCAACGGCATCGATAAAACCGAGAAAATCCTCCCGCGACGGCCCGTCCAGACCACTGCAGGGCTCATCGAGTATCAGGATGCAGGGGTTGTTCGCCAGGGCCCTGACGATCAGCAGCTTTCTCATCTCGCCGTATGACATCTGCCCGACCTTCATCCGACCGTGCTTTTCGAGGCCTAACGCCTCGATCAGTCCTTTCACCTCCGTCCGTTGTCTACTGCTCACTTCCCGGTACAGGCCGCGGCTCGCAAAAAGGCCGGAGAGAACCACTTCTTCCCCTGTGAGATCATCGTCATACAGGGCCTGCAGCTCCGGGGACACACAGCCCATCGTCTTCCTGACCTCCCATATGCTTTCCCGCGCCCTTCCGCCGAACCGGGACACACGCCCGCCCAAGGCAGGGTGCAGATCGCCCGAGAGCACCTTGAGGAGCGTCGATTTGCCCGAGCCGTTTCTTCCGAGCACCGCCCAGTTCTCCCCTTTGTTCATTCGCCAGTTGATCCTGTCGAGGATCCGGCGATCGCCGGCGTAGACGCTCGCGTTTTCGATACTGAAAATACAACCGCCCCTCCCGTCATGACGCCGCGAGCGACTCATTACCGCAGCCGGCCTCCCCTCCTTCCTGCCTCCCTCACCGACAAAAAGGGGCGACAATCCCGGCAACGCGCCGTCCAGTCTGCCGCTCGAACAAATCCTCCCTTCCCTCAGAAGAAGGAAGTGAGAAACAGAGGGGACCAGTTCCTCGGGCCGATGAGTGGCATGGACGATCTGGGTGCCTCCTCTCGCTGCCTGATCAAGGACGGCAAGGATATTATCGAGTGAAGGCGCATCGAGGCCGTCGCCTATCTCGTCAAGGAGAAGGATCCTCGGCCGCGCAACGAGCGCCCTCGCGATCAGGACCTTCCGGGCCTCGCCCCGGGACATTTCAAGGAAGCTCTTTTCTCTCAGCCGCTCTATGCCGAGTCTCTCCATCAGCCCGTCCGCGGCTTCGCCAAGCTCGCGCCCCGGTTTTTCGTGCAGCCAGACAGAATTGTAAAAACCGGTATGGATGACCTCCTCTCCGGTCATGTCCCGGCCGTTTCTGACGTAGGCATCATGAAGTTCAGGGCTGACGGAGGCTATATGGCCGCGGACGCCGACAGGCGCATCCTGTTCCTCTCCATCGAGCCGATAGGTCAGCCTGCCTCTGTCCGGCATCGGCCGGACCTCTCCCATCAGGAGCTTCAGGAATGTCGATTTGCCCGAGCCGTTTCCGCCGATCACCGCCCAGTGCTCGCCGGGATTCAACTGCCACGAGACGCCGTGAAGCACTCCCCTGCCGTCCAGGGAGACATCGGCATTTTCGATGCGGATAAGGTATTCTTTGCCCCGCGTGCGTTTGCTGTTATTCATAGACTCTCTTTATAGTAACGCATACCCGCACCGCATGAAAAGAACCGGAATCGAGCTCGATCTCCTTGAAAAATTCGGACCATTATGTTACAAAACGATATGTCTTTTTTTCTGCCGGAAACAGTGAAGTAGGGAAACAGGGTGCTACCACACGTACGTAACACGGAAGTTCTCCTCTTTTTTCTTGTCCTCGTCTCCACGCTCATTTCCCCTCCGGCCTCTTCCGGCGCCGCGAAATACGGCATCACGAAAGGGGCCGACTTCGCCTTCACCGGCGAAAGGTCAGGGAGACGGACGCCGTGACACACTGGTACGCCATATACACGAAGCCGAGGGCCGAAGACGCTACTGCCCGGTTGCTTGCAAACGCCGGCATCGAGGTGCTGAACCCCAAGATCCGGGTAAAGAAATATGTCAGGAAAAAATATGCGGAGGCGATAGAGGCGCTCTTTCCCTGCTACGTCTTTGCCAATTTCGACGCCAACACGCATGGCCATATGATCAGGTACACGCGCGGCGTCAAGTATGTCGTCGGAAAGGAAACGCCCCTCGTGGTCCATGCCGAGATCATCGGCGCGATCAGGGAGAGGACGAAAGACGGCATCGTCCGGCCCGAGACGGACCATTACTGCCAGGGCGACAAGGTCATGATCAAGGAAGGTCCTTTAAAAGACTTCTACGGGATCTTTGAGCGGCACGTCCCGGGAAAGGACAGGGCGATGATCCTCCTCGAGGCGATCTACGTCAAGGTCGAGATCGAAAAGGCGTCGATAAAAAGCGCATAGGCGGATTAATGATCAATTCTTCGATTTTCAGGCAATACGACATACGCGGAGTCTGGGACAGGGACCTTACACCTGAAGTAGCCGAACTGCTCGGCAGGGCCTTCGGCACCCATGCCATGAATTCATTGGGGAAGCAGGCGGTCACCCTTACCGTGGGCAGAGACGTGAGATTGAGCTCCGGTCCGATTTCAGGGGGCCTCATAAGGGGCCTCCTTTCCACGGGGGCCGATGTCGTGGATATCGGGGAGTGCCCGACCCCTGTGCAATATTTCTCTCTCTACAATCTCGGCGCAGACGGCGGAATAATGATAACCGGGAGCCACAATCCTCCGGAATACAACGGCTTCAAGATGAGCGTCGGCAGGGAGACGATCTACGGAAACGGCATCCGGGAGATAAGGAAGATCATCCAGCAGGGAAAGTTCAGCGCCGGCCGGGGCCGGCTGACATCCCGCCAGGTAATTGACGAATACGGGAGACATCTGAAAAAAGGGATGCCGGACCTGGCCGGGCTGAAGGTGGTCCTCGACGCGGGCAACGGCACGGCGGGACTTGCGGCTCCGGGGATAATGAAGGACCTCGGCGTTGATGTGGTGGAGCTCTTCTGTGATCCTGACGGGAATTTCCCGAACCACCACCCCGACCCCGTCGTCGAGGAGAACCTCCGCGCGCTGATTGCCGAAGTGAAGAGGTCCGGCGCCGACCTCGGCATCGCCTATGATGGAGACGCCGACAGGCTGGGCGTGGTCGATGCCGAAGGCGAAATTATATGGGGCGACCGGCTGATGGTCATCTTCTCGCGGCACATACTCGGGCGGAACCCCGGGGCGAGCATCATAGGAGAAGTGAAATGCTCCCAGGTTATGTACGACGACATAAAGAAGAGCGGAGGTACAGCCGTCATGTGGAAGACCGGCCACTCGCTTATCAAGAAGAAGATGCGGCAGGAGGGTGCGCTGCTGGCCGGCGAGATGTCGGGGCATATCTTTTTTGCGGACCGCTACTTCGGGTACGACGACGCGATCTATGCCTCGCTCAGGCTTCTGGAGATCATGAAGAAAAACGGACGACCCTACGATATCGGGCGGCTTCTCCTCGGCCTGCCTGACGTGGCCTCCACTCCCGAGATACGCGTGGACTGCGACGATACCATGAAATTCGGCATAATCGAAAAGATCAGGGAGGCGTTTGCGGATTACGACGTGAACACCATCGACGGAGCGAGGATCGCCTTTGATGACGGGTGGGCTCTCGTGAGGGCATCCAACACCCAGCCCGCGCTCGTATTGAGGTTTGAGGCCACAGATGCAGTCTCTCTTCGGAGGATAAGGAAGTTCGTAGAGGAGAAGCTCGCCTCGATCATGAAGGGCTGACAAGCAATCCCCTGAGGTCGGAGGCGCTGAAGGGACACAGGCAGAGGCGATCCTTCAGCCCAGGTTCAGTAGCACCATCCCCGAATCTGGATCGAGCGTCCGTTTTGCGTCCACGCCCTCTATCTCCATGACAACCGCTTCGAGCACGAGGAAAGTCAGGGCATTCTCCCTGAGACAGCCGACCTTCACCATATCCTTCTTCCCGAAAGCGCCGTGGAAATGGATCTTCGGGTCGTCTCCCTGCCAGAAGATCGTACCGAACCCCACCACCTCGTGGCTTTCGCCGAGGCGCCTCCAGACCGGTGTCGGGGGGAACTCGTCTTTTTCCGGGCCGACCACGATGCCGCCTTCCCTCATTCCCCCGACGAGATAGACGACCGCGGCCCTGATATTCTCGGTTTTCGCAACCTGCGCCAGATTTTCCAGTATATCGTCTTTGTCCTCGAACCGGACGACAACTATCCTGCCCGGTCTCCCGATCTGATATTTCATTCGCCTGCCCGCCTTTCCTTTCTCATATCCGGCCCTGCAAGTCACCGGTGTCTTAGTTTACACGGCGCTCACGCCGAAATCAAAGGAGCGCCGCAATATAAAACCGGGCGTTCACGGCTCATGCCTCCGTCGCTAAAAAAAATCGCCTTGACAAAAATCGCCGGCGCACTTGACATCCCTTCCGCGATGGGATATGAATAGGGTGCATTCCGCAACGCGGCCGCCTCGCGGAAGAAACAGCCGCGGTTGCCGTTAAGACGCGGCAAAGGGGGGAAAGATGAAAAGCGGTATCAAGTGTCTTGTGGCGGTCCTTCTTCTCGTCGGGACTGCTGCGATGCCGGCGGCGGCCGAGCAGAAGAAGACGCAGGGAAATCATCGCGCGGCTTCACTGAATACAGACGCCGGAGAGGCGGTCATTTCCGAAACGGGCGAGGCGCGCGACTGTTTCAAACCCGATATCACGATCATCACCCTCGGCGTCGAGACGGAGAAGAAAACAGCCTCCGAAGCGGTCGCCGAAAACGACAGGAAAGCGGAAAGGATAGTCACCGTCCTGAAGAGCCTCGTCAATCCGGCCAGGGGAGATGCGATAAAGACTTCGTCCTTTTCCCTGCAGCCCGTCTACGAATACGATACTTTTTCAAAGAGGCTCAGAGGCTACATGGTCAGAAATCTTGTGACGGTCAGGACTAAAGAAACAGAGATCGCCGGACGCATCGTCGATGAAGCCGTCGGGAAGGGAGCCAACACGGTCCAGGGCCTGAGCTTCACACTTTCCGATGAAAAGAAGTTCTGCGACAGCGAACTGAAAAAAGCTGCAGAACAGGCCAAAAAAGAGGCGGCCTACATCGCCCGCCTGCTCGGCACGGAGCTTTCGGGCGTCAAGAGCATTTCGTCGTCCTGCGGGACTGAAGTCCCGCGTCCCGTCTACGGGGTGGCGATGGCGAAAAAGGCGGAGGCGGCGCCGGAGACCGTCATAGAGTCGGGAGACGTCGCGGTAACTGCCTCGGTGAGCGTTGTGTTCCGTCTCAGGCAGGGTCTGCCATAGGGTTTACGACCGCGGAGAGGCCCGGCATAAGACGGCTCAGTCGGCATGCACGCAAGTCTTGTTTGAACTTAAACGACACAGGAGGGTGATGCATGAAGCGGGCGGAGAAAGAGGCTGTAAAGAAAATCAGGGTAAGCGTTCACATCGGGGGAATAAAAAAAGCGGTGCAGAAGGAAGCCCTGGTTAACGTAAAATCTGGAAAGGTCATCCGCTTCGTACAGAAGTCTCCCCCGGCCGTCTAATGCTAAGCGACCCGCCCGCGGGACCGGATTTTTTTCAGGAGCATGGCGACGGCGATACAGATCAGCGAAAGGACCGCAAGCATCCTGAAGCTCTGCACGAAGGCTATGAGCTGGGACTGCTGCAGCAGGGAGTTGAAGATGAAGCGCCGGGCGTGATTAAGCGTTTCGCCCGGCCCCACGTGGGTCCCGAAATAGTTCTGAACTTCGTCCAGCCGGTGCCGGTAGGCGAAATCCCAGGGCGTCAGCCTGGAAACCTCCATCGCCTGATTTGCCTGCGCATGCCGGGTGAGATAAGTGGTAAGAAGGGCGATGCCGACGCCCCCGCCGACGTTGCGCATAAGGTTGAATATGCCGCTGGCGTTCCCTATGTCTTTCTGGGCGAGGTTGCCCATGGAGACGGTCGCAAGGGGCACGAAGAGCATCGAAAGCCCCACCCCCTGCATCACCGACGGCCAGGCGATGTGCCAGATCGATATATCGAGCGTGAGATCGCCTATCAGCCACAGGGAGACGGCGACCAGGAAGAACCCCGTCCCGATCAGTTTTCTGAAATCCACCCTGGTTGTCAGAAACCCCACGAAAGGCATTGCCAGCAGCGCGCCCACCCCGCGCGGGCTCACGGCGAGGCCGCTCAGCAGCGCCGGATATCCCATGAGCGTCTGGAGAAACAGCGGTATGAGTGTGATTGCGCTGTAGAGACAGACCCCGACGAGGGTGAACAAAAGGGTCCCCACGGCGAAATTCCTGTCTTTGAACACCCTGAGATGAACAATCGGCTCCCCGGTCCTGAGTTCCCACACGATGAAAACTATCAACGAGACCGCACAGGCAAGGGCGAACCACCGGATCCAGACCGCGGAAAACCAGTCGTCCTGCTGCCCCTTGTCGAGTACGACCTGGAGCGTACCCAGCGCGACTGCCATGAACGCAAACCCGATCCAGTCGATTTTCCCCCGCACGGCGTTACGTATGTACGGAGGGTCCTCTACAAATGTTTTGATCATCAGGATCGCGAGCACCCCCACCGGTAAATTGATATAGAAGGCCCAGCGCCACGTGTAGTTGTCGGTCAGCCATCCCCCGAGTGTAGGTCCGGCGATCGGCGCTACAACAACTCCCACCGCAAACGCCGCCATGGCCATCCCGCGCTTTTCAGGTGGAAAACTTTCAAGGAGTATGGCCTGGGAAATCGGCTGGAGCGCTCCGCCCCCGGCCCCCTGGAAGACGCGGGCTGCCACCAGCATGCCGAGGCTCGAAGCGGCCCCGCTTACGATAGACGAAATTGTGAAAATGACGATACAGGTGATAAGAAAACGCCGCCGGCCGAAATATATCGCGAGCCAGCCGCTTGCCGGAAGAACGATGGCATTGGAGACGAGGTAGCTCGTCAGGACCCACGTCGCCTCGTCATTGCTGGCCGACAGGCTGCCGGCGATATGCGGTATCGCGACGGTGACGATAGTGGTGTCGAGTACCTCCATGAAGGTAGCCAGCATCACAGCGGCCGTGATGAGCCAGGGATTGGCGCCCGGACGCCATTCCGCATTCGGACCCCCGACTCCGGCTGCATTCGATTCAGTCATAATGATATGACGGCATCGCCTTTTCCTCGCCCCACGAACGGGCGATAACCTTCAAGGACATCTTTCAGCGGAAAAGAGGCTAAATAAGCTTCAGGCCTTTCAGTGCCCTTTCAAGCTTCTCCCTGTTTGCAGGCGCCATCTCGCAAAGCGGGAGCCTGAACTCCTCCTTTATCTTCCCCATGAGCGCGAGCGCCGTCTTTACCGGTATCGGGTTGGTCTCGATGAACATCGCGGCATTCAGGGGCTCAAGCCGGAAGTGGATCGCGCGGGCCTCGTCGAACCTGCCGGCCTCCCAAAAGGCGCACATGTCGGACAGGGGCTTCGGTGCTACGTTTGCGGATACGGATATCACGCCTTTACCTCCGAGCGCAAGGAGCGGGAGCGTTGTAAAGTCGTCTCCGGAAAGCACGGTGATCCTGTCGCCGCAGAGCCTGATCACCTCGCTCACCTGCTTCATATCTCCCGTGGCCTCCTTTATCGCCACGATATGCTTTATCTCGGCGAGCCTCGCAACGGTCGCCGGAAGGATATTCACCGCGGTCCTTCCCGGAACATTGTAGAGGACGATCGGCATCTTCACCGCTTCGGCCACCTTCTTATAGTGCCTGTAAAGCCCCTCCTGCGTCGGCTTGTTGTAATAAGGCGCAACGAGGAGCGCACCGTCGGCGCCGGCCTTCTTCGCCTCTTTCGTGATCATGATCGTCTCGTCCGTCGAGTTCGCGCCGGTGCCGGCGATGACGGGTATCCGGCCTTTCACCGTCTTTACGGTGAATTCGATCACCCTTGCGTGCTCCTTGTAATCGAGGGTGGCCGACTCCCCGGTCGTCCCGCAGGGCACGATCGCGTTCGTCCCCTGTTTTATATGCCAGTTGATCAGGTCGCCGAGCGCCTTTTCATCTACCTTGCCCTTTTTGAAAGGTGTGACTATCGCAACGATTGAGCCTTTAAACATGTTCCCTCCCAGAGTTTGGTGTTTCCCTTCTCATATGAGATTCATACGGCCTTCAAAGACTTCCACCGCCGGACCGGTCATATACACACGGTTGTCGTCCTTCCATTCTATCACAAGCTCGCCGCCGGCGAGTACGACGGTCACGCGCCTGTCGGCAATCCCCTTGAGGCTCGCGGCGACGGCTGCCGCAGACGCGCCGGTGCCGCAGGCCATCGTCTCGCCTGCGCCCCTCTCCCACACGCGCATCCTTATCTTCCCGGGGTCCATTATCTGAATGAATTCAACATTCGTCCTCTTCGGGAAGAAGCCGTTGTTTTCGATCAGGGGGCCGTATTTCGCCACATCGAAACGTGCGGCGTCATCCACGACGATAACGGCGTGGGGATTGCCCATCGAGACACAGGTAATTTTAAACTCCCTGTCGAGTATTTTCAACGGAAAGTCCTTCACCGGACCGTCGTGATCGACCGGGATGAGCCTGCCGTCGAAAACGGGCTCTCCCATGTCAACCTTCACCAGCCCGCCCGATTTTTCGGGCCTTATTATGCCGGCCGCGGTTTCGACGTCGAGGACGTTCCTGTCCGAAAGCCCCCTGTCCCAGATATATTTTGCAAAGCAGCGGATCCCGTTTCCGCACATCTCCACCTCGCTTCCGTCGGCGTTGAAGATGCGCATACCGAAATCGGCCTTTTCGGAGTTGTAAAGAAGAAGGACCTGGTCGGCGCCGATCCCGAACCGCCTGTGGCAGAGCCTTTTGCTCAGCTCCCCCAGCTCCTCACCCCGCGTTTTCAACGCGCCACTGCGGCAGTCGATAAGGATGAAATCATTTCCGATGCCGTGCATCTTGGTGAAGGAGAGGTTCATCCGAGGAACCCCGGCATCGACTCTGCTTCCACGAGGTCGTCGTAAGTGCCGCGTCTCCTTATCAGGCTGTGCGTCTTTCCTTTTACCATCACCTCGGCCACGGTCGGCCTGCTGTTATAGTTCGAGCTCATCGACATGCCGTAGGCTCCGGCGCTCATCACGGCGAGAAGCTCGCCGCTGTTGACCTTCCGCACCTTCCTCCCCTTTGCGAGGAAATCCCCGGATTCGCAGATCGGTCCGACGATGTCAGCCGTTACCTCGGCCCTCCTGTTTTTGGCTACAGGGATTATGTGGTGGTAGGCGCCGTAGAGGGAAGGCCTCACGAGGTCGTTCATCCCGGCGTCGACGATCACAAAATCCTTTCCTTCGCCTTTTTTAAGATAGAGCACTTTTGTTACGAGGACCCCGGCGTTTCCTACGATAGACCTGCCGGGCTCCATGATGAGCGTCGCCTTCCGGCCGTTGACGAGAGGCAGAAGGCTCTGCGCAAGTTCGCCGGGAGCCGGCGGCTCTTCATCGAAATAGGGTATGCCCAGTCCGCCACCGATATCGAGGTAACGTATGCCGAATTTCCGCTTCTGAAGTTCATCGAACAGAACGAGCATCCGCTTCATAGCATCGACAAAGGGAGACAGCTTCGTGATCTGCGATCCGATATGTTTCTGCACGCCGACCACCTCTATATTCTTCAGCCTCGAAGCGGTCCTGTAATGTTCGATCGCCTCCTCTATCGCAATGCCGAACTTGTTTTCCTTCATGCCGGTAGAGATATAGGGGTGGGTTCCCGGGTCGATATCGGGGTTCACCCGCAGGGAGATCCTCGCCCTGGTTTTCATCAGGCCCGCGACCCGGTCGATCTCTCGCAGCTCGTCCCCGGATTCGACGTTGAACATGAGTATCTTTGACTGGAGCGCAAACTTTATCTCCGCCTCGGTCTTGCCCACGCCCGCGTACACGATCCTCTCCGGCGGGATGCCCGCGCGCATCGCGCGGAAAAGCTCGCCGCCCGAGACGATATCGGCCCCGCCGCCGTTTTTCGCGATGATCCTCAGGACCGCCCCGTTCGTGTTCGCCTTCAGCGCATAGCAGATAATATGCGGAAAGGAACCGAATGCGTCGTCATAGGCATTGAAGTGTCTCAGGATGGTGCTGCAGCTGTAAATATAGAGCGGCGTGCCGTATTTCTCGGCAAGCAGTCTGACCGGGACGTCTTCGGCATATAACTCATTGCCCTTGTAACAGAAAAAATGCATCGCCTCTCTCCGGGATTTTCAGGTTCGAATATATATTTTTGCACACGAAAAAAGACAAAGTCAAAAAGATCTGTTCGTTGCACTGCGTTGCACGCAGGCCGGAGAGTCACTCCAGCCGCCAATTCGGCGGCTTCATTATGATATAATGGAATGAAATTTTTTTCAGGAAGGCGCACAGGAAATGGGAAAAAACATAATCGAAAAGATCATTGAATCGCACCTTGTCTCAGGAAATCCCCAGGCCGGGACGCCGGTGAGCGTGCGCGTCGACCAGGTATATACCCAGGATGCAACCGGGACAATGGCATGGCTTGAGTTCGAGGCGCTCGGCCTCGACAGGGTGAAGGTCCCGCTCGCCGTCTCCTACGTTGACCACAACATGATACAGTCGGATTTCATGAACCCCGACGACCACATGTTCCTACAGACCGTTGCGGCAAAATTCGGGGCCTGGTTTTCGAAGCCCGGAAACGGCATCTGCCACCAGGTGCATCTCGAACAGTTCGCTGCGCCGGGGAAGATCGCCCTCGGGACCGACAGCCACACCCCGACCGGCGGAGGCATGGGGATGATGGCAATCGGCGTCGGCGGTCTCGACGCGGCGACGGTCATGGGCGGCTCACCTTTCGAGCTGAATATGCCGAAGGTGGTCAGGATACACCTCAGCGGCGGACTTCCCCGTCCATGGGTGACAGCAATGGACGTGATCCTCGAAATCCTCAGGAGGCTCACCGTAAAGGGCGGGGTCGGAAAGATCATGGAGTACGGCGGCCCCGGAGTAAAAGACCTGAACGTGACGGAGCGTGCGACGATAGCGAACATGGGGGCCGAACTCGGGGCCACTACCTCGATATTCCCCAGCGACGAGAGGACAAGATTCTATCTCGCGGCCCTGGGCAGGGAGGCCGACTGGAGAGAGCTTTCGGCCGACGACAACGCCTCCTACGCCGACGTTATCGAGATCGACCTCGGTTCGCTCGAACCGATGATCGCGCAGCCCCACAGCCCGGACAACGTAGTGGCCGTAAAGAGCCTGTCAGGGACGAAGGTAAACCAGGTCTGTATCGGCAGCTGCACAAACTCCTCTTACCAGGCCATGAAATCCGTGGCATCGGTCCTCAGGGGAAAGGCTGTTGCAGAGGACGTCAATCTCCTCGTTAATCCCGGTTCGAGACAGGTCTACGAAATGATCACGAAGGAAGGGTTCACTGCCGACATGATCGCAGCGGGCGCCCGCATGATCGAGGTTTCCTGCGGGCCATGCATCGGGATGGGCGGCGCGCCGGGCTCCGGCCAGGTCTCGGTTCGCTCCTACAACAGGAATTTCAGGGGAAGAAGCGGAACAAAAGACGCCTCGGTCTTTCTCGCAAGCCCGGTCTCCTGCGCGGTCTTTGCCTTAAAGGGCGAGATGGTCGACCCGCGCGAAGCGGGTCTTTCCATCGAAGAGTTCGGAGAGCCCAACAAATATGTGATCAACAGGAGGTTCATCATTCCTCCGAAGGAAGATACATCTTCGGTGAGAGTGATCAAGGGGCCCAACATAAAAGAGGTACCGGTCAAGGAGCCCCTGAAGGGAAGCATCGAGGCCGAGGTTCTTCTGAAGCTCGGGGACAACATCACGACCGACGACATCATGCCCGCGGGGTCGGCGGTCCTCCCCTTCCGCTCGAACATCCCCGCCATATCGGAGTTCGTCTTCAGGAACATCGATGCCGGCTTCAGCGCACGCGCAAAGGAGGCGAAGGCAACCGGCGGGGGGATACTGGTCGGCGGAGAAAACTACGGTCAGGGGTCTTCCCGGGAGCACGCAGCCATTGCGCCCATGTTCCTCGGTGTCCAGGCGGTTATCGCAAAATCCTTTGCACGAATCCACCGGTCGAACCTGATCAACTTCGGAATACTTCCGCTTGTCTTCGGCGACCCGGCGGATTACGAAAAAGTGACACAGGGAGACCGGCTGGAGATGAGAGGCATTCCTGAAGGCATGGCCGGCGCGCAGTCGTATGCCGTCGAAAATACGACGAAGGGGGATTCGTTTGTCGTGTCGTCGAACCTCAACGACAGGGAGCGGGAGTTGATCAGGCAGGGCGGTCTTCTGCCTTATACGAGGTCGCGCGCCCTTTCATGATACAATTGGATCAGTGAGCGTATCGCGGGACACTCCGGAACGTTGACAAGAAGACGCGATACAGTGTATTTTTATAGTCTGTTGTTTTTTGGGCCGCTAGCTCAGTTGGTAGAGCAACGCCCTTTTAAGGCGTGGGTCGTTGGTTCGAATCCAACGCGGCTCACCATAGATGTCCCCATCGTC
>JBJKSM010000148.1:0-4312 GCA_046704045.1 Thermodesulfovibrionales bacterium | reverse complement strand
CGCCGTTTCAAGCGCGGTGTCCACCATCTCGAACTTTCCCGAGGCCTTCAGTTTCCTGTAATAGTCGTCGGCAAGGGACCAGCCCACCGTCTTGTTCTGGCAGAAGAGGAGTCTCACCTTGGTATCGGAGATCATCACCTTGTCCCCCTCCTTTGCCTCGCCGTCGACAATTTCACCCGTGGCTCCGCCGGCCTTAACTTCCTTTATTCCGACCCTTCCGACCGTGGCCTCGAATTTTCCCAGCAGTACCTTTGTCACGGGATGGTAATAGGGCTCGCCCTCCCTCAGTACTTTCAGCCTCATGCCGGGCATCGGCACATCTTTTTCGCTGAACGACATCGTGACAGCCTTGCCCTCCACGTGTGTAATGGTTCCTATGATGGGGTTGAAATAAGCCACCGTGTCGGCGGCGAGTTTCGTTATCGGGTCATCTTCACCATGCACAACCGAAACCATGATGAAGAATGTCATCAGCACGAACAAAATCCTTCTCACCTTTTCTCCTCCGCGAAACGTAATGTAAATCCTATCTGCCTGCTGCCCTGCAGGTCCAGGTTTGTCACGAACAGGAAGCACGTGCCCTGGAAAAGCCTCTCTATACCCTGCTCGGACAGGGAGATCGTTTCCACTGGATAATACCACAGGTCGGCACTTTCGTTAAACAGCCAGTCGATCCCCACCTTCAAATAAGTGTCTTCGATCCGGAACTCTGTGACGCCCTGCCGCATGGCGGTGCTTCTGACGGAAACCGTCTCTCCGCCGGTCCTTATCGAGGCGAGCGGAGAGCCGAGGAGAGAGACATTCATCTCCACCGCAAAGAGCCCGCGCCAGGCTCCCTCCAGCACGTAGTCCACTTTCAGTTCGCGTGCCCGCGTCACCGTCAGCGTCTTCCTTATCTTCATCGGGCCCGGCCCGACCTTTCCCTCCCTTTTGAAGGAGAGGGAGATCTTTCCGTTCTTGATGGAATGGTCCATCGCATACACCCCTTCGACGAAATCTCCGAGTTCCTCGTGACGGGACTTCATCACATCCTCCACCGTCGTCTGCAGCGGCAGAAAGCGGTCGAGAAGAGACGTCCTTCTGTGGCGGTCATAAACGAGATAATCGGAGAGGCCCTCTTCCCTGACCACGAGCCGGTCATGGATCGTCCGTGTCGCATCCGGCGCGGACTCATCGGCATCGGCTATCTTTGAGTGGTACGCCTCCGGTCTCCGCGACAGGATGTCCAGGATATTCACGCCCGACCGGTAAAGAGATAGCTCGGTCAGACTGCCGCCCTTTGCGGTCGCTGCAAGGGCGAGGCTCCCGGTGTGGCCAACAATGTCTTCAGATCCGTCACAGTCGAAATCGCCGCGTTCGACGAAGGGGAACACCTTCAGTATTTTCCCGGCCTTCGATTCAGCGGCCAGGAGGTGGCGGTACAGCGCCGACCTGAGATGGGGGAGATACAGACCCCCGAAGATGCCGTGCCAGTAGGCGTCGTTGCACTGCCCCTTCCAGAGTTCATGCAGCGCGGTACTCCCCTTCTCCGCATCGACCTTCAACGCCCTGTGCACCTTCCCGCTGATCCCGAACATCCTCTTGTGCAGGTGGTTCGCCTCGGGATATTTCACCATGAAGGAGCGCCATATGCTGCCCCGCAGGAGCCGCTTCCATCGTTCACCGACTTTCCCGGCCATCTCCTGCCCGACGCGCTCATATTCGAGCGCCGCAGGAGCGGGAAGCGCCCACTCGCCCATTTCCCTGTATGACGCGGTCGGCAGATACACCCTGCCCAGAGGAGGGAACTCGGCATGGTACTCGCCGAAGGTGGTGGTCGTCAGCCAGTCGGAATTTTCCTCGATGGCTGAAAAAAATGCCTCCAGCCAGCCGTCCTCATAGCAATGCTTGTAGGTATTGGGCCATACCCCGAACTTCTCCCCGTCGTCCGCCATCGTGAGCAGGGGGGTTCCGCCCCGCGAGCTTACCTCCCGCAAATAGGCAAACACTTCCTCTACCGGCCTGAAGGGAATGAGGTATCTCAATTTTTCGCTTCCCGGGAAAACGCCTATCCCGTGGCCTTCATCCTCGGTCAGGTAGTAGCCGAAGAGATCGTCCTCCTCCAGCCCGGTCAGGGTAAAATGGTAATCGTCTATGGGGAGATACTGCATCTTCGCGCCGGAAATGAATCTCGGCATCTGCGGCTCCCTCACCCGCTCCGCAAGCCAGATACCCTTCGGCAGGAAACCCAGTTCCCTTTCGATATATTCGGAATATGCGTCGAGCTGGAGAACGCGGTCCTTCTCAGGCAGCACCGAAAGGATCGGCTCGTAGAAGCCCCCGGACAGTATTTCCGCCCTCCGTGTGTTCACAAGTGTCCTGATCATGTCGAGCGCCTCGGGGTGTTTTTCCTTCATCCACATCAGCAGGTGTCCCGAATAGTGAAGGACGACCTTGAGGCGCGGATGGCCGATAAGCATCTCAAGGAAGGGCTGATAGGACTTCCTGTAGCAGTCTTCAAGCACATGATCGAAGTTGCCGACCGGCTGATGGTTATGAAATGCGAGGATGAGATTAAGTTTCGACACTTTTTATTCGCCTGCTGCAACCAACGTGCAGAACAACCTTTCTTCTGCCCCGGCACAAGGACTGTTGCCCGCCGGAAGGAGCACGCGGGGCCGGGCGGTCTCTTATTGCCTCTCTTGCGGTCCGCTGATGAGGAACCCGGACCGCCGCCGACAAAGTTCCCTGAGACTCCGGAACATACCGGCAGTCATACAATATAACACAAAAAAAGAAGAGGATAAAAGCAAAGAGCGCCTGTTGCCTATTGCCTGTCGCCTGTTTTCACTATTCACCGTTCACGCTTCACGATGTGCGGTCGTTCCGGTACGCCCTCACTTCCCTTATCTCAAGACTGAACGGTCCTTCCTGCCTGTCCGCGATCATGAAGCCGACCCTCCTGATCTTTGCGGGATCGAGCGGCGGCGCACCCTCGACTACATAGCCGCGATAGACAGGGACGAATTCGTCGAAGGAAAGACGCGCCTCGGTCCATTCAGCGGCGCCGGTAAAAAAAGTCGCCTGGTATGCGAGGCCCTCGAAATCGTCGTCCGTCTTCAGGCGCAGGCGGTAGCGCCTGCCGTCGCCCCTGACCCTGACGATCAGGCCGTCGTAGCCCATGAGATCGAATTCCCGGGGCAGGGACCTCACGGACGCGAACCCTCCGAAGTTTTCGAGCGACAACCTGCCCGTGAAGACCCCTGCGCCGCCGGCCGCGGACATGCGTCCCTCCGAAAGCCCGCCCATCACCGCATCGTTTACCGCCTGCCACCTTGCCTTCTCATCGGCATCGCCGAAATCTATGATCGTCTTTTCCATCATTCCGCCCGACTTTGCGCCTGATTTCATTATGGCACTTTTAAAAGCTTCCGTCCCAGCTTCCCGGCTTGCAGGCTGTTTCGTCCATTGCCTATCGCCTTCTTTTACGATTCAAGTCCTGCTGTCAGCAGTCGATAAAAGGAACATTAAAAAAGCTTAATTTGACTCTTTATGACTTTTCAGGAATTCTGTCTATGGGCATACATTGAGTTAAAAGAGGACCGAATGTCATTTGAGGACAGGACCAAACAAAGACAGTGTCCGCGAACCGTTTCCCTGAACCCTGTACGTTTTCGTTTTGTCAATGATTCTTCCGGTGAGCTTCGCATGGGTACAACCATAAACATCAGCACTACCGGGATGTGCCTCTATACCCTCAACCGCCTGAAAGAAGGCGACAGCGTCATGATACGGGATGATGACGTCTTGTTGCTATCCCGGAAGGCAACTGTGCGATGGGTCAAAAATTACGGGAAAACTTTTTGCAAAGCGGGACTTATGTTTGTCTAATGATCGTCGACGAAAATCGTTCCCCTGCTTCCCGGCTTAATAACGATCAGGCCCGTTCGGAGCGTTCGATGCGTACTTCCTTCGCCCCCTTCGCCTTTCTTAAGGCAGTTGCGTCTCCTTTGATTCTGCCGACGAGATTCACTGCGCTTGCGGCATAAGAAGAAAAGTCCAACATAGGGGCACAATTTATTGAGCCCTCTCGAAGCCGCGATGTCCCGGCCAACACATCCGGCCATGGAATAACGTTGCCTTCATGGACCCGAGAAGGTATCATATAGGTACCTAATAAAGTACTGAAAGGAGTGCTTGTATGAATGCCGTTGCAGCGCAGGATATTAAACGCAAGGGGATCTCGGCCGTAGATGAGGCACTGAAAGAAGGGCCTGTTCATGTTATCAAGAACAACCAGCCACAGTATGTGGTAATGACTGAGGTTCGATAT
>JBJKSM010000147.1:0-4368 GCA_046704045.1 Thermodesulfovibrionales bacterium | reverse complement strand
CTCCCTAACCGCCTGCTTCTATTCCCCGAAGTTCCCGGTATCGATCCATTCATTCTTGAGGAGCGACCACCAGTCGTCCGCCAGCCCCTGGAGAACATACTCGTAGGGAAGCCAGCCGCAGCCATTGTCTCCCCATCCCGTGCCCCAGGAATTTCTGATCAGTAATGCCCCGGTGGTCTCCTTTGTCCCGGGACGGGTGTTTTTGATCTTCATCCTGTCGTCGTATCCCGCAGCGACAATCGCGTGGCCTCCCACCGTCTTTTCGCCCTGTGTCGGATAGGGTATCTTTCCTGTCTTGTCCGCCTGGTCGTAGGAACTGTAGACCGTAACACCGAACATCGAAGGCAGGCCCGCCGCGAGGTTCGTCTTTATCTGTTTCAGCAGATCCTCCTTTTTCGTCCCCGGAGGGTCGAGCCGGTAGTAGCTTATCGCCTGGTAATTCCGGGCGAACGCGTAGCAGAAGGCGGAAGGCTCTTTTTCCGAATCCGCGATCCTGTATGGCCAATATTCCTCGGGCGGCACGCCGAAGAGCACCAGGGCTCCCATCGTCGTCCTGAGGAAGGCGCCTGTATCTCCCGTCCAGTGGAGCATGTTCCTCGATACCTTGTAGAGGAAAAGCCGCGATGCGTCGATATGCTTCCCGAAGGCCCTTTTTTCGAAGTACTCGACCATACCCACGCCGGCGTGAGCGGTGCAGGCGCCAAGCTGGCCCTGGTCTTCGACAGGCGAAAACCACTCCCTCAGATCTGCCGATGAAGGCAAAGCCTTCGCCCGTTTCACAGCCCCGGCCTTCGAAAGCATGGCTTTTATCGAGTCCCTCTGGCCAAGCTCCTTCTGCCGCTCCGTCAACTCTTCATGGCCGATTGTGTGGTCCCTGAAATCCGGATAGTCCGGCAGCCACCCCATTCCCGGGGTCCCGGTTACTTCACTCATTGATTTTCCCTCCTTATGATGTGCGTTTTCCCTTTCACCGTGCATGCATATCGCCCGATGCCCCCCTTGATCCCCGATGTGACAGGTATGAACGATTAAATATAGTCAAGCGGATTTTCTCAAGTCAAGGACAATTTGAGGCACGCTTTTCAGGGACCCGGGGCTGAATGCCATATTAAGAAAGTTTAATTTGACTTGAGGCGGATTTACTGGAATTATAATTGAGATTTTAATGCGGCTCGCATGGCGGCGGGGAGAAAAAAGGTGAAACCTTAAACGGAGGATAAGTGGAATATGTCATATAAGACGTTTGAGAGCGACGAAAATGGCAGGCTGATTATTTGTCCGTCATTGTATCCGCCAAGAGATAAAGGCATCTTAAATCTGCTCAGGAAGCTTATAAGACTTGCCTCACCTGAAAACGTTAAGGACAGGTCCGGGGATCGAGACGAGCAGCAATAAGGCTAGCCGGCCGGTCTGATCCCTGATGTATACAGCACCTTCACTTTCAGCCATATGCCGTCCTGCGTCCGGAGCGCTTCGACTTCCCGCAGGTGCTCTTCTTTGAATCTCTCCAGATCCCGTGAGGAGAGCTGGCTGACCTGGCTGCGGAACCCCGCGTTCCAGACCACATCCCACCACTCCGCCGCGCCTTTCAGAAAATAGCCGAGGTCCTGCCGCTCCACGCGTATTTCTTCCAATCCCGCATCGCCGAAGAGCGCCCGGCACTTCGCTTCGGTCGCGATCAGTTTCCACCTCAGCGAAGGTCTCTCGACGCCATACTGCTCCAGCCGCCTTGAAAGAATTTCCACAAGGGGTTGAAAAGAATCTTCATAGAAACAGGATATGACGATCCTCCCGCCGGGCCTGACCTTGGCCGCCATATGCCGCAGCTGTTCCGCCATGTCCTGCGCAAAGAAGACGCCGAAGGCGCATACGACCGCGTCGAACCGGCTGTCAGGAAGCGTAATGTCGTGCATGTCCATTTCGAGAAATTCTGCATTCCGGATGCCTTCCGCTTCTGCCTTCGCCCGTGCCTGCGCCAGCATTCCCGGAGAAAAATCGATCCCCGTCACCTGCGTGTCGGGAAAAGTCCGGGCGATTTCGAGCGCGAAGTTGCCGGTGCCTGTTGCCACGTCGAGCACTCGCCTGATATCCGGAGCATCCGGATATCGCGCCATGTATCTGGCGCTTTCGGTGAAAAACCGGAGCGAGCGGTTGTCGTAGCCGGCCGCTACTGTGTTGAAGGTCTCGATCGTCCTTGCCTTGCGGGTTTCGGAATCCATTCCGCTATTGTAGCAGAGATGAGATGGGCAGTATTTTGT
Organism: Thermodesulfovibrionales bacterium; assembly: GCA_046704045.1. GTDB lineage: Bacteria > Nitrospirota > Thermodesulfovibrionia > Thermodesulfovibrionales > UBA6898 > JAWOKY01. The sequence continues at coordinate 2,110 of JBJKSM010000147.1, read as the reverse complement.
AATCCTTTGCTGCGGTTCCCTCCACATTGTTTCCATCAGGAAGATTTTTATCTTTCATCCGGAAAGTTGCGCTCCCCGGACCCGGTCTCTGGCAGCAGTTGACTTAGGTGGGTAAGCAGATAGAATGAGAGAAAGGACAAAATACATTTTATCCGGTGAGACATGTAACGGACATTTGTATTATTCGAGTCCGTTTATAATAATGGCATCATCCACCAGGAGGTATCAATGAAACAAGCGTATGACTGTTTTACAAAGGTCGGTGGTTTCTTTTTTGGTATCCTTGTAGTCGGGGACGACATCGATGAAGAAGGTATTTTCCATCCGGTGGGGGACGATATCGCCAGAAAAGGCATGTTCCATGGGGTACTCATATATTTCCCCAAAGAAGGCGGCACGTCCCTTAAAGAATTTTACTCCGGGAAAAGCACAGACGATACTATTTCAAAAGCCGACACATGGGTAAAGGCAAATTTATATCCTGATTTTGTGAGAGGATCCATGAGGAGCCTGGGAAGTGATATGGTGTAACGCGGAATCGATAGCGAGACACGCTGCCAATATAGGCATTTATGCCAAAAGGAGAGTCAGACAAAATGCCGTAATGATAAAAAGAAATATGTGGTTCTGGAACAGGAAATGCCGTTGGTGTGCTCACTTGTTCTGATAAAGGGGGAAATTGCTTACCATGCTGTTCCGGATGCTCGAAGAGGAAGGGCCTCCCGCCTACGACAACGATCTTGCCTCCGCCGGAACGACTTCCACTTCCATCTTGTCCTTGCCCCTGATGATCGTCAGCTTCACAGACGGTCCAATCGGCCACTCGGAAAGAAACCGGTGTATCTGATCTACACTGGTTATGGGCTGTCCATTTATCGCCAGGATAAGGTCGCCTACCCGCACCCCGGCCACCCCTGCAGGACCCTTAGGCTCTATGGAAAAGACCTCAACAGCCGACTCGGCAGGGAGATTATAAAAACGCACCAGGCGGCGGTCCAGGGGACGCTGCTGTGCGCCGATCCCCAAATATCCCCTACGCACATGCCCATATGCCAGAAGCTGTGAGACTACCCACTTGGCGGTATCCGCCGGGATGGAAAATCCTATCCCCTGTGCCATTATTATAATGGCTGTATTGATACCTACTATATGCCCGCGGGAATCAAGAAGCGGTCCGCCGGAGTTGCCGGGATTGAGGGGGGCTGTGTGCTGAATGATATTTTCTATCAAGCGGCCTTCCCGGCTTCTGAGTGCCCTGCCGATTCCGCTTATTACGCCCGTGGACACAGTTGACTGAAACCCAAAAGGGTTTCCAATGGCAATTACCAATTGGCCCACGCGCAAGTCCGAAGAATTGCCCAACGTGGCATAAGGAAGGCTGGAGCCGCCGGCACGGATAACGGCCAGGTCGGTGGCAGGGTCTGTACCGACGATCTCCGCTTCCAGCGTTGCCCCGTTGGTCATCGTAACCGCAATCTCACCCGCGTTATGTACCACATGGTCGTTGGTCAGGATGTACCCATCAGGGGTGATCATAACGCCCGAGCCTGCCCCGACCTGCTCGGGCTCCTTCCCACGCAATTGACTGCCAATTTCAATGCCGACCACCGCGGGTCCCACAGCATCCACCACGGCGATGACAGCCCGCGAATACGCATCAAGAAGCTCAATATCCGATTTCCCGGCATCTTTCACCTCGCAGGGGGCCTCGGCTGCCCTGACGGATTCTTCGCCCGAAACAAAACTCAAAGCGCGCTGCCGCATGTCTTCGTCCATTTCTCTTCTCTCTTAACAGATGTTTTTTATTTATAGCTTATCATAATTATGGGTCGGAGCATGAATGCTGACGAAACCACGAAGACCCTGTCGACGGAGGAGATATTTCAGTCAGGAATTGCTAAGGAGCCTGGCGCGCCCTTCACCAGAAAGTCTGCGCTCTCTCTGCGACCTCAGAGGTGTACGGAGTCGGACAAGACGGGAATGCTTTATCAATGGGAGGAGCCGTTTATGGTCGATGGCCGCCGCTTCAGGGAGCGGTTCAACGTCCTGCCGACTGATGCAGACACAGCCTCGCAAGCGACGGTCGATTGGGCGAGACAGGCGTACAGAC
>JBJKSM010000146.1:0-6937 GCA_046704045.1 Thermodesulfovibrionales bacterium | reverse complement strand
AAAGGGCTGTCATGTCGGCCTTTAATCGGCGTGGGTCATGGTGGAACTCAGGAGCATCGCATATGAACGATGCCTTTAGAAAGAAATTCTTTGATAAGATTGGACTGATTTCAATGCTTGATGAGCTATATAAATTCAGAGCTATTAACCTTGGGAACCGCCCTGGTACGTGAACCGTACGCCGGGTGGTGTGAGAGGTTGGGGGCCGTGAGGCCCCCGCCTACTCGATTAAAAGCGAGGTGGTGCGGAGGGGGGGAAGGACGGGAGCCGATGACCCGGCACCTGTCTTCATCAATCACATCAACCTACGAAGATATGTCCCGCCGTCGCACCGACCCTTCTTGCGGTCAACAATACGGCGAACGGCGACGAAATGTCGGACGGTACCATCGAGCTCGTCGCGAGATACAGGACGGTAGCGAATGATCCGTTTCAGCCGCTTGATCTGCATGCATCAAACGATTATTTTTATGCGGTTGTTCCTGAGGCAACAGGCAAAAGAACGATACCGGGGGGAACACCCGTTGAGCTTGTTTTCGATCTGGGGAATACAGCAATCATTCCAGTCAATGCAGTTGATATATCTCTCCAGATCGTCTATCACGGGAAGCTCGGCAATGAAGACGGCGCTGTCGCAGCAGGGCTGAAACAGGTCAGCGACCCGACACCTGTGGAGCTTGCGAATAATATGGATAAGATATGCCTGGATGGTCAGTGGTACGATGCAGGAAGCGAGGCAGCCATTAACCAGGTTGACCCGGAACTTGACGGCATAGCAAACTGGGACATTTATCCCCACGACCTCCAGAATATCTATTTGAAAGTATCGCCGGGAAGCAATCCCGTCCAGGAGTTGTCATCAGATTACAACTTTACTTCAGCCGCCCTGAATGCCGGGAAACTCATGAGGGTCTATATACTGAGTGACCCCGATGCTCAGCTCAACCACAGCCATATCGCAACGGTTGTGAAGACAACGGCTTCTGATGTATTTACACATGTGAGCGACATATTCGATGGGATTTGGCCGGGTTATGTGATCAAGAGCGATGTTGAGCCCTCAGGCGACACGTTAGTGTGCGGTGGATATGGCTTCAGCACTCCCTGTACTATCAGGCATGCACCTCCGTTCTATTCTTTCAAGGACAAGTACCTGTGGGGTCCAATGGCCACGATATTCGACAATCCCGAATATCCTGTCGGCAAAAAATGCGACTGGCAGGCGCTGAAATAGCATGATTCGGCAATAAAGATGGCACATCCACTTCCACTGTCACAGAGGGATGTCTGCATTTACGAGGGGACCCTTCGATATCAGGAAAGTTAAAGGCCGCAGGGGAAAAGTGAAAGCAAACAGAAAAAAGGAATGGACGAATCAAGGGAGTGCTTTTAAGTGAAGAATAAAGGTGTGACTCCAGAAGGTTTGCGCACATTGTCGTTCTGATCCTCTCAACCTGAATCAACCTGACTCCTTACCCGGGCGTGCTTTCCCGTCCGGTCGGGATAAATTTCAGTTGACTGCAAGAAGTAAACTTCCCTATACTCAATCAGGGATCTTTCTTGCAACCATAAAGCAGAGGGCATCATGACTGAAATCCGCATTGTTAAGCTTCTCGTCGTGGAGGATCATCTCGGCATGAGGAAATTCATGGCCGATTTCTGCGAGGTAAACGGCTATGAGGCCGACTTTGCTGTCGACGGACTCCAGGCCCTCAAGCTCATAGATAAGGATATGCCGTACAGCGTAATCATTGTGGATTGCCTGATGCCCGAAATGCACGGCGTTGAATTCGTGAGGCACGTTGTAAAAAAGTGGGGAAACGTGCCGATCATAGCCACAAGCGCTTTCGGCGACGTGGAAAAGCCCTTCCTTGAGGCGGGAGCCTACCTTTTTTTAAGGAAACCTTTTGACCCTCATCAGTTGGAAAAGGTAATAGAACTGATTGGCCGCGGCGTGACTGCATAACCCGCTCAGGCAAGATGGAGGTCCCTTCGGCGATTTCGAATCGAGTCCTGATTGCCGTGTTTAACCGCTGATGAAGGACCCTTTACCTGGGCGCGTGGCGCGAAGCTTTCCTGATCTGCGATCTCCTGCATTGGAAGCAAATATGGAGTTATGTGATCTCCTGATCATATGAAGTTCAACTTGACATGCTTCGATTATCTCTGGTATAAGTATCCTCAAATATTTCCGATAAGGCCAAACCCTTCGTGAGGGGGGGACGGAAAGTGACAGATCTGACATAGACAAGATGGCTGCGCTGCCGAAGGATCAAACAGAACAACATCGGGAAGGAGAGTTCTCATGGAGAAAACGACCGCGCCAGTAATAAGAAAGCACAAAAGAGTGCCTATGACGGTTCCTGCCTTTTATGATGACCACCAGTGCCCGGTCAGCGGAAAGGAAACACCCTTGTCGGAGGGAACTATTCGCGATTTCTCGGATTCGGGTATCTGCCTGTTTACCAATGCGCCTCTGGATAAAGGATCGAGCATTACTGTTTTTTGCAATGATATCTGGAGCGCCGGGAAGCGCGGCACCGTGTTGTGGTGCAATACATTGGACCTCAGGCTTTTCAGAGTAGGGGTTAGCCTTCAAATAGGCATGCCGCATCAAGAGTTTTCTGAAGAAATCGATAACAGTTTCGCTCCCATGTCCGTTTAGTACCGGTTGCCCGTGTTCAAGCCGGCGACCTTCTCGCGGCAGGTTTCACCGACAAGGTAACCCCTGCCCTGAAAGTTTCAGTCGAGAACTGTTTTCTTTGGGAATCGGAAAAGGGGCCGGCTGCTTTTTGGAACATCACAGGGGGTACCCGTTATTTCTGCCAAAAAAACACAATACCGCCATTACTCCGGTTATCCTATAACGTCACCTTGATTTTCTTCTCGGTCGTCCCGAAGAGAAATCTCTTTCTCAGCACGGTTACGGTAATGGTGTCGCCTTTTTTCTTGTAGAGGAGAAAGATCTTGAGGTCGGCGAGATCGTGGATTTTCGTATCATCGACGGATGTGATGACGTCGTTTTTCTCGATGCCGGCCTTCTCCGAGATGCTGTCGGGAGGGAAGCCGTCAACTATCACCTTCCCCCCTTCTTCCTTCACCATTACCATGAGTTTCGGAGACTCCGGGGGGCTGATCGGTTCGGGGAAGAGGAGAAAATCCGCGATGTCTTTTTCCATATCACCGGCGGAATTGAGAATGATCGTATAGTCCTGCCTGTTCAGGCGATAGGCGCGTTCCGGTATTCCGGAGCCGTAGGCGACGTGGCCTCCGCCGGCGAGAACCACGACCTGCACGCCCGGGTTCTTCTGCATGTAGTCGTTGAGGTTGTGGGCCATCGACTCATCCCAGAGCACCTGGGCCTCGTAAAAAAAATCGAAGTCCATCTTCCTGTGCCTCGGGTGCATCGCGAAGATTTTCTTCAGCCTCGTCCTGTACGCGTTATCGGAGAAGTCCATATCCTTCGGGACTTCCTTCAACTCCTCCTTCGAAAGTGAAGAGAGGCCCGACCTGGCGACCTTCGATGCGATCTCGCCCCGTATATTCAGGGCGATAACGGGTATCCTGTATTCCCTTGCGTAAAGGAGGATCTCCCTGTAAAGCGTATAGTCGTACACCCACCGCTTGAAGTATTCGGACTTTTTCAGAAACTCCCTTTCGTCGATCTTGCCGGCGATGTAGTCGTCGAGCACTTTCTGAAACGGCTTCTGAAACATCTCCATGCCGATCGCGATGCGGCTGTTTCTCTCGTGGAGCGCCCTGATGATATCGTATTCCGCGCGATGGTCCTCGAACAGGTCGTGTATTTCGCCGACGTAAATGATCCTTTTTCCCGCCGCCCTGGCAACGACCCCGGGGATGTTGAGGACCGTCTTTGTCTCCACGGCCGGGACCTCCATGGAAAGTGTTGCTTCGATGCCGCTGCCGCTTTTGTCGATCTTTTTCAGTATCTCCTTTCCGCCTTTGAAGGAAAGACGGCTGTAGCCGCCGTAATGCGTCGCCCTCTGCATGTAGGAGGGCATATCGGAGGGGTTTCCTTCGATCAACGCTATCACATTGTCCTTATTGAAGGGATCTTCCCTTACCGTGATCGAAAAATCGGCATCCGTCTTTTCCATGTCACCGAACAATCGCCTTGCCAATGAGGTGCTGTTTCCCGGGATGACCAAGGAAGATTGTTTGATGTCGTCATGTTTTACGTCGCTCTCTTTCTTCACGTCGAAACCCATCCGTTTGAAGTATTCGGCTACTGTAGAGTATTCGCCTTCCTTTCCGTCCGGGATTACGAAGATCTTCCTGCCCGCGCCGAGGAGACGCGATATCACGGGCGGGAATTCGCCGGATGAGAGCCGCCTGAAGAGGTCGTAGTTATCGTCGATCATCAGTTTCTCCGGCGTGTATGTCGTTTCGATCTCAACGCTGTCAGTGCCTTTGCTTATCTCGCTTACCAGCCGCGTCTCGCCCTCCTTCGACCGGAGAACAACCGGGACAAGCAGGCGGTATGCCTTTCCCTTCTGGACCAGGTCAAAGGAGACGACAGCCTTCGATCCCCTGTAGTTCAGCGCAACGTTTTCCAGTTCGATATCGGGCACGCCCTTTTCGTCCACCCATTGCCTGAAGAACCAGTCAAGCTTTTTCCCTGAAGCCGCTTCGAAGCTCGCCTTGATGTCGGCCCAGGATGCCTGTCTGAAGCTGTTTTTTTCGATGAACGTCCTCAGCGCGCTGTAGAAGGTTTTCTCGCCTACGAGATTTTTCAGCATATGAAAGACCATGGTGGCCTTGCCGTATCCGACGGCGCTCGTCACCCGGTCGGTCCTGTTAATAAAGGAGGAGAGAGGAAAATCATTCTTCGGCGTCACGTAGCTTCGGTAATTGACAAGCAGACGCTTTCTGTATTCGGCGCCTTTGCCCTTCAGCACCTCGAACCGCTGGTCGGCAAGACAGGTGGTGAGCCCTTCGGACCAGTTCCCCCCCGAGTAGTCGACATAGACGAGGTTGCCGAACCATTGATGAAGGATCTCATGCCCCAGCGACGTATCGACGATGAAGGGAAGCCGCAGCACTTCCTGCCCCAGGAGAGTGAAGGTGGGCATCGAATATCCCGTCGGCAGGATGTTCTCCACGATCGAAAACCTCCTGTACCGATAGTTCCCGAGAAGGTCGTCGTACATCGCAAAGTATTTTTTTGCGTGGTCAAGATATGTCCTGGAAAGCCCCGCATCCACGGGAAAGAAATATGTGTATATGTCGATGCCGTGAAACGATTCCCTCCCGACGGTATATTTCCCCGCGATGAGATCGATATGTTCGATGGGATGGGAAAAGGAAAAAGAATATGTTTTGCCTCCGCCGGTCTGACTGCTTACGGAGATCTCCTCCGCCTCGGAAACTGCTTCGAACCCCCTTGGAAGCGCCGCGGTGAGGTTGTAAAGCGAGAGGCCCTGGACTGCCGGGTACCATCTGTTCGTAAGGACGACCCCGGAAGGGCCGATCAGGTTGCCCTGGACGACGCCCGGATTACCGGTGGCGTCCGCTTCAGGACCGCCGGATGCTTCCACGCTGAATTCGATCTTCACCGTGCTCCCTGCAGCCGAGGGCTGAACCGTGAGCGCATTCATGCCGGGGTCGATCTTTACTGCGGACCCGTTTATTGCAGCCGAGATGACCTTGAGACCCGAGAGGTCCACCACTTGAGCCCTGGTCCCCGCCGGGAGAGATATCCGCGATATCCCGTCCATTGTGTGATGTTCGAGGGCGAAGTGAACTTCGATACTGTTCGCCGGGATATTCTCCATCGCAAAAGACGTCAACGGCAAGAAAAGGAAAAGAATGAGGAATAAGACTGTCTGCAATCGGCGCATCGCAATTCGTTCTCCTGTAGATGTGGTTTTGAATGCCCGTTACCCTGTCGTAGGGACCTCCCGGAGCCCTGTTTTACGCACTAAAAGTCTATCACAAATCCGCGGGCTGCGGAAGGGAGCCGCGCGGGTCAGGGCAACGCGCGCGACGACAAGGCGAGGAGGTTGGAATATACGTTCTCGGCGGTCGATGCCGGGCCGACCTTGACACGCAGGACCCTGCCCCCGGCCTTTGTATAATGTTCCACAAGAGGCGCAGTACGTTTTCTGAATATCTCGAGCTTTTTCCCGACCAGTGCGATATCATCGTCCGCGCGTCCTTCCCTGTCGCCGCCGGTGTTTGCAACGATCCTCTTGTGCACGACCTCAGACGAGCATTCGAGCAGGATCAGTCCGCGGACTCTGGCTATCCGGTCCACGTCCTTCGCCTGGCCGACATGCCGGGGCAGGCCGTTTAAGACAAGGGTGTCGCCGTCGCCAAAGCCGCGCTGATCCAGGAAGAGCAGCAGGATCTTTTCGGCGATGTGAAAATGCTCGTTTTCAAGGAGCAGGCCCTCTTCGAGCACGCCCCTTATGAAGGCGATCTCTTTGTCGGTAAAACCTTCGGGAGGGGTTTCGCACGAGGCGAAAGTCCTGAGCTGATGACCGAAGTCGAAGTGAAAGCACCGCCCGCCGCCATATCCTCTTTCTTCCATGAGGTCCCCAAGGGGGGTCTTGCCGGCCCCGGTGGGGCCTATAAGAAGCATCGATTTAACCGGCGTCATTTCTCTTTTCTCAATGCCCTTTCGACAGTCCTGATCGCGCAGAATTCTCCGCACATGCTGCAGACCTCGGTCTCGGTCGGCGGGACCTCCGCCCTCCATTCCCGCACCTTGTCGGGGTTGAGGCTCAGGGCGATCTGGCCGTTCCAGTCGAGCGCCTTCCGGCATCGGGCCATTTTGACGTCTGCGTCCATCGCCCCCCTGATTCCCTTCGCGATGTCTGCGGCATGGGCCGCGAGCTTCGAGACAATCACTCCCTCCTTCACATCTTCGATGGTCGGGAGCCTTATATGCTCTGAGGGGGTCACGTAACAAAGA
>JBJKSM010000145.1:0-17560 GCA_046704045.1 Thermodesulfovibrionales bacterium | reverse complement strand
CTTCACAGGCATCCTTTTTACAGGAAGACATTCGGGTGCGATGCAGGGGACTTCCCGGTTGCGGAATGGCTGTATGAGAGGTCAGTATCGCTTCCCATCTATCCCGGCATGACCGGTGAGGAGACGGCGTATGTCTGCGAAGCGGTATGCGACGTGCTGAAAAAACACAGGAGATGAAACGTCTGCTCGATATATGCCTTTCGGCCGCGGGGCTGATTTTCCTTTCTCCTCTTTTCCTGCTCTTTGCAGTTCTTATAAAGGTCGACAGCAAAGGCCCGGTTTTTTTCAGCCAGGAGAGAATGGGAAAGGGGTTCAGGCCCTTCATGATCCATAAATTCAGGACGATGAGCCCGGGCCCGGCGGAAAAGGGTCCCCTGATCACGGTCGGCGGAGACCGGAGAGTGACAGGCATGGGTAAATTGTTGAGAAAGACCAAGCTGGACGAACTCCCCCAGCTCGTCAATATCCTGAAGGGGGAGATGAGCTTTGTCGGACCGAGGCCCGAAGTGGAAAGATACGTCGATCTCTTCAGGACCGATTATGAGAAACTGCTCACCGTGAGACCCGGTATTACCGATCCCGCCTCAATAACATTCTCCGACGAAGAGGCGGTGCTCGCCTCCGCCGAGGACTGGGAACGGGAATACGTGGACAGGGTCCTGCCCGAAAAGATCAGGCTTGCCTCCGGGTATGTCGACAGGCATAACGTACTCATCGATCTGAAGCTGATCATGAGGACCCTTGCCAGGCTATGAACGCGATGATGCGGTTATACGAGAAGGCAAGGGACTTTATCATACGACACAGGCGCATCGCCGAGATCTTCTATTACGCCGTCCAGGTCGTTTCGGCGAATTACCTGGCCTTCGTCCTGAGGTTCGAGTCTCTTCTTTCCTTTGAGTACCGGAATTATTTCCTGTCCTACCTGCCGCTCCTTCTCTTCGTCCGCGTAACCCTCTATCTGCGTCACGGGCTGAACAGGGACCTCTGGCGTTATTCGAGCGTCAGCGACCTGCTCAGGATCATCAGGTCCATCACGTTCGGGAGTATCATATTCCTGCTCACCGTCAGGTATCTGTTCGATAACCCGAGCTACCCGCGGTCGATATACGTGCTCGACTGGCTCCTCCTGATAATGATCTCCGGGGGAAGCCGACTCCTCATCAGGGTCTACAGGGAATACCTCGAGGCCGAGACGTCGGGGAAAAAAATCCTTCTGATCGGGGCCGGCGACGCGGCCGAGATGATCGTGCGGGACATGAAGAACAACCCGAAGTACGACTATTCGCCGATCGGGTTCATCGATGACGACCCCTACAAAAAGGGATTGTCGATTCACGGCATGCCCATCTTCGGACCGAGAGAAGTCATGAAGGATGTCGTCGAAAAACATGCGCCGGAGGAGATCCTCATATGCATGCCCTCGATGGGGCATAAGGCAATACGGGACATCTTCGAACTCTGCAAGCCGTTCAACATACCGATAAAGACGCTGCCGGGGATGAACGATATACTCGACGGCAGGGTCTCCGTTTCACAGATAAAGCCGCTCTCGCTCGAAAACCTCCTTGAGCGGGAGCCGGTCAAGAGGGATATCCGGTCGATTAAAGTCTATATCGAAGGCAAATCGGTGATGGTGACCGGCGCGGGCGGCTCCATAGGGACCGAGCTTTGCAGACAGATATTCGAGTATCGTCCGGCCCGCCTGATAATGCTCGACAGATACGAAAACGGGCTCTTTCACATCGACCTCGAGCTGAGGTCCAAGACGGCAAAATATGACGCCCGGAAGGGCGGCCCTGAAGGTAAGGGGCGGACCGGGCTGACGACCGTCATCGGCGACATCTGCGACAATGTCCGGATGGAGGACGTGTTCAGGAGATTCAGGCCGCAGATAGTTTTCCACGCCGCGGCCCACAAGCACGTGCCTTTGATGGAGCACAATCCGCTCGAGGCCATAAAGAACAATGTCCTCGGAACAAGGAACCTGCTCGATGCTGCTGCGGGACACGGCTCCGAGAGCTTTGTGATGATATCGACGGACAAGGCGGTCAATCCCACAAGTGTCATGGGTGCGACGAAGAGGGCCGCCGAATATCTGACCATGCGCATGAACCATTCATCTCCCTGCAGGTTCACCACGGTGAGGTTCGGCAATGTCCTGGGGAGCAGCGGGAGCGTCGTCCGCGTCTTCCGGGAACAGTTGAAGCGGGGGGTGCCGCTCACGGTGACCCACCCCGATATGAAGAGATACTTCATGCTCATCCCCGAGGCGGTCCAGCTTGTGCTGATCGCCGCTTCAGCAGGGACCGGCGGGGAAATATTCGTTTTAGACATGGGGGAGCAGGTAAAGATCCTGGACCTCGCGGAAAACGTCATCAGGCTTTCCGGGTTCCTCCCCTATGACGACATAGGCATAGAGTTCACCGGTCTCAGGCCGGGCGAAAAGATGTATGAGGAACTCTTCGACGTATCGGAGAAGGCGATCCCCGCGGCTCACGAGAAGCTGAGGGTGGCCGTCCCCGACGGCGTTCCCTCGCGGGAAGAACTTGCCGCGCTCGTTGCGGGGCTGAAGAAAACTGTCGAGGAATACCGCGCCGATGAGGCGATTGAGGTTCTGACGAAGATAGTGCCCAATTTCAGGAGAAAGAACCCGGACCGTTAGCAGTGCGGATCACGGGGCGGGAGGCGTTCCTTCTTTCTGCGTCGCCTCATCGATCCTGTTCACGGTGTCGGCATAACGCGGGTCGGAGGGATTCAGCTCCACCGCTTTCCGGGCGAGCGCCAGCGCTTCCCCGAGGTCCCCTCCGCGGGTATACAGCAGCCAGGCCAGATTATTGTAAGCGTCGGCGAGGTCGGGCTTCTTCTTTATGGCCTTGCGGTAATATCCCTCCGATTCGGCGTATGCTCCTATGGAGTAACAGATGTTCCCGAGATATACATAGGCTGCGGGAAGCTCTTTGGCCGCCTGTGTGTATTCGCGGATAGCGCCCTTCGTTTCGCCCTTTTTTTCGTATGCGAGCCCCAGATTGATGTGTTCCTCCGGGCTCAGCGGGTCGTGAAGAACAATTATCTTCGGGATCGCGCACGATGAGGCCATCAGGGAGACGAGGGCCAACAGCACGATAAAGCAGCCCCTCATCCGTTTCAGGGTAAAACCCGCCGGTCCTGTTTTTTCTTTATCCACAGGCTCCAGAAGCCGGTCCTCTTCCATGTTTTCAGAAAACTGTCATTTCTGACAAACTCCCCTTTCTCCCTTCCCGAATTCACCACGACGCCGTCGTCGTCATATCCGACAACCACCATGAAGTGATTCTTCTGCCACACGGAAAAGCCGTAATCGACCATGACGATGACCGGGGAGCCGGCGTCGATCTTTTCCCTCAGGTCCCTTATGCCGCCGGAATAATCGACGGCGGAAAAGCCCTTCTCCCGGGCGTAGAGGACCATGTCGATGGTGAGAGTGCCGCCCGCGGATCTGCTGAAGATGTCCTTTGCGATAGCCTCCGGGGTTATCCGGAGCCCCAGGTAATTGAACACCCCCGCAAGGGAGGCGGGGCCGCACTGGTAATCCTTCTGCGGATAGAAGGGCACGTTTTCGATGACCACTTCCCGTTGATGCGTCGACGGGGGAGCCGAGGCGCAGGCATAAAGCATGAGACAGGTAAAGACGAGCGTTATCCGTATCGGGAGCATATTCCTCATTTCTATAACTATACAAAAAACAAAGCAGGGCGGGAAAGCCTTCTCCGCCCTGCATCCCGGAATGTAAAAAAGAAGACTATTTAACGATCACCCTGTGCCCTGTGAGCTCCAGCAAGAGAACCACGAGAATTGCAATCACCAGAATGGCGATGACTATGCCCAGCCCGCCGTCTCCCGCCACCTTCAGGTTGTCTATCTGCTGTGCGACCTTGTGCAGCTGCTGGTCGCTGAGCCGGGAAAGCCTGGTGCGGACTTCTGCCTGGGTAAGTCCCAGTTCCGCAAGCCTTGTCTGTACCATTTTTGCCTCGAGCGCTTTCTGGATGGAGGCAAGGTCGGCGGCCCTGTCGGTCCGGGCGAGGGGAATGACCGCAGAGGGGGCGAAAGAGGCGTCGACCCTCGGCACGATGCCGAGGATGAACATTGCGAAGGCCAGGTATACCGCGATCGATCTCATGCAAGGAATCGTCATATTGTTCACCTCCTTTCCTGTAAGGTCTCAATGACCGGTTGTTCAAGTCTACCATGTACAGGCGACTTGTCAACCGGGTAAAACCGCCGGAAGAAACGGCGGAACTCCCCCGGCGGCATGCCGGAAAGGAACACCCGGGAAGGGACGTGCAGTTGACAGGAGGAGTAATGCGGGCAATAATGGGTTCAGATGTTCTTTCGCCGATATGCCGGCATTCGGGAGATGGAGAATGACAAGTCAAAATGCAGCCGGGAAGTCCCGCGGGAACTCCCGCTTTACTTTCGTTTCCAGGGTCAGGTACGTCATGCATCCTGACCTGACGGGGGAAGAGTTTGAGGGGTTTGCCTCCGACGTGAGCATCGGCGGACTGTGCCTTACGCAGAGCGCGCCGCTTGCGGTGGGACAGGAGATACTCGTTAAGGATTGCATTCTGCCATACTGCCGGAAAGTTTACAGGGTCCGGTGGACCGAGGCTACCGGCTCCGGGACATACAGGGCAGGCCTTGTTCGCATCGATGACAGTGCCGCCTGAGCGGCCCGGCTTGAGCATTTCACGACCTCCGGCGGCTATGATTTCATCTTCGTGAGTGCCGTCTCCGCTACGCTCCGCAATAGCGGGTCCCGGTCTCCTTCCGCCATCTTCTTCAGAAACGGCACGGCCCTCCTGTCGTCGATCCGGCTGAGGGACAGTATCGCACTCCGCTTTATCGCAAAGCTCCTGTCCTTCAACGCCTCGATCAGGAAGGGCACCGCCCGCCCGCTTCCGAGTCTTCCCAGCGCCATTATCGCCGCTTCCCTCACCTCTATTTCCGAATCACTCATCCCCCCGATCAGCGTGTCGACCACCTTCGGGTCGTTATCGATGCTGCTGAGGGCGATGACGATGCTTGTCTTGATGGAGGGGCATTCCGCGTTGAAAAACGGGTTGTGGAACATGCGTATCAGGATGGCGGCCCTGCCGGGGTTGTCCGTTTCACCGATGAGGACGATACCCCTGATGCGTATCCTCCAGTCTATCCCCTTGTTTCTCACGAGTGAAAGGAGCGTGTCGAACGAACTGTTCAGCCTCTCCTTCTGCGGCTGCGTCGAGAAGCGTTCATGCCAGTCGGCCTTCTGCAGCTCGGCAACCAGCAGGTCGTCTCCCGATGCAAACAGTTTTCCCGAAGGGTACAGGATTACGAAGCAGAAGAAAAGAGCGACTGCCGGCACGAAAAGTTTTTTTGCGATCACAGTTTACCTCCTTTCATCGGCGCATCCCCGGCCGAGCCGCCTTCTTTGCCGCGGTCCGAAAATCCCCGGTCCGCAGCCCGGATGCCCCGCCGGCTGCTCTAAGCTGCCAGAAAAAAAAGGATGAGTCAAGGATTGAGGTGCATTGTTAAAATGTTTTCATTTTTATCGACCCGGCTGCGGAGAAGATGCCCTGCCCGTTGAAAATGCTTGATGTTTCGGAGTGCGACCTTTTAAAATTGATGACACTCCATGCTTGTTCATCGGGATAACCCTGGGGCGTCAGAGACGCTCTGAAGAAAGGAAAAGGCGTGCCCGAATTCGCAAACCGCTCCGAATACGAAAAATGGAAGGCGGAAGCGGTGGGCCGTATGCGAAAAGAAGAGGAAGAGCGCAAGGTTACATGGGTATGTCCCGCCTGCTGTTCCGTCCTTTCCATTTCCAGCATGCAGTGCCGGTGCGGCTATACCGCGGGACAATCGCTCCTTCCTTACTTTATGGGAGATGTCACCTCCTTCCGGCTGTACGAGACAGTGCGGAATGAATTTCACTCGGGCGACCATGAGAAGGCCCTCATCCTGTCGCGGTATCTGGTCAGGAGATTCCCCCTGTCGAAAGAGGCGGAGCATCTACGGGAATACGGGGAAGTTCCGAGGCGCAAGATGAGGACGGCGGAGGGTCTCAGGGGCGAACGGGGCGGCTTCTTTCCGGCAAGGGCGGGGGCTTCTGCGGACAGGCGGAGGACAAAGACGGTCGTGGCTGCGATCTCGGCCTGTCTCCTCGGTCTTGCACTCATCTCCCTTTTCTTGTGGCACTTTCCGGCAAAGTCCACGGCGCCGGAGCAGGCAAGAAACGTCCCGGGTTTAAAGGCAGTGCCTGCCGGCGATGAACGGATGGCCGCCGAAAAGATGATCGAGGAGAAAAAAGAGGCGGAAAAGAGTGAAGCGGAGAGACTGCGGTCTCCGCTGGCGCAGCTGGGCTTTAAAAAAGGGAGGGAGATAGCGAGGGTATTCCTCACGAACAAGCCCTCCCGAATAAGGGAAAAATGTTATAAGGCGATGGTGAAGGCCGGTTTGAGAGACACGGACTACCTCGTGGGATGCATGACCGGGTACGATTCGTACGGATACGTATGGGGCGGTCCGCCGGAAACGGTGTCCCGGAGCGGGTTGCCTCATGGAAGTTGAGCTCTGGCAGCCGTCTGCCTGTCGTTGCAATAGAGACGGAGCCGGGCACGCTGAAAAACGCCGTGGAACCGGAGAATTATTATGAGTCACCTGAATGCGGAAATAACCCCCGGGGTCGGCAGCGACTTGCGGGTGGGCCGTCTTGCTGGCATAATAAGATATGGCAGGCGAACGTCGGGACAGAGAAACAGGTAGCGCCGCAGAGGCGACTGCAGGCCGAGCAGGCTGTTGCTGTTCGCTGGCAGGCACCCGGTATTGCCAGTTGTGCGAGTTGAATCCGGACAAGAGGGCCGTCAGGATTACGTCGGCCAGGTCTTTCGATTTTACCTCGGACATCGTTGTGGAGGGCGTGAGATACCACGTGCAGACGGAAAACCTCGGGCCGAGGAAGCCGGTGGTCGTTACCACCGTGCTCAAGGACGGCGAGGTGATCTCTTCCAGGAAAGTCGATTACAGCGACCTCACCGGAGATGCCGGCACGAAGAAAAAGCTTGCAGACCTTATGAACCGGCAGCACCTTGCAGCTGTCGGGGCGCTCAAGGATACGAAACCGAGGGAGCGCAGGATTCCTGCCGCCTTTCTCGATGATGTGAAATGTCTTCTTAAGGAAGGTAATCAGACGGAGGCGCTCAGGACACTGCGCAACGCGCTGGCCGAGCATCCCTTCAATCCTTTCCTGCTTTCCTATTACGGCTGTCTCGAGGCGATCGTGAACAGGAACTATGACCGAGGGGCGGAAATCTGCAGGGACGCGATCGCGATCCTTAACGAGGAAATACCCTTCGGCCAGGAGGCGTTCTACCCCGTTTTTTACCTTAATCTCGGAAGGGCCTGCCTTGCCTCCGGAGACAGGAAAGGGGCTGCGGAGGCGTTCAAAAAGGGACTTGAAGCCGACCCCGAAGACCCTGATCTCTCGTGGGAAGTCAAGAGACTCGGGTCAAGGAGAAAGCCGGTCATCCCCTTTTTGAAGAGGTCCAACCCGCTGAATAAGTACATAGGAATCCTGGTTCACAGGCTGTAACCGGCCGATCCCTCGGCACCCGGGAATGAATTGCCGCACCTCCTTCCATTATCCCGGCCCGCCGGCCTTTCCCTTGACATTGCCGTGTTCGGTGCTAAGATTGATTTGAGCATGTGGAAAGGTTCTTGTTGCCCAGGGGGACAGAGATGAAAAAAACTTCGCTCTTCGGTCTTTTCCTCGTCATTGCGATGTCGGTTCTTCCGGCCGGGTGCGCGTCTCCCGTTTCACCCGAACTGAGGCAGGAGGCCTCGGAGAAACTTGCCTTTACGAAGGTGCTCGCCAACCCCGGCGCTTATCGCGGCGTTGTTGTTATCTGGGGAGGGGTCGTAGTTAAGACCGTAAGGCATCAGGACGGCAGCGACCTCTATCTTTCTGAGACGCCAATCAATCTATTGGGAAGACCGGAGGGCCCCGGGCATTCCGAAGGGGAGTTCATCGCAAAGACCCCGCAGGTCCTCGATCCGCATGAATATGCCGCCGGACGAAAGGTTACGGTGGCGGGTGAGGTGGTCGGGCAGGAACTCGGCACCTACCAGGACCGGCCTTATGCTTATCCCGTCATCAGGGTAAAGGAACTGCATCTATGGGAGGAGGCCAGGCCTATCCGGTGGGATTGGTGGAGGATTCCCTACTACTCTCCCTACACGTCCGCGCCCCAGCAATATCGGCAGCAGATGCCGTACCGCTGAACGGACATATTAATACTTCGGCAAAATAGATGAAAGTCTTATTGCGCTGTCATTCCGGCCTGCCGGAACCTTTGTCACACATTTTAGGATCATTATGTTTTATGGCATTTCACTAAAGAATCCTTCCGGGCAAATCGTCGAATTGTAACCGCCGGGCAGGTGAGAATCACGGCGAAGATTTTCAGCGCATCCGGTCACAGGACCACTATGTCGTCGGTGAGGGGGGTGAGCCGCTCGCAGCCGCTGCCCGTGACCGCATAGGTATTTTCGATGCCGACTACACCCTTGCCGGGGAAGACGAACTTGGGCTCTATCGCAACGGTCTGTCCGGCAAGGAGAGGTGTTTTGAACTTCCGGGCGAGAATCGGAAGTTCGTCCAGTTCGAGACCTACGCCGTGACCGACGAACCTTGCCTGTTCTCCCGGGCGTCCCATGAACCTGTCGCCGAGCCCCGCCTCCTCAGCCATCGACGCGGCGACCGCAAAGAGCTCCTCGCAGACGACGCCCGGCTTCATGTTTTCCACGATCCGCTCCTGTATCCCGAGAGAAAGATCGAAAGCCCTCCGAAGCTCGGGATCGAGTCCCCCGGCGGCGAAGGTGCGCGTCATGTCAACGATGTAGCCGTTGAAAATGTACCCGTAATCGATGATGACAGGGACCCCTTCCCCGATCAGGTCGCGGGCCGGGCCGAAGGGAGACGCGCCGGAGAGCCCCCTGCCGGTGACTGCCCCGTCGAAGCAGCCGGGCAGCGCGGCATTGCCTCCCGCAGCCACGATCCCCACGATTTCCTGGTGGAACGCCCTGATCCGCAGGTACCCTTCGCAGCCCGACTTTCTCAGCAGGTACTCGAACTCTGCGGCAAGGTCCAGTTCCGTCATACCCGGCCTGAAAACTGACGGTACCCCGGCGAAGGCGCTGCAAAGCATCCGGCCGCTCGTCCGTATCTGTTCAACTTCCCATTCCGATTTTATGGAGCGCAACTCGCGGTTGATCGGTGAGATGTCCGTGAACTGCCTTCCCGGCAGGAGGTTCGCGTAGAACCGGTGTTGCTGGACCGGCAGGACATCGAAGGTGAGGCCGATTCTTTCGAAGCGGCCGTCGAAAAATGCGGGAAGTTCCCTGCTCGACGGGAACGGGCGGATGTCTTCCACGAGGCCTTCCTCCATTGCCCTGAGAAGGCTCTTCCTTACGAGAAGCGTCGGACCGCCGTCGGCAGGGACCCATAGCACCGCGTTCTGACGGGTGCCGCTGTAATAATAGACGTCTATCGGATAGACGAAGAGCGCCCCATCGATCTCCTCGTCGGCGAGCCGCCTCTGAAGGCGTACAATCCTCGATTCCGCTTCGACCTTCGGCACCACGTGTTCGTCCTCCTTTTTCCGGTTTTGTCTTCAGATGTTATTATAATGTAAACACGGCCCGGAAGCAGGACTGCTGCCGGCTTCCGGGTTCTTCTTTTTTCCCGGGCGGCCGGTGATGTAATTTATTATAATGTGAATCGGAGAGGTTGCGACTTTATGGTGAAAGTGACAGGTACCGACGTGTGATACAGGGAAAGAAGCTGATCGTCGTACTCCCGGCTTACAATGCCGAAAAGACCCTCCGCCGAACCTACGGCGAACTGCCCCTCGAATACGTGGATGAGGTGATCCTCGTTGACGATGCATCGACGGACCACACGTCGGGTGTTGCGCGGGACCTGGGAATTACCACGATCATCCACAAGCAGAACAGGGGATACGGCGGCAACCAGAAGACGTGTTACCGGGAGGCGCTGAAGCTCGGTGCGGACATAATCGTGATGGTGCATCCGGATTACCAGTACTCGCCGCGGCTCGTGACGGCGATGGCGTCCATGATCGCATCGGGTCACTATGACGTCGTACTGGCGTCGAGGATACTCGGCGGGACGGCCCTCAAGGGCGGCATGCCCCTGTACAAGTACGTTGCCAACAGGGTGCTCACATTTGTCGAAAACATCGCTCTCGGCGCCAAGCTCTCCGAATACCACACGGGGTTCCGCGCCTTTACCCGTGAAGTCCTCGATACGCTTCCCCTGGGCGAAAATTCCGATGACTTCATCTTCGATAACGAAATCCTCGTCCAGGCGGTCTGTTTCAATTTCAAGATAGGCGAGATAAGCTGTCCGACCAGATATTTCGAGGAGGCGTCGTCCATAAATTTCCGGCGGAGCCTTGCTTACGGCCTCGGCGTCCTCGCAGTCTCACTCAAATATTTCCTGCACAAACACGGGCTGGGACACTTCATGCTTTTCAGCGGGAAAGGCAGGCGGCTGCCGGCCTGAGCGACAATATCTTGTAAGGACCGACGCCTCTTTCCTGTGCCTGATGTATTCTTGCCTGCTCACTTTCATCTTGCGGGCGGCGTAGTAACAGTCGCAGGCTGAGAGAAAAGGCGGGCGGGAAAAGAGTGGAAGGATGACCTCACCACTGCCTTCCAAAGGGAGTAAAATAAAGAGAGAGGAGATGAGCGGTATGATGCGCCTGTTAACGATAACGATTGCAACGGGGGTGGCCGCGATGCTCGCATTTTCCTTCGCCGGTGAAAAGAGGCTGGAAACAGCCACCTTCGCAGGGGGCTGTTTCTGGTGCATGACGCCGCCTTTCGAGAGACTCGACGGCGTGAAGGAAGTGACCGCCGGCTACACCGGAGGACATAAGGAGAATCCGACGTATGAAGAGGTTTCCTCGGGGACGACGGGCCATGTCGAGGCGGTCCGGGTGATATACGACCCTTCGAAGATCACCTATGAGAAGCTTCTCGATGTCTTCTGGAAACAGATCGATCCCACCGATACGGGAGGGCAGTTCGTCGACCGCGGGTCCCGGTACCGCACGGCGATCTTCTATCACACGCCTCAACAGAAGGCCGTTGCCGAAAAGTCGAAAGAGACCCTTGAGAGATCGGGACGTTTCGGAAAGCCGGTTGTAACGATGATCCTTCCGGCGTCGAGGTTCTATCCTGCTGAAGCTTATCATCAGGATTACGAAAAGAAAAACCCTGTGCGGTACGATTTCTATCGCTCCAACTCCGGACGCGACCAGTATTTAACGCAGACATGGGGCCGGGCAAAGGAGGACCGTGCACCCGCAACTGATGTTTCGGGAGAGAAGTGGAGGAACTTTGTGAAACCGCCGAAAGAGGAACTGGAAAAGAGGCTTACGCCGATGCAGTACAAGGTGACCCAGAAAAACGGCACTGAGCCGGCGTTCGACAACGAGTACTGGGCCAACAAACACGAAGGAATTTACGTGGATGCGGTCTCGGGAGAGCCGCTCTTCAGTTCGCTCGACAAATATGATTCCGGTACAGGATGGCCGAGTTTCTCACGGCCCCTCGACCCTTCCAATATAGTCGAAAAAGACGACCGGAGCTTCTTTATGAGAAGGACCGAGGTGAGGAGCAGGCATGGAGATTCGCATCTCGGCCACGTCTTCAGGGACGGCCCCGGGCCGACCGGCCTGCGCTACTGCATGAACTCCGCGGCTTTAAGGTTCATCCCGAAGGAAGACCTCGAAAAGGAAGGCTATGGCGAGTACCTGCAGCTCTTCAGGAGGAAGTTGGATGACGGCGATGAAAAACGCTGAGAAGATGCGAGCTGCCCCGGGGCAAAAAAAACCGGGGCTCGATATCGTCCTGAAGTGCGACTCTGCGGGAAGCGTCGAGGCGGTCTCGGACGCCGTTTACCGGATGACCCTTCGGGATGTCGGGCCGACAATTATCGGCAGCGGCGTAGGCGCTGTATCAAGGTCCGACATCCTCCTTGCGGAAACCGCCAGCGGGCTTATCGTCGGATTTCAGGCTGGCGTGGCGGCCGGACTTGAGAAGGCGCTCAGGGAACACCGGGTCGAAGTGCGCCTCTACGACGTGATCTACCGCCTGACCGACGACCTGAAGACCATTGCTGAAAGCCTTGCCCCTGCCGCTCCCGAAGAGGAGGTCACGGGCTCCGGCAAGGTGGTGGCCCTGTTCAAGAGCAGCAGAAAGGGGATGATTGTCGGATGCGAGGTAACGTCGGGGCATCTTTCGACAGGGCAGCATTTCAGGATCATCTCACAAATGGGACCGGTATATTCCGGGGTCGTGGAATCTCTTCACATCGGAGACAGCGTCGTCCAGAAGGCGCTGCCCGGGCAGAAGGTAGGAATAAAGATCAGGGATTTCAATAAAGCAAGAATAGGGGACCTCGTGGAGAGCTACAGGCCTTTACCGCTGAAGCAGGCCGCCCGCTGGCAGCCGACGGGACGGATCGTGAGGATCTGATGTCCGCCGCCGGGCGAGACCGCGTTCCTCAGTTTCCCGCCTAAAGATATCCTGCAGCTTTTTTTGTAGACAGCCGCGGCATCGTCTCATAAACTGTACTCATTATTGAATGATCGGGAGAAAGGATTGCGTCGTTGGGTATAGTTGTCCGCGGGGCGGGGCTTGAGACATCGCAGAGAGAGGTATAATACGGTGGGCGTGATGATATGAGCCTCAGGATAAAGCTTCTTCTGCCGACGCTTTTTTTTGGCCTGGCAGCGGCCGTATACTTTTACGGCTTTTGGATGCCCCGCTCCATCGCCACAACCGGGAACATATACCGGGAAGCGGTCGTGAGGCACCTCGCTACGCTCGAAAACGGCCTGATCCCGCTGCTGCTGAATCATCAGCTGGATGAGGTGTACAGCGATTTCGACGAACTCCTGAAGAAAAATAGGGACTGGAAGGAAGTTACGCTTTTCAACGCCGGAGGCAAAAGGCTCTACCCGCTTTCGGGAAGCCCTGCTTTGCCGGGCGGTGAAAACGGTAGTGAGGTCCGCCGCTTCGAGCGCACCATAACCTACCGCAATGTTACGCTGGGAAGACTTGTCATAGCTGTCGACTTCGGGCCGGGTATGAAGGACATCAGGGCCCGGCATCTGGTACTTATGGTTTTATTCCTTGCCGGCCTGTTCGTCATTTTTCTCCTCACCTTTGTTTTCATAGACAGAAACGTCACAAGGCCGGTCGCCGCCCTCTCGGAGGCTTCAAAGGGCCTTGCGGACGGCGACTTCAGTGCGCTGCTGCCGAAGAAGCATGCAGACGAAATGGGGGAGCTTGTGGCCGGGTTCTCCTCGATGCGCGAAGCTATCGGTCATTATCAGTCGGAGCTGCAAGGTGAAATAGCCGCGCACAAAAAAGCGCAGGAAGAATTGCGCGAAAGCAGGGAGCGATATCGTTCCCTGTTCAGAAACATGCTCGAAGGATATGCGTATTGCAGGATGTTTTTCGAAAATGGAATGCCGAAGGATTTCGTTTATCTCGACGTCAACGACGCTTTCGGGAGATTGACGGGCCTTGACAACGTCGTCGGGAAAAAGGTTAGTGAGGTCATCCCTGGAATCCGGGAGACGAACCCCGAGTTGTTCGAAATCTATGGCAGAGTGGCATTGACGGGCCGGCCGGAAAAATTCGAGACCTGTCTCGACTCCCTCGGGATATGGTTATCCGCGGCCGTATACAGCACCGAAAGGGAATATTTTGTCGCTGTCTTCGACAACATCACCGAACGCAAACGGGTGGAGCGGGAGCTCAGGACGCGGGAGGAGATGCTCGCCTATGCCGGCAGGATGGCGAAAATAGGCGGATGGGAGTTCGACGCCGACACAATGGAGGGGACCTGGACAGAGGAAACTGCGCTCATCCACGAGGTCGACCCGAAGGCGCCGACATCAGCCGCGCAGGGTCTCGGCTTTTACAGGGGCGCTTCGCGCGAGGCTGTTGAAAAAGCCGTAAAGGAAGCGATCGAGTGCGGCAAACCTTATGATCTCGTGCTCGAAATGATTACCGCCCGGGGCACTCGAAAGTGGGTAAGGACAATGGGACAGCCCGTCAGGGAGGGCGGCAGGATAGTCAAGGTCCGCGGCATGATCCAGGACGTCACTGAGCCCAGGAAGGCGGAGCGTTCTCTTAGGGCATCACTTCGCTTTCTCGAAGCGATACACAGGAATACGGAGATGAAACCGCTGCTCGAAGCGTATGTATCCGAGATCAGGGACTACACCGGATGCGATTCCGTCGGGGTCCGCGTGCTCGACGGAGAAGGCGGCATCCCCTATCTCGCGTATGAGGGTTTCAGCCCGGAATTCTACGAGTCCGAGAGCCCCCTTTCGATAAAAAAGGACCGCTGCATGTGCATCAACGTAATCAGGGGGGATACAAACCCCGCCCTCTCTTTTTATACGGAAGGCGGGTCCTTCTACATCAACGGAACGAGCCGGTTTCTCGCCACAGTGAAGGAGGAAGAGAAGGGACGGACGCGGAACGTCTGCAACCTTATGGGTTACGAATCGGTGGCCCTTGTCCCCTTTCGCAGGGGAAAGCAGATCCTCGGCCTGATCCATGCGGCCGACCACCGGGAAAACATGGTACCCCTCGAGACGGTGGAGATGCTCGAAAGGGCCGCGATGCAACTCGGTCCCGCCATCGAGAGGGTAAGGGCCGAAGAGGCTCTCCGCAAGAGCCGGGCTACGCTTCAGAGCTTTTATGACAGCTCCCCGCTTATGATGGGCGTGACCGAAATAGCCGGGGGTGATATCATTGCGGTGCACGGCAACGCGGCCATTGCCCGCTTTTTCGGAATCGGGCCGGAGGAGCTGCCGAACCTGACCTGGACCGGCCTCGGCGTTCCTGCGGAAGTGAACCGCCTCTGGGCCGGGAACTGCCTGCTCAGCCGGACCGAAGGGGCGGCGGTGCGGTTCGAATATGAGCATCCTTCGCCGGCCGGCATGCTCCGTATAGCTGTGACGGTGGCGTTCCTCGGCAACAGCGGCGCCGGAAGGCCGATGTTCAGCTTCATTGCCGAGGACGTCACAGAGCGCAGGAAACTCGAGGAGCAGTTCATCCAGGCCCAGAAGATGGAAGCGGTAGGCCTGCTGGCCGGGGGCGTGGCGCACGACTTCAACAACATCCTCTCGACGGTCGTCGGTTATTCGCACCTCGCCCTCATGAAGACGCGGGAAGCGGACCCCATGCGGCATGATATCCAGCAGATACTGGAATCGGCCGAAAGGGCCGCTGCACTCACGCAGAGTCTTCTCGCATTCGGCAGAAAGCAGACGGTCAACCTGAGGGCGATAGACATGAATGAAGTTATAAGGAAATTCGAAACATTTCTCCACAGACTGATCAGGGAGGACATTTCGATTGTCATGACCTGTGCCGGGGGGGTTCTTCCAGTCATGGCGGACATGGGACAGATAGAGCAGGTGATCATGAACCTCGTCACCAACGCCAGGGACGCCATGCCGGACGGCGGGAAGATAGCGATCGAGACGAAATCCGTCAGTCTTGACCTGGAATCCGTCGAAGCCCATGGATACGGCAGGACGGGAGATTATGCGCTCGTCATGGTTTCGGACACAGGCCCCGGCATGGACGAAGAGACAAAATCGAGGATATTCGAGCCGTTCTTTACCACGAAAGAGCAGGGCAAGGGCACGGGGCTCGGTCTTTCGATGGTGTACGGGACCGTGAAGAGACACGACGGCTTCATCAATGTTTACAGCGAACCGGGGAACGGTACGACCTTCAAGATTTACTTTCCTCTCGCGCAGGCTGCGCCCGAGCCCCGCGCCGAGAAGAAGGAGGAGCAGCCCGCACCGGAGCCGGGAACCGGGACCATACTCCTGGCTGAAGACGACGCCGCCCTCAGGAAGCTGAATACGACGGTGCTGGAGCATTACGGCTACACGGTGGTGCAAGCGGTCGACGGCGCCGAAGCCGTTTCCCTGTTCAGCGACAATAAAGAAAGGATCCGGCTTGTCATCCTCGATGGCATCATGCCGAAGATGAACGGCAAGGAGGCGTTCCGGAAGATCAGGGCGATGAGCCCGGACGTCAGGTGTATTTTCGTGAGCGGGTACGCGGAAGATATCTTTACTAAAAGCGGCGTCCCCGGCGGTGAAGCGGCATTTATTCTCAAACCGGTCTCCCCGGTTGACCTTGTGAAAAAGGTCAGAGAGGTGCTAAAGGGGTAGAGGTGTCTCCGGGCCGGGCATTTAACTGGTGAGGAACGTTTAATTCCCGGAGAAACATTGTATCCCGGGGAAAAAGCCGGGGTGTCGGCTCCAGGAAGAAACATGAATAAAAAAAAGGCCCAATCCCTCAGTCATGAGCGTGCATTGGATTTACCTGCGGGAAAATGCGTCGTTCTCAGACTGGCGGCGCTTCCCTTATCCGGTGCCCTGTTTATGATGCTCTTCAATATCGTCAGGATGAGGTCGCTGACTCCGTTGAACTGTATGCCCATCCCGGCCGGCTGGAGTCCTCTGCAGCTTTTTGTATTAACCACAACGCCATTGATTATAATAGAGCTGCCGCCTTTCAAAGGCAGGGATATTTCCACTTTTGAGCCGACAGGAAAAGGCTCCTTTGTTTCAACGTTCATTCCCCCTTCTGAAATGTTTGTCGTATACAATTCGTAGGCCCTGCCGGCATAGGTCATGTTGACCTTATTTCGGAAGCCGACTCTGGTGTGCCTCCTTCTGGTGCCGGGAGTCAGCTCCAGCTTCCCGATCTCGGCATTCAGAACAGCAAACAGTTTGCCGGCCAGGTTTTCATCGATGAACAGGGCCACCCTGTTTCTTATCCTCTCTGACGCAGCCAAAAAGCTTTCCCTGCTGTCTGCGGATTCGTCTATGATGGCCAGGGTATGGTTTATGAAGATAGAGCTCGCAACGCCGCCGAGGGCATCGCTGACGATCTTTTTGATGTCATCCGTGGCAGGCATTGTATTTTTTAAGGTCTTAAAGTCCTACCTCTTTTATTACTTTATAAAAAAGATTGATGACCTTCACAATAAAAATAGCCGCTGCCAGAGACACTACCACAAAGATAAATTCTCTCGACTCCTCCGGCAATCCTGAGAATAATGGCATGGTGAGACAGCCTACCGCCAGCAGTCCAATGAGGTAATAAAGAAACTTCCAGGCCTGGCTTGCAATTCCACCCGGGATCTTCTTCCTCAGAGCCATAGCTCTGAAAAATGCATAAAAGATCACGATAATTGATACCAACCAGATAAATTCAATCAGTATTTGCATAGCTGCCCCGTGCATAGTATAGACTTTTTATGCAGGCTTGTAAATCCATCGTTTTGCGCCGTCTAAAATGTAACTCTATGGACAATCATTGCGACATGAATAATGTAACCTTACTTTTCAGTACTGAGATACCCGAAGGAGGAAGGTTACTAAATGAGCAGGGAAACGGTAAAGGA
>JBJKSM010000144.1:0-6405 GCA_046704045.1 Thermodesulfovibrionales bacterium | reverse complement strand
ATCCTGTAATCCCAAAATAATGGTTGAGGCATCGGTAATGGTTAATGGTTTCATGAATACAGCATATCATATTTTTACCTTTATACGCAATTACTTATTGCGTCCTGTATAGCCAGTTCCTCTGCCCCGCCTTCAACAAAAGGACCGACGACTACGGCGGCCCGCTCGAAAACCGTGCGCTGCTCCTGCTTGAGGTGGTGCGTCGTGTGAGGGAGGCGGTAGGACCGAAATACCCGGTGCTCGTAAAGATCAACTCCGAGGATTTTCTCGAAAGCGGCATGACGCGCGAAGAGGCGGTGGGCGTATCGGTCATGCTCGAAAAGAACTCTGTCGATGCCGTCGAGTTTTCGGGCGGCACGGTGATCTCACCCGAAAAATTGTCGCCGGTGCGGCCGGGCAGGCTTATGACCCCTGAGGAGGAGGTTTACTACAGGGAGGCTGCGCTGCTTTACAGGAAAGCGGTAAAGGTCCCGCTCATGCTGGTGGGCGGCATCCGCTCATTCGAAGTTTCCGAGAGACTGGTGCGGGCAGGAACCTGCGACTACATTTCGATGAGTAGGCCGCTCATCTGCGAGCCGGGGCTCGTCAGGCGCTGGCGGGAGGGCGACCGTCGCCCTTCGGAGTGCGTCTCGGACAACGCATGCTTTGCGCCTGCGTCCGATGGAAGGGGCCTCTACTGCGTGACGATGGAGAAAAAGAGAAAAAAGACCGGGATCTGACCGGGAATTCGGCCCGGTCATTCCGAGAGATGTTCCATTAAGCGGAAGGCTTATTCCCTCCTCATTTCCTGTCCTCATGGACGAGGTCGATGACCGCGACCTCCGGCGGGGCGAGGAAGCGGATCGGCGGGCCCCAGGTTCCTGCGCCCCTGCTTTCGTAGAGATACGCCCTGTCAGAAACCTTCACATACCCCGAGGTTACCGGGTAATAGAGCCATGTGGCGATCGTGAAGGGGAATATCTGCCCGCCGTGGACATGGCCTGAGAGCTGGAGGTCGAAAAAGGGCGCGGCTTTTTCGTCCACGAGCGGCCTGTGCTTGAGGAGAACTGTAAACCTGTCATCCGGGAGGTCGCCAAGAAGCACCTCCTCTGAAACATCTTTCGAGAGGCCGTAGATCTTTCCTGCCGGATCGTCTACTCCGGCGATGTTGATAACCCCGCCGGGGATGACGGCGTCGCCCCTGAGAAACGTAAACCCCGCGTCTTTGGTGAAACACCCCGCCTGGTCGAAGCCGGCATAAAACTCGTGGTTTCCCGTAACCGCGTATTTTCCATAGCGCGGCCTGACCTCCGCAAGCAGGTTCGAAAGGTCGTTGAGCCTGCAGATCTCGCCGTCGACGAGATCACCAGTCGAAACGAGGATGTCGGGATGTGCAGCCTTCACAATCGCGAGGATCCTCTTGAGCCTGTCCTCTTTTACGATAAGGCCGAGATGGACATCCGAGATCTGGACGATCCTCAGGCGGCCGACTTCTGCCGGTATCTTAGTTGTCCGGATCGTGACCCTTTCCGTCCTTATGTCCAGTGCCTCGAAGTAGCCGTAAACGGAAGTGACCGCCGCCAGCACGAGCGGCAGGAAAAAACGATGCGCCGGAGATACCACGGAAGGGGAGATGTCTTTGCCGAAGAGAAGCCCTCCTGCATAGAGGATGAACCGGAAGAGATCCACCAGGAAGGCATAGGAGGAGAACAGGAACAGGATGCCGAGCCAGGTGTAACCGGTATAGGCCGATATCCGCGCAACGGTGTCGTGCCCGCTTTTTTCGAAAACGCGTGTGATAAAGGGCGCCACGAGCATGAGGAGCATGAAAAGGGCGAGACAGATCCCCCAGGCGAGGCCGAACCCGATGGCGGCCCTCGCCTTGAGGAAGGCGCACAGGTGCAGCCCCGCGTATATCAAAAAGAAGGTGAAAAGAAAAAGGCTCACACCGGCCTCTCCCGGATCACGGCCTGTTTTTCAGAGTCAGGAGAGTCGAAAAGATCTCATCGAAACTCTGATACCTTGCACAACGGTCCCGTTGCGCACACCGTGTCGCCAGTTCATCGAGCCATGAAGGAATATCGCTGTTGACCTCCGCGGGTTTTTTCAGTCCGAAGGAATCGAGGTTCCCCGTGAGCATTTCATACAGCATGACCCCCATCGAATAGATGAGGGAACACTCGTCCTGCGGCGCACCCGCGGCGACTTCGGGAGCAAGGTAGGCGAAATTTCCCGGCGCCTCACGGTTGAAGGTCACCGTGTTGGTCGAATCGATGCTGATGTTTTCGGGCGAGAGATTGTCGATGACCGCTCCGTCCTTCGTCATCTGGTGAAGGGCCTTCATTACCTGCACCCAGAGTCTCAAGGCGTACCTCGGTTCCATCCCCGGGGAAAAGAAGCTCTTCAGGCTCGCCGACCGCTGCATAGTCGGGGCAGCATCGGCCGACTCCTCAGCTCCGGCAATTTCTTCTTCCCGCGGAGCAAGCGCATCCGCCTTTTCAAGGACATCCATGTAATCGGGAGCCGTCTCTGCGATTTCTCTGTAGACCTCACCCGCTTTTTCCTTTTCTCCTGCCGTCTCCAGGAGGGATGCGTAGGAATAAAACCTGCCGGCATTCGACCGATCTGCCTTTTCTCCGGCGAGAGAAATCCCGTACATCTCTGCAGCTTCCCTGTACATCCCCTCTTCCCTGAGAAGCTCCGCAGCCTTCTCGTAACTCTGCGCCTCCCTGTAGGCCCTGACGGCCGCAAGCCTGTTTCCGGTCATATCGAGCGCCTGGGCCGCCCGGAGTTTATCTCCCTGCTGGTTGTAGATTCTGGCTGCCGCGAGGAAGTCCCCGGATGCCATGCAGAGCTCCGCCGCCCTGGCGGAATCACCAGCCCTCTCGTGCAGCCCGGCCGCCCTCTTCGTCTCCCCGAGTGATTCATAAACTGAGGCGGCCCTTCTGAAATCTCCTCCCCGCTCGAACAGTTCTGCGGCCTTTTCAGGATCCTTCAGTTTTTCATGGACTACTCCTGCGGAGACAAACTCTCCGGCCTTTTCGTGCCGAAGCGCCCGGTCCTTCATCTGCTCGATAAATTCCTTCTCCCTCCGGACACGTATGAAGCGGGCGATCCTGAGGCTCAGAAATATCGCGATGGGAACTGCGATAATGAGGACCAGCCCCCAGAAAAGTGCTGAAAGTCCCTGTTCCGCATTCGGGCCGAAACCGTTAAGAGGGGTGGCCGAACGATTGGCCGCGAGGACAGTCAGGGTCGGGAGATAAAGGCCGGCGGGCATATTCTATGTCCCCTCCTTCTTCACGCCGCGAAAGAACTCCCGTCCCTGCCCCGGATAGACCTTCCGCTCTTTTTCCGGAGTGGCGGCCCCGGCGGCAGGCCAGACCGCCCGCTGCGGTTCCGGACCTTCACTTGCCGCAGGAGACGGGAAGACATCCGCCATGACCGGCCTCCCGTGAATATCGATCCCCTCCACGCTCCAGCTGAACTCTATCGGTATGCCGTTTGGGTCGAAGGTATAGATCGACAGGATAAAACCATGGTCGATCACCTCGGATACCCAGAAACCGGCGGCGGAGATCCTGTCTTTCAGATCCCAGAGATCGCCTTTACCAACTACGCCGAAGGACACGTGGTCGAAGGCGAAGGGTCCTTTAACGACTCTTCCGTGTTCTTTTTCAGGGACAGGCTCGACATCCGACCATTCAAAAAAGGCGATCGTGTCGTTTTCGGAGATCTCGAAGAAATAGTGCCGGTAGCCCGGAGAGCCTAATCCAGCGACGAGCATCATTCCGAGGAGGTCCCTCCAGAAACGGACCGTGCAGTCCATGTCGCCTGTTGCCATAGCAAGATGATTGACCCCTTTATACCTCACCATTTTGCCTCCCGGTCTGAACCTCACAATATATACTACAGTATAACAGTCATACCGGACATCCGGCATTATAGCAGATCCTTCGGACCTTTTTCGGCGGCCTGTTCCTGCCGGTCCGGCTTTTGTGTACAATTAAGAAAATCATTGAAAGGGAGCATTTGACGACGGATCCGCTTAAGATCATAGAGAAATACTATCAGCCGGGCTCTACGGCTTTCAACGTGCTCGTCGAACACGGGAAGGCGGTGGCAGGAAAAGCGCTCCGGACCGCGTCGGAGGTGCGCCGCCCGGGACCTGACGAAACGTTCATCGGAGAAGCGGCGCTGCTCCACGATATCGGGATATTCATGACGAACGAGCCGCAGATAGGCTGTTACGGAGACCATGAATACATTTGCCACGGCTACCTCGGCAGGGAGCTCCTCGAAGGGGAGGGCCTCATGCGCCATGCACTTGTCTGCGAAAGACATGTAGGCGTCGGCCTCAACGTAGCCGATATCGATCGTCGCCGTCTCCCCATACCGCGCAGGGACATGCTCCCCCTTTCACTGGAAGAAAAGATCATCTGTTACGCGGACAAATTTTTTTCGAAGAAGATAGGCGCCCTCAACGTGGAAAAATCTCTCGATGAAGTCCGGGCGTCAATCGGAAGGTACGGAAAAGACAAACTTGCCGCCTTCGACGAGATGCACACCTTTTTCAGTAGATGATCCTTTCGAGGAAGAGCCCTTTTGCGGGCGCCGTGGGGCCTGCCTCACGCCTGTCACGGGCAAGAAGAATGTCCTTTACGGCGTCAGGCAAGATCTTCCCCCTTCCCACCTCGACGAGGGTGCCGACGATATTTCTCACCATGTGCCTGAGAAAGGCATCCGCCTCTATCCTGACCTTGATGAAATCGCCGCTGATCGACGCGGTCATGAAGCTTAGTTCCCGGCAGCACGTGACCTCGACGGCATGCACCGTCCGCACCTGCGTCTTTGAGCCGCAGCCGGAGCCCATGAAAGACGAGAAGTCATGCCTGCCTGAAAGATGGGCCGCCGCACTTTTTATTGCGTCTGTGTCGAGATCCGTTGTCATGTCCCAGAGATAGGGAAAAAGAAAGGCAGACCGCTTCTTCCCGGTTGAGATGAGATAAAAGTAACTCTTTTTTATCGCATCGTACCGGGGATGAAATCTGCTGTCCGTCTCGACTGCCTCTATTATCCTGATGTCCCGCGGGAGCTTTGCGTTCAGAGCCCTCGTGATGACCGCGTCCGTCAGGATGGACTCCGTTTCAAATACCGCCGTCTGGCCGAGGGCGTGGACCCCTGCGTCGGTCCTGCTCGCCCCGGTGAGCCTGATCCTTTCGCCGGTGATGCCGGAGATTGTTTCCGCCAGGATGTCCTGCAGAGTTCCGCCCGATGTCTGGGACTGCCAGCCGAGGTAGCGTGTGCCGTCATATTCGATCAGTAACCGTATATATCTCATGACATACTGATTTTCCGCAAACCTCCTTTCTTAGTCAAGTGTTTCCCTTTTTTTCGTGCATTTCTTTCTTTGATAAATAAAAAAGTATCTGTATAATACGGTAGGTGCAGGACATCGCTGGCGTTTATCGCTGTATTATGTATCGCAGTGCGTCAGCCGCGAAACGCGTTTTCGATGACAAGTGGTATCCGGCTGAGGCCACTGACGTTTAAGGGAGGCGATATGAAAAAAGGTATCATTGTCGTCATAGCTTTTTTATCGTTGCTTATGATTGCCGGTACTGTCTTCGCAGACGCCGAATATGATGCGGCGCTGAAAGACTACGCAGGGAGAAATTACAGGGAAGCCGTCACACTGCTCAAGGCATACGTTGAAAAAAAGCCCGATCCGGCGGCCTACTATTTGCTGGGTTATTCCCTTTACGAGCTTGGCAGGTTTGATGAGGCTACAGGGTATTTTAAGCAGGCATATCTGATCGACCCCACCTTTTCGCCGGAGAAACTCGGTCTCGCCGAAGAGTTCCCGAAGGTAAAGGCGGAAAGGCCCCCCAGGAAGATTCATGGCCATGTGCGGGCGAATAAAAAAAGGAAGGCGCACAAAAGGAAGAAGCCGGCGAAGACAAAACGGGCGGCTCACGGGAAGTGTCCTGCTCCCGCGAAGAAATCCTCTGACGGGAAGGCCCGGTAGCGGGCCGGCGCAGCGAGGGCACAGTAAAGGATGGTGCCCCCTGCAAGAATCGAACTTGCGACACCAGGTTTAGGAAACCTGTGCTCTATCCTACTGAGCTAAGGGGGCTGTAGGGTTTGCCCGTTATTATACACCAAAACGTGATAAAAACGTGATAAAAGACTACCCCCATCCTGTTTCCCGCCTTCACTGGGGCATCCTCGCTTTTTCACGTGTCATTTTGTCCAGGATCTCCACTCCGTCCCGCAGGCTCTCGGGGTAGTGATGCGCGTACCGCTGGGTGGTCGAGACGTCCCTGTGGCCCAGGAGCTTCGAGACCTTATAGAGATCGATGCCTGCCTGGACCAGTCTGGTGGCAAATGTATGCCTGATGTCGTGGAAACGGAAGTGAGCTATCC
>JBJKSM010000143.1:0-3673 GCA_046704045.1 Thermodesulfovibrionales bacterium | reverse complement strand
TTGTTCTACATAAGCAGCAGCTCACCCTCCGGGACGATTTCGACCTTGTAGTCGTCTATCAGAATGATGCGAGGGTCCTTTTTGCTGAAGAGCGTGCCGGCGACATAGCTTTCCCTGTCCTCCGACTTTATCCTCAGGCCGATGATACTCTGGTAGTCGCCTGAATCCCTGGTCTTTGTTTCTTTTACCTCTATGCCGCGCTCCCTGGCGATAAAGGGTGCGTTCACGAAATTGACCGTTTCAAGGAGGATCGGCGACAAAAAGCCCTTTATGGCGGCGATAGTGACCGGCGCCGCATTTATCTCGGCCGCGTCCCCTCTGTATTCGACGGTGATCTCGGTGACGCCGCCCTCGAAAATCTGCGAGGAAAAACTCCCCAGCTTTTCCGCAAGGCTGATGTACGGCTGAAGGCGCGGAACCTGGTCCGCCGGGATGGAAGGGAAATTCACCGCGTTCCGGATCGTCCCGTTGACGAGATAGTCGACGATCTGCTCCGCCACCGCGAGAGCGACGTTTTCCTGGGCTTCTTCGGTCGAGGCCCCGAGATGCGGGGTACAGATCACGCTGTCGAGGGTGAGAAGCGGATTGTCGGTGGGCGGCTCCTTCTCGAAAACGTCGAGCGCCACACCTGCCACTTTACCGCTCTTCAGCGCTTCAAAGAGGTCCTGCTCGTTTATGATCCCGCCCCGGGCGCAGTTTATGATCCTCACGCCGTCCTTCATCTTCGCGATCGTCTCTGCGTTGACAACCCCCTTTGTCTCGGGTGTCAGCGGCGTGTGGACGGTGATAAAGTCCGAAAGGGTGAACAGTTCGTCGAGCGACACCTTCCTGATGCCGAGCGTCTTTGCCTTTTCTTCGCTCAGATAGGGGTCATAGGCGGTGACATTCCTTTCGAGTCCGTGCGCCCTCTTGGCCACCTGGCTTCCGATGTTTCCGAGGCCCAGGATCCCGAGGGTCTTGTTGAAGAGCTCGACGCCCATGAATTTCTTCTTCTCCCATTTTCCGGCCTTCATCGAGGCAGTGGCCTGGGGAATGAGCCGGGCAACAGAAAAGAGCATCGCAACCGAATGCTCCGCCGTGGTGATAGTATTGCCGCCCGGCGTATTCATGACGACGATGCCTTTTTTGGAAGCAGCAGCCTTGTCGACATTGTCGAGTCCCGAGCCTGCCCTCCCGATCACCTTCAGGTTGACCGCGGCATCAATGATCTCCGCGGTGACCTTGGTGGCCGAGCGGATGACCAGCCCGTGGTATTCACCTATGCATGCCTTGAGTTCTTCCGGCTTCATGCCTGTCTTCACGTCGACTTCGAGACCGGCCTTCTTCAGTATCGCAACACCCTTGGGCGAAATGTTATCGCTGACGAGAACCTTCATTATTTTTCAATCCTCCCGAACCATCAGTAGTTCCTGGGCTGCAGCAACACCCGTCCCGAGTTTCACCGGATGGCCCATTCCCTTCAGGACCATCTCTACACCGGCTATGGCGGTGATCACATCGAAGACGCCGGCATACCCGAGGTGGGCGATCCTGAATATCTTCCCTTTTGCCTGTCCCTGGCCTCCTGCCGCCGTGATGCCGTATTTTACCCTGAGGTTCTTGTAAATTTCCTGCCCATCCACTCCCGCAGGGGCGTTGATCGCGGTGACGGCGTTGCTCGGCGATTCTTTCGTGAACATGTCGAGGCCGATCGCCTTTACCGCCTCCCTCGTTGCATGCGCGAGTTTCTCATGGCGTCTGAAGGCGTTTTCGAGCCCTTCGTTCCTGAGCAGTTTGAGGCACTCGTTCAGCCCTATGATCAGCGTCACCGGAGAGGTGAAGCTCGTCTGGTTTTTTGCGAGGGATTCCCGTTCTTTTTTGAAATTGAAATAGAATTTCGGCGATTTTGCCTTGTCCGCAAAGGCCCATGCCTTATCGCTCACCCCTACGAAGGCGAGACCGGGCGGAAGCATGAGCCCCTTCTGCGAGCCGCCGATAAGCACGTCGATTCCCCATTCGTCCATCCTGAGATCGTGGGCCACGAGTGCTGAAATGGCGTCCACCACGAGGATCGTGTTTTCGTATTTTCTCACTATCTCCGCAAGGGCCTTGATATCATGATACACGCCTGTCGACGTCTCAGATGCCTGCACGAAGACACCTTTTATGGAGGGGTCGTTTCTGAGCGCCTTCTCTACGTCTTCGGGCTTTACCGCAAACCCCCATTCTATCTTTATCTCCTCGACGCCGAGGTTATATGCCTTGCAGATATTCGTCCAGCGCTGGCCGAAGTTTCCGGCGTTGACCACGAGCGCTTTGTCGCCGGGACTGAAAAAATTGTTCACCGCGCCGACCATGCCGCCGGTGCCCGTTGAGCAGAGGATAAGGACGTCGTTCTTCGTCTGACAGAGCCACTGCAGCCCCTTCTTCGCCGATTCGAGCACAGGGAGGAAATCCGGCGACCGGTGGTGAATGATGGGCATCGCCATGGCCAGAAGCGCCTCGGGCGGCACCGGCGTCGGGCCGGGCGCCAACAGATACCTTTTTAACATCTGAACCTCCTTATCTTTCTCTTGTGGATTACTTCCCGGGACCGGTCGGGCACGAGAGACGAAGCGTTGATCCCTGCCCCTGGGTCCCGAAGCAATATACGAGCTTTGAAATTAGCATTAGAGCCGACGATTTGTCAACGGCAGACCTTTACAACATCCCGACCGCATTATTATAATTAAATAGTCATGAAAAATAAAATAGTTGTCATCCTGGCGGTACTCCTGTTCGGTTTTCTCCTCGGCGGGATCTCTTTTTATTTCCTTGGTGAGATCACGGGGCAGCATCGGGGATATGCGACCCTCGCCCCGCCGAACGTGCCCAGGCAGATCATCGAAACGAGCAGGGCTTTTTCGGATATTGCCCGGGCCGTATCGCCCGCGGTAGTGAACATATCGACCACAAAGGTCGTCCGCAGGGATGCGCCCCCCTTTTCCGACGACCCCTTTTTTGATTTTTTCAACCCCTTCAAGGATTTCAAAATGCCGCGGAAATGGAGAGAGCAGAGCCTCGGCTCGGGGGTCATCGTCTCGCCGGACGGGATTATCGTTACGAACAACCATGTAATAGAACAGGCCGATGAGATACGGGTGACGCTCTATGACAAGAGGTCGTTCAATGCGCGTATCATAGGGGCCGACCCCAAAACCGATGTCGCCGTCGTAAAGATCGACGCAAAGGATCTCCCCACCATCCGCTGGGGAGACTCGGACAAGCTGCAGGTAGGGGAGTTCGTTCTGGCGATAGGAAATCCCTTCGGTCTCAGCCACACCGTAACGATGGGGATTATCAGCGCTGTAGGGAGGGCGAATGTCGGGATAGCCGATTATGAGGATTTTATCCAGACCGACGCGGCGATCAATCCGGGCAATTCGGGAGGGCCTCTCGTGAATGTGAGGGGGGAACTGATAGGCATAAACACGGCCATCTTTTCGAAGTCCGGGGGATATCAGGGCATCGGCTTTGCGGTGCCGAGCAACATGGCGCGCCTCGTCATAGACCAGCTTGAGCAGCGGGGCAGGGTGACGAGAGGATGGCTCGGCGTGACGATCCAGGAACTCACCCCTGATCTTGCGGCGAAGTTCGGTCTGAGCAGCTCTAACGGCGCCCTTGTCGGGGACGTGGCGAAGGCAAGTCCGGCGGA
>JBJKSM010000142.1:0-15084 GCA_046704045.1 Thermodesulfovibrionales bacterium | reverse complement strand
CCCTTACTGAATATGCTTGGCTCACTCATCAACAAAGCCCGTCCCCTCTTCAGCGGCGTTACCCGTTTTGTTCCGCGCGACAGCCGCTATCTCTACCTCCTCCTGGTGGCGGTCCTCCCGCTGCCGTTTGTGTCCGAGGCATATGTAACGGACGTTGCGATTATCTGCGGCATCTACATCATCCTCGCCCTCGGCCTGAACGTGGTGGTCGGTTTTGCCGGACTTCTCAACCTGGGGTTCGTGGCCTTTTACGCGATAGGGGCATACAGCTACGCACTTCTGAATACGCGGCTCGGCATCGGCTTCTGGACGGCCCTGCCGCTCTCTTTACTTGTGACGACCGCCGCAGGCTTTCTGCTCGCGATCCCCTCGATCAGGCTTAAGGGCGACTATTTCGCGCTCGTTACCCTCGGGTTCGGCGAGATCGTGCGTCTCGTGCTCAACAACTGGGACAGTTTAACGAAGGGACCGAACGGGATATCCGGTATCGCGCCTCCCTCTCTGTTCGGGCTGGACCTCGGGAGGCTGTCATCCTATTACTATGTCGTGCTGGCATTTGTCCTCATTACGATCTTCGTGATGCGCCGGGTGCAGGATTCGAAGGTGGGAAGGGCATGGATCGCCATACGGGAGGACGAGCTGGCCTCTTCTGCGATGGGAATAAATACGCTGGCGTACAAGTTGTATTCCTCTGCCTTCGGGGCCTTCTGGGCAGGGGTGGCCGGATGCCTTTTCGCCGCCAAAATGAGATTCGTTTCTCCTGAAAGTTTTACCTTCATGGAGTCTGTTTTTATCCTGTGCATGGTGATCGTCGGAGGTCTCGGGAGCATAGCGGGAGTGATAGTCGGCGCCGTCCTGCTCGTCTTTCTCCCCGAGGTGCTGAGGGGCGTGGAGATGTACCGTATGCTCGCCCTCGGAGCGGGTCTTGTATTTTTTATGGTCTTCAGACCGCAGGGTTTGTTCGGGGGGAAGAATGTCTCTCTTGAAGGTTAGAGACCTGTCGAAGCACTTCGGCGGCATAAGGGCGGTGGAGGAGGTGAGTTTTTCGGCCCCTCCCGGGATCATCCTCAGCATAATAGGGCCGAACGGCGCCGGAAAGACGACCCTCTTCAATTGTCTCACGGGGTTCATGAGACCGACAAAGGGGAGTATCTTCCTTTCTGAAAGAGAGATATCGGGCCTTTCGGCGGACAGGATCAGCCGGCTCGGCATTGCACGGACTTTCCAGAACATACGGCTTTTCAGGGCGATGACCGTGCTCGAAAACGTGATGGTCGCCCAGCACTCCAGGATGCGCGCCGGGATCCTGTCGGCGATATTCGGCTCCGTTTCCTTCAGGGAAGAAGAAAGGACGACACGGGAAAAGGCGTTCGAGTATCTCGAACTACTCGGTCTTGAGTCATACGCGGCAAAGACGGCCGGCAGTCTTGCCTACGGAGTACAGCGGAGGATCGAAATAGCCAGGGCGCTGGCAACCGGGGCCGCGATCATCCTGCTCGACGAACCGGCTGCGGGGATGAATCCCCAGGAGACAGCCGAAATGATGGCGATCATACGTCACCTCAGCGGGCTGGGGAAAACGGTGCTCCTGATCGAACACGATATGAAGGTGATCATGGGGATATCGGAACGTATCATCGTTTTGGACCACGGCGTCAAGATCGCCGAGGGAAGGCCTGACGAAATCAGGCGTGACCCGATGGTTATAGAGGCATATCTAGGCAAGGAAATACATCAGTAAAGGCGGGTACCCGAAACTTATGCTGAAACTCGAAAATATCCGCGCATCCTACGGTCCGATCGAGGCATTGAGGGGGATCGATATCGAGATAGGGGAGGGCGAGATCGTCTCCCTTATCGGCAGCAACGGCGCCGGCAAATCGACCTGTCTCATGACGATCTCGGGAGTGCTCCGGCCGTCGGCGGGAAGGATAATCTTCGACGGCCTGGATGTGGCTGGCATGCCGCCTCATGAGATCGTCAGGAGGGGAATCAGCCAGGTGCCGGAAGGCAGGAGGATCTTTCCCAGGCTCACGGTGCGGGAAAACCTTGAAATGGGCGCCTTCCCCGGCAGAGGGAATTTCTCCTCCCGCCTTGAAAATGTATACAGGCTTTTTCCGATTCTAAGCGAACGGCATGAACAGTTCGGCGGGACGCTGAGCGGCGGCGAACAGCAGATGCTCGCCATAGGCAGGGCACTGATGTCCGGGCCGAAACTCCTCCTCCTCGACGAACCATCCCTCGGTCTCGCGCCGATCATGGTGGCCAGGATATTCAGGACTATCGTCGATATCAACAAAGAGGGCGTCACTGTGCTCCTCGTCGAGCAGAACGCAAAGGCCGCGCTCAAACTCTCTCAACGCGGATACGTGATCGAAAGCGGGTCGATAGCGCTTCAGGGACAAAGCAGGGAACTGCTGGACAATGAAGGGGTGAGGCAGGCATACTTGGGGGAATGATGGTCTGTGCGGCAGACCCGGATAAACACGGGAAGAGCCGGGAAAGGAGGCAGGCAAAGTGACGCAGCAGCGCCAGGACACCGTGGTGTGCCAGATTTGCGGGCAGCAAAAAAAGAGGGGCGGCGTAACGCCTGTACAGCTCATTCGCAAGCCTCTCGCCGAGAGGATCAGAAAGGCGCGTCCAGACCTTGACCCGGAAGGCTTCATCTGCATGGCGGACCTGAACCGTTTCAGGGCGGAATATGTCCAGAGCGCTATCGAGGACGACAAGGGAGAGCTTTCCGCGCTGGAGCACGATGTGGTCAGGAGCCTCGAGGAGCAGGAGCTTCTTTCAAAGAATATCAACGCCGAATACGACCGGCGGCTGACGGCAGGCGAGCGGCTTGCGGACAAAATCGCCGACTTCGGGGGAAGCTGGAAGTTCATCGGGATCTTCGCTGCCGTCCTCGTTTCGTGGATGCTTGTAAACTCTATTGCGCTCTTCTGGAAGAAACCGTTCGATCCCTATCCTTATATTTTTCTTAACCTTATTCTTTCATGTCTTGCCGCCGTTCAGGCGCCCATAATAATGATGAGTCAGAACCGGCAGGAGTCGAGGGACCGCCTGCAGGCCGAGCACGATTACCGCATAAACCTCAAGGCAGAACTCGAAATCAGGAGCCTGCACGAGAAAATGGATCATCTTCTCGCGAATCAGTGGGAGAGGCTGCTGGAGATCCAGGCGATCCAGACGGAGCTGATGGAAGAGCTGACTGAACGCAGGAAAAAGGGGTAGCTCCTGCGGGTATCCCCGGCCTGCTGCGTGGATAGCGCTTATGACAACAGTACGAAGATTGACGGCGTCTGTCGACAATCCTGCCCGTAATCGGCTGCTTTCTTTTTAAAACAGGCGAGAAAAGCGGTTTATGTCCTTAATCCTGAGATTGCTCATATCAACACCAGGTTATATGATAATAAAGGGGTAGGTGCGGGAAGAGGGAAGACGTATACCTGCCCTGAAAGTTATGTGAGAAGAGGTGAGAAAAGATGAAAAGCCTGCTGATTTTATCAGTTTTGACGATAGCGGCTTTTCTGCTGCTTCCCGCCATGGTTTTTGCCCAGACAAACAACCAGGCAGGGGCCGGACCGCCGTTAGGGCAGCCCTTGGTGCGTGAGGGGACGCTGGCGGTGAAATTGGCCGGTGTATTTCAGCTTGGACAGACAACGAGCGAGGTAGACGCCGAGAGCCTTTTGAGTACGGCCGGCATAGCGCCGCGCAACGGATGGATAGCCGATTATCCCGTGACGCCCGACATTGCCGGTGAGTTGCGTTCCGCTGTGGCTGCTGCGGCATCGGGCGGAAGTCTGACCATGGGAGAGGATGAGGCACTGGCGGCGTATGATGCCGTCATGACGCAGTACGACCTGTCGGTCAGGGCCGGCACTTCGGGTGAGGCGACCGGCGAGCAGTCGGCGCCGGATTATCCCGATACTGCGGTGATAAACAATTATTACTATGACTACGGTCCGCCTGTCGTCACTTACTATGCTCCTCCCGTTGATTATGCCTATCTTTACACGTGGGTTCCTTACCCGTTCCAGTGGTGGGATGTCTGGTTCCCGGGGTTCTTCGTCCTGGTGGACTTTGACGTGCCGGTTTTCGTTAACGGGGAGGCATGCTTCGTCACTAACCACTTCTTCGACAGGGACGACGACACATTCGTCAGGATCAATGCCTTTGACCGCTTTCACAGCACGACGTTTGCCGACAGGACGGCGGTAGTCGGTCCTTCCTATGTGCCGACGACAGCGAGGACAACTTTCAGACACTTCTGGGCTGGCGGAGGCCACAGGGGGTTCAGAACCATGGGAAGCGGGATGATTGTTCCGCGGCGTGAAAGCGGGGTCGGCAGGCGGAGTTTCGCCCATGAGCGACGCGGGAGGTTTGCCCCGAACAGGGAAAGTCACGTCGGACAATGGAACGGAGCGTACGGGGCGGTTGCTCCTCACGAGAAATCGTACAACGCTACGAGGCGTATCAGTCCGCCGGTTGGCGCAGGGAGACCCTTCGAAGGTTACAGAGGCGAGTCATTCGGCGGGACGAGGTCTTTTGCTACGCACGAGAGGTCATACAGCGCACCGGCTCCGGGACGTTTCAGTCCGCCCCTCAGCACAGCCGGACCCAGAAGCCGGTCGTTCGGCAGGACGAGGACCTTCGCCCCGCCTGCGAGGTCTTACAGCGCCCCTGCGCCGAGAGAGTTCGGTCACTTCAGCACAGGGAGATCTTTTGAAGGTTTCAGAGGCGGGGGCCACGGCGGTATGAGAGGAAGATAGGGCACTTACAGGTCGTTGCCTTGAAGTAAGGCTCCAGGCGAAAGCCGGGAGCTTTCCGTTATGTATCGGGTTAAGAAATATGTAGTGGATCAGGGCTGAAAGGTAACTGTTTTCGTCACGATACGCGGAGGCGTCAGCGCGTCATCCATGAGCGGGAGCGCACGGTAAAGACCGCGTAGGGGAAGACCCAGAAGAGTGCGAAAAAGGAGAAGTAGGAGTAAAGCACGCCGTAGATGAAGTCCCAGGACCGCTCGCTGCGGAAGTAATACATGACGTTGAGGAGGGACATCAGGCCGATGGCGAAGAACAGCCGGATCAGCGTCGCCGGATGGTTTATCGTCATCACGGCAAGCATCGCGAGAACGACGTACCCGACGGGATAA
The DNA here is from genome assembly GCA_046704045.1 of Thermodesulfovibrionales bacterium. Lineage (GTDB taxonomy): Bacteria > Nitrospirota > Thermodesulfovibrionia > Thermodesulfovibrionales > UBA6898 > JAWOKY01. Next base: position 9,929 of record JBJKSM010000142.1, on the reverse strand, counting down.
CGGAGGTTCGTAACGGTGGCATCGACCAGCGAAATGAGCCGCGAAAGAAGCGGCCGTTTCCACAGTATCCCGGCAAAGCGGATCTCTTCCTTTATGTAGCTTCTGTCCCACCGCAGGTACATCTTGCAGAGCTTTGCGTAAGTCTCCGGGACGTTGGTATGGACGACCGCGGTCCGCTGATAAACCGCATCGTACCCCTGCGACAATATGAAATTCGTCATTGAGCGGTCTTCGCCGTAGGTGCATGGTGCGCCGAGGAACGTCTGGTTTACCCACGAGTCGAGGACCCGGCGAACCACCTCCGTACGGTATGCGGAGAGAGCGCCCGGACAGCAGTATACGGTCCGGTAAGTCGACTGCACGGCCCGCAGAAAATCGAAGGAAAGGATGAACCGCACGTGCAGCATGCGGGGGATAGCTCCCCTGCCCCGGTTGTAAACGGCGACCTTGCCTGCAACCGCCCCTATCGATGGGTCGCTGAACGGTCCGGCGATCGCGAGCAGCGTGTCGGGTTCGATGACGCTGTCTGAGTCGATAGTAACGACAATTTCACCCTTGGCCTGTCGGAACCCCGCTTCGAGGGCGGAGCGCTTGCCGCGGTTTTCCGGGAAGCGGACGGGGGTGACGAGACCAGGATATCTGGCCGCCGCGCGCCGGATGTATTTCCATGTATTGTCCCTGCTCCCGTCATCGACGACGATGATCTCCAGCCGGCCGGAAGGATAGTTTGCATTCGCCGCTGAATCGATCGATTTTTCCACCATGCGGCCTTCATTATACGCCGGAATGATCACCGTCAGGTGGGGAGCGTCGGCTCCTCCGGCCGATGGAAAGGGCCGGTAGAGGAACCAGAGGAACGTCCGGAACGACAGCAGCAGCAGCCCCATCATGCCCCAGATAAGGCTTGGACGTACGAAGATACGCGACCAGTGGTTTGCCCTGACATCGCTTAACAGCGGCTGGAAAACCCTGCCCGACAGCGCCGTATAGAAGAAGGCGGCGAGACAGGCCACGATGGTGAGGCGGAAGAGCCATTCCATCTGGTCTGACGGAGGTTCCGCAGAGGTCGGTTCAAACGGAACGGGCAATGATTTTACTTTGGGGAGCTGCATTATCTTCTATGGCGTCGCGTTTATGTAATAGTCGGTCAGCAATAAGCCCAATTAAATTGGATACTTAACGATAGCACAGGCGCATGCCGATTTCAACTTAATTAAACTTAATCCTGTAAGTGGGAAAAAAGGCGGACATTTTTAAAAAAGCCGCGGAATCGGCGAAGTATTTTCTTCATTCATTTGAACGCGGCAATGCCCGCAGGTGCAGATACTATGAGTTTTCCCATGTGGGAGAAAAGTGTTTTTCGAGCGACAGGGCGTTCGTCATCTCCTCCGGGGAAATGGCATGACTGAATATATGGCCCTGCACCTCGTCGCATTTAAGCGAGTAGATGAATTCCAGGTCCTCTACCTTCTCTACCCCCTCGGCGATTACCCCGACGCTGAGGCCGTGCGCCATCGTGACAATCGCCCTTGCTATGGCCGCTTCGCTTGCGGTGAGTGCGTCCGGGGAGATGAAAGGCGCTACGATCTTCAGCCTGTTGATAGGGAAATGCTTAAGGTAGCTGAGAGAGGAAAAGCCTGTGCCGAAATCATCCAGCGACAGGTTTACTCCCATGGACCTTATCTTTGTCAGCGTATCGACGGTGTAGTCGGTATTACGCATGAAGACATTTTCGGTCAGCTCCAGCTCAAGATACTCCGGGGCAAGCTCCGTCTCCTCGAGCACCTTCTTGACGGTCATCGCCATGTCATGCCGGTAGAACTGTCGCGGTGAAAGGTTCACGGAAACGCGAACCGGCCTCAACCCGGCCCTCTGCCATTTCTTGTTCTGCGCGCATGCCTCCCTCAACGCCCATCCCCCGAGCTCTACGATCAGGCCCGTCTCCTCCATGAGATGGATAAAATCATTCGGGTAGACGACTCCTACCCCCGGTTTGTTCCATCGAACAAGCGCCTCCATGCCGATGATCATCCCCGTGCGGAGGTTGATCTGCGGCTGATAGTGCAGGAAAAACTCTTCCCGCCTCAGGGCAAAGCGAAGACCGTTTTCCATTTTCATCCTGTTGAAAGCCCTGGTATTCATGTCCTGGGAATAAAACAGGTAGGTGTTGCTTCCAGTCGACCTGGCGCGCTGCAGTGCCGTATAGGCGTTTTTTATCAGGTCCAGCGCTTTGTCTGCATCATTCGGGTAAACGCTGATCCCTATGCTTGCCGACAGAAACAGGTCATGACGTCCCACGAAGAAGGGCGATTCCATCACCGCGAGGATCTTTCTGGCGACGATCGCAGCGTCATCGGCAACCGCTACTTCGGGAAGCAGCAGCATGAACTCATTTCTTCCCGGGCGGGCTACGGTATCGCTGCTTCGGAGGCAATCCCTGACCGTCCTTGCTATGGCTTTTAACAGCATGTCGCCGACCCGCTGCCCCAGCGTGTCATTGATGAGTTTCAGGTTGTCGAGGCTTACGAACAGGATCGCCAATGCTTTACTGTGGCGGCGTGCAAATGTTAGGGCCTGCGAGAGACGGTCGAAAAAAAGGGAACGGTTGGGAAGGCCTGTCAGGGAGTCGTAATAGGCAGGCTCGAGGGTCAATGGACCCGGGCCTTTCAAGCCGCGCCCCCTGTCAAGCAATCACCCTTTCCGGAAAGATCTCCTTCCTGCCCGCCCAACGGAGTAAACCCCCTGCGGCGGCCATGGAGGCATCGCAGCTCTTGTTCATGACACTGTCCTTTCCGGCGCCGCCCGGTTATACATGGCGCCCTGCCTGCCGCGCAGCAGGCATTTCAGCCTTTTACATAGGAAGATATAGTTTTTTGATCCGGCTGTCAAGAGATTATTTGGACTTGCCCTTCGAACGAGGGCCGCCTCACGATCTGATCCTGAGATATTCCCTTAGAAGGTCGGGATAGAGTCCGGGATTGAAGAGGATATTGGTCATGAAGTAGCACTCATGGGTGCAGTAGCATCCTCCGTCTTTTATGAACCCGATGGTCTCTTCCGCCTCGGCGGACTTCAGCACCTTTCTTATGTCGCATCCGAAGTCGCGCACATTGCCGAGAGACCTGGTGAGTATCTCGCAGGGATAAACGCTGCCCGTTTCGGTGAGCACGAGGTTGAGCCGTCCGGCGTAGCAGGGGATGAGCCTTTTTCTTTCTTCGGAGGTGCGGTGGATCAGCCGCCTCTGCAGTATGTCCTGGGCCGCTTTTATCCGCGCGCCCCGGAAGCGGTACATGCCCGCCTTCTTTTCCTTCATGTTTCTTTCGAGGCGTTCGATCGCCCTGAGATATTTGCCGGAGTCCACGGCCTTGCAGCCCTTGTCCGCAAGGTCTCCGCGGACGAGCGAGATGGTATGTGTCTTGATATCGGGAAGACCGGCCGCGAAGTCGATCACCTCGTCCATCTTTTCCTGGTTGGCGGAACAGAAGACAGTGTTTATGCCGAGCTCGAAGTTGGGGTACACATCCAGAAGGGGTCCGAGAAGTCCGTATGTCTCCATCGTCCTTGCGAAGCTGCCGGGGGTGTTCCGGATCTCGTCGTGGCGGTGCCCGAGCCCGTCGAGCGAAAGTTTAACCGCTATCACGCTCTTCGGGCATTCCCTCAGTATCCGCTCGGTCCTTTCCCTGATCAGCTCCGGGAGGAGGCCGTTTGTCGGGAAGAGCATGATCGCCGGCCTGTTGTTTTCATAAAAGACGCGGGCGATCTCGGCGAGGTCTTCCCTCAGATAGATCTCGCCGCCTGAAAAGGCGAGCCAGAGGAGGCTTCCGAACGAGGCGGAGACCCTCCTGACCTCCTCTAACGCCAGCTCCTGTCCTTCTGCCGCAGCTGAGTAGCTGCTGCGGAGATAGAAACAGAAAGGGCACTTCGAGTTGCATCTCCTCGTGACAAAGAAGGTGAGGTGGATGGGCCTGCCCTTCGAGATGATGGAGCCCGTATGCCGAAAAGGGGAATACATCTTCATGCGGCACCATCGCCCTGGGACAGATAGTAGTTCGCCATTCCCGCGAGCGAACCCGCGCCTACGGCAACGGGATAGACAAACATATAGTAGAGGGCGGCGCGAAGCGCAAAGGACAGTCCCCCGGCCCGGTAAAAGGCGGTAAAGAGGCTCCTGTTGACGGATACGTTCAGGAGAAAGAGAAGTACCGCCGGGATAAGAAGCGGCGCGGCCCTGAATGCGGCAGAGAGTGCGACGAAGACAACCCCGAGAAAAAGCGAGACCACGTTCGTCTTGAGCTCCACCGACGCGGTCCCGGAATCCCGGAAGAGGTCCCTGTTTTTCAGTGAATAGGCGGTCCAGTACTTTGACTTCCGGAAGGCGTTTTTCAGGGATTTGAGGAGCGTGAAATAGAAGATATGACGAACGAGGATCGCCGGGTCCATCGCGAGCCTGACGCCCGACCTTCGCAGCCTGTGGCTGAACTCGACGTCTTCGATTATCGGCATGAAGTCCTCCGGGAAGCCGCTGCTTCGCTCGAAGGTCCCCCGGTCGATTACCATCGCGTGACTGGCGATATAGTCCGGTTCGTCCCTCTTCGTCTCGGAATAGTGGATGAAGACGGACTGGAACGTGCTGAAGAAGGTGTTGTCATACGCCCTTTTGGTGTAGGTTCCCCCGCAGACTATCCGTTGCCTGCCCCGGGCCGCCCTGTCCACGATAGAGAGAGTATCTTTTTCGACCACGCAGTCGGCGTCGATGAAGAAGAACAGGTCGCCGCCGGCGGAGCGTGCCCCGGCGTTTCTCGCCTTCGAGGCGCCGGAATGAGAGGAAAGGGTAATGAGCCGGCAGGGAAAGCGCCGGATGATCTCGACCGAATCGTCGCCGGAGCAGTCGTCGACGACGATTACCTCGAAGTCGCCGTAGTCCGATGCAAACAGGGCGTCGAGGCACTTCCCTATCGTCCTGCCGCCGTTACGGGTGGGGATAATGACGGATATGCGTTTGCTCACTTTATTATTATGAAACAAAAAGCGATTCCTCCGCCATTCATGCCTCAATCCCGGTCCGCGCGGGGACGGCATTCTCTCGAATTCTCGCTTCACTCCGGGGCACCGGCGCGACTCGTCTTGCAGGCGAGTCGATACGCACCGCTGAAACCGTTCGAATGATCCCCGCGCAAAGTTGATGCCGGATTCCGGCCGGCATGACTAAATGTCTCCCGGGAAGTTATAATTCAGAATGGTGCGTAGGAAATCATCATTTTAAAAAAGGGCGGGTGATGTCGGAGACAGGGACATATTCTTTTTATGCTGTTTCATTCGAACTGAACAAGAGGGAATTCAGGAGAAAGCTCGGTCTGTTTCCCGAGGAGTTGCGTTATTATGTAATCCTTGCAAACAGCATAATAGGCTCGGAAAACGCAAAGAGGGTGGCAGAGACTCCCGGGGCGGTTATAGAGGACAGCCGCGAGTTTACGGAAAAGCTACTTTCGATGGTAAGCCCCGAGGCGGACGAAGGGTTCAGGGAGGTTGCGGAAACCTGCCTGATCGAGGCGATGAAGGATGAGCTGAGGTTCAGTTGCCCGAATTGCGATAACTTCGGCAGATGCCTCGATCTTGAGAACCTGCCGGTGGGACTTCTCTTCAGGCGTCGCGCAGAGGGCGAGGATACCGGGGAGATCAGAAAAGAGATAGCCGTTCAGGTAGATCGGGCATTGGAGAGAACGCCTTATATCGATACCGACGCGGCACACGAATCATGCAGGGACTTCAGGCATCAATACCGGTCCTCCAATATCGGGGAGGTCTTTGGCAGATATTCCGATATAGCCATTGAGCTCCACAGGGCATTCGGCCTCGACTACGGGAAGATCCAGGAGAAGATGATCGAAATAAACATGGAATTCTGCAAAAAGAGCAAAGGGTGCGATCGGTAATCAAAGGATTCACGACAAACCCGCGCAGATCATGCAGTGCAGTCCGGGGTGAAATGTGGCGTTGGTAAGCTTCCAGGAGGTGAAGATCGCCTTCGGCGGCCCCGATCTGCTTGAAGGGGTGACCCTCCCGATCGAACGAGGGGAACGGGTCTGTCTCGTCGGCAGAAACGGGGCGGGCAAGTCCACCCTCATGAAGATCGCAAGCGGCCGTGTCGTCCCCGACGGCGGCGAAGTGATATGGACGAACGGCGCGCGTGCCGCGATCCTGGAACAGGAAGTTCCGCAGTACCTGAAGGGGACCGTCTTTGATGTTGTCTCAGAGGGGCTCGGCGGCATGGTGGACCTGCTTTCGGAATATCATTCCCTGAGCCGCCGTATCGGCAGGGAAGACGACGCCGGCGTTATGGCCGAGCTTCAGCGGGTGCAGCACCTGATAGAGTCATCGGGCGGCTGGCAGGCACAGCAGCGCGTCGAGACGGTCCTCTCCCGCCTGGGACTCGACGCCGATGCCCCGGCTTCGGGGCTTTCGGGAGGGTACAAGAGAAGGGTCCTTCTTGCGAGGGCGCTCGTGAACGAGCCGGACCTCCTCCTTTTGGATGAGCCGACAAACCATCTCGATATCGAATCCATCCGCTGGCTCGAGGAGTTTCTTCTGCAGTTCCGCGGCGCACTGCTGTTCATAACCCACGACCGGAGGTTTATCGAGACCCTTTCAACCCGCATTATCGAGCTCGACCGGGGGCGGGTGACCGACTGGCCCTGTGATTATAAAACCTATCTCGCCAGAAGGCAGGCGGAACTCGATGCCGAGGCAACGCACAATGCGCTTTTCGACAAAAAACTCGCTCGCGAAGAGGCGTGGATACGCCAGGGGATCAAGGCGCGCAGAACGCGCAACGAGGGCCGGGTGAGGGCGTTGAAGGAACTGAGGCTGGAGCGTCTCGAAAGACGCACTCAGACAGGGTCTGTCGAAATGACGCTCAATGAGGCCGAAAGGTCAGGGAGGCTCGTGCTTGAGGCCACGGCGATCGGTCACGACTATGGGGGCAGGCCCCTGATCCGCGATTTCTCGACGGTCATCATGCGGGGAGACAAAATCGGCATCATCGGTCCCAACGGCGCTGGAAAGACGACACTTCTGAATATCCTGCTCGGCTCGATAGCGCCCGCAAGGGGAAACGTGCGCATGGGCACACGGCTCGAAGTCTCCTGTTTCGACCAGCACCGCGAGCAGCTGGACGACGAAAAAACCGTGATGGACAACGTCGGGGACGGATGCGCAAGTGTGACTGTCAATGGAAAGACCAGGCACATAATCGGCTACCTCGAGGATTTTCTCTTTCCCCCTGAAAGGGCGATGTCGCCGGTCAAGGTCCTCTCGGGCGGGGAGAGAAACCGGGCGCTTCTGGCAAAGCTCTTCACAAAACCGTCGAACGTGCTTGTGCTCGACGAGCCGACAAACGATCTCGACGCCGACACACTGGAGCTTCTCGAAGAGATGCTTATGGAATACAGCGGCACGGTGCTTCTGGTAAGCCACGACAGGGAGTTTTTAAACAACGTTGTTACGAGCACGATAGCGTTTGAAGGCGACGGAGTGCTGGCGGAATACGTGGGAGGATACGACGACTGGCTCAGCCATCGCCGGTCGCCCGCAGCGGCGGCGACGGGAAAGACGGAAAAAAGGGAGAAGACCGAAAGGTCGCGACCGCAGCGGGATCGTCCGCGGATACTGACGTTCCGGGAGAAAAAGGAACTTGAGACCCTGCCTGCTCTTATCGAATCGCTTGAGGCCGAGAGGGCGAGCCTCTATGATACACTTGCCGATCCGGATTTCTACCGGCAGGACGGAGGCAGGCTCCCCGAGGTAAAGGCGAGGATCGAAGAGCTCGACAGGGAGATCCCCGGCGCCTACGAAAGATGGGAGCTTCTGGAGTCGATCCCGAAGGGAAGGGAGTAAAAATGGTGAACGGGATGAGAAGGTGCGACGTAAGTCCGGGGTTTCGCGTTTCGATCGTTTTAAAGAAGGATCAGCGGACCGGGAAGATAACGGAGGGGATTGTAAGGGACATCCTGACAAAGTCGCCGTCCCATCCGCACGGGATCAAGGTCCGCCTCGAAAGCGGGGAGATCGGACGCGTAAAGGAGATTCATGGAGAAAACTGAAAGATACAGCAGGACTAAGAGCAGTAACAAGGTCGGCCGGATCGCTGTTCCCGGAAAAACGGGTCTGTCTTCCGGGGACGCGTCGGCCGAATACCGGGAAGGAAAGAGTGTCGAACTGGTGATCGGCAAGAGTACCGAAATCGGATATACGGCCCTTATCGACGGTTCCCGGGAGGGCCTGCTTTACAGGAACGAAGTATTTCAGAAGTTGAGAAAAGGACAGCGGATGGCAGGATTCGTAAAAAAGGTCCGCGAAGACGGCAAGATAGATCTCTGCCTCCAAAAACCCGGCTGTGAGAAGGTCTACGGTCTGTCGGAAAGAATTCTCGATGCTCTGAGGGAGCGCGGGGGATTCCTTCCCGTGACCGACAAAAGCGGACCGGAGATCATCTACGGCATGTTCGGTGCAAGCAAGAAAACCTACAAGAAAGCGATAGGCGCCCTTTATAAAAAAAGGCTCATTCAGATCGGAAGCGACGGAATAACGCTCCTTCAGCCGTGAAAGACTGGCGGGACAACATATATTTTGTCCTGGTGGAGCCCGGGGAGGCCGGCAATATCGGCGCCTCGGCGAGGGCGATAAAGAACATGGGCTTCCGGAACCTCTGCCTTGTAAATCCGCCCGCCGAGATGACTGATGAGGGCAGGTGGTTTGCGAGAAACGCCCGCGACGTGCTCGATTCGGCGAAGATATACGGCAGCGTTGCCGAGGCGATAAAGGACAAACCGATTGTCGTCGGGACCACGAGGAGGAAGGGGAAAAGGAGGGGCCTTATCATGCCGGCCGACGAGGGGGCGGCGAAGTTGTATAACATGGCCTCCGGCAATGGGATCGCCATACTTTTCGGACGGGAGGCAAGGGGATTGTTTAACGAAGAGGTGGAGGAATGCGGGTTCATGCTGGCCATTCCGAGCAGCAGGCTTCAGCCCTCCCTTAACCTTTCCCATGCAGTTATGATCATCGCCTATGAACTTTCCCTCGCGGAATACGGAAGGGCCGGCGGGCAGGATGGGCAGGGACCTTACGTCGTCTCTCCGAAGCCGGTCACGGCGCCTGCGCTGGCAGGACACGGGGAAATCGAGGGCCTTTACGAGAGGATTTCCGGGGCACTTGAATTGCTCGACTACATCCCGAGGGGCGACCGAAACATAAAGAAAAAGATCGTAACAAACCTGAAGCACTTCATCGGCAGGGCGGGGCTTACGGAATGGGAGCTGAAGATGCTCCTCGGTCTTTGCTATCAGGTGGAGAAAAAAGTGGGGAGGAGATGATGAAGTTGTCCACGCAAAATGAAGATGTATACTGAATAATAAAGATGTATACTGGAGCGTAGAGATGTATACTGAACAATATAGTTGTATACTGGCTTAGGCCAGTTACCCTAGTGTAGTGTCCCGGTAACGGCTTTACAATGAGAGACTTTTCCAAGATGGCATCCACCTTTTTCGTCCAGACAAACGGTTTAGGATTTTCGTTGTTTATGCGGACGAACTCCTCTATTGCCGCAACGAGTTCCGGGACACTGCGGAAAACTCCAGGACGAATGCGTTTCCGCGTGATCTCTCCGAACCATCTCTCAACCAAGTTCAACCACGACGAACTGGTCGGCGTGAAGTGAAGGTGAAACCGAGGATGCTTTTCCAGCCACGCTTTGACCTTTGGATGGTTGTGTGTGCCATAGTTGTCCAAAATCATGTGGATTGCCAACTCCGAGGACACGGCATTGTCGATCTGTCGCAGGAACTTCCGAAATTCGATGTTGCGATGTCTCGGATAGCAGGAGCCAATGACCTTCCCTTCCAGCACGTTCAACGCTGCGAACAGGCACG
>JBJKSM010000141.1:0-16330 GCA_046704045.1 Thermodesulfovibrionales bacterium | reverse complement strand
CGAGCGAGACCAATTCCTCGACCCCGGCTTCAAGCCCTGCGACTGCTTCAATGCCTTCTTCGCTGGCGGAACCGGGCTCTTTTTCCCCGCGATTCACGGTGGCCTTGCGCGCAGCCCCCCCTCCGAGATACTCCCAGAGATTCCGCAGGACAGCCTGCCCGTCACGATCTTCCGGCGTATCGAAGTGGATAAGCGAGAGGACGACCTTTCCTTTGCCGTATCTTCCCTCGACCACGGCCGGATCGTTGAGCAGACGGCCCGGGTCGAGGTTAATGCCGTAAAGCTTTTCAAGATCTGCCCAGCTGCCGCCTGCGGATGTGTCTCCGACATTCAGGTCCGAGCTGAAGGAGTCCGGAAGCGCATCGCCGTAAGCGGCAAGGACATCGATCCCGCCGTCTACTATGAACTGGGAAGGCCACCAGGCGTGAAAGACAGCTGAGGGTCGATAGGGACCCGGGACCCGGGGCCCGGGACCGTCTGTGATACCCTTCCATATATAATGCCCTGCACAATTGAGTCGTATCCTTCCGCTGAAACTCGGGACCCTCTCCTTCGTCGGCTTTCTCTTTATAGACAAGAGCCCTATGCCGTCAAGCGTTGCAAGCCCGGCGCCGCCGCAGAAGCCGAGGTAGCTGCCTCCCTCGGCGACGAACCTTCGTATCTCGGCGGTCCCCTTTTCCCCGAGCGACTTTATCTTGTTCGAGGCCCAGCCGCCTGGGACAAAGAGCATAGCGCAGTCTTTCAGCACGCCTTTTCCGATATCGTCGGACCGGACAAGCTCGAAAGGAAGGTGATCGGCGCAGAGGGCCTTATAAGACATCAGTCCCCAAAGAAAGGACTCGTCCCAGAAAAAGGCGACCCGGCCGGCGGCGCCCGGCTCAGGGTTTGAGCTTCTTTTCATATCCCCTCGGCGTGATCATATGGTCGTTCCAGATGAATGTCCTTGAATTGCCGATGATGACCGTGGTCTGCATATCGATCTCGCAGTCAAGCATTTCCTCGAGGTCTGAAAGGACGATCCTTTCGTCCTCGCGCATCGCTCCCTTTACGATACCGACCGGTGTCTCGGGGGAGCGGTGTTTCATTATGATCTCCCTTGCCCTTCCGATATGTCCGGCCCTGCCCCTGCTCTTCGGGTTATAGAGTATGATCACGAAATCGGCAGCAGCAGCGGCATCGAGCCTCCGCTCGATCAGTTCCCAAGGAGTCAGCCTGTCGGAGAGGCTGATAGAGGCAAAGTCATGCATAAGCGGCGCGCCGAGCCTTGCGGCACAGGCATTCAGGGCGGATATGCCGGGTATCACCTCTACAGAGAGTGAGGGGTGAGGGGTGAGGGGTGAGGGGTCTCTCTTTTTTTCTTTATCCCGGCTCCTCACTCCTGACTCCTCACCCCTCACTATTTCAAAAACCAGTCCTGCCATCGCGTATATTCCCGGGTCCCCGCCGCTGATCACAGAAACGGTCTTCCCCTCAAGGGCGAGTTCGACCGCCTTACTGCATCTGTCTATCTCCTGGGTCATCCCCGTGGAGAACACCTCTTTATCCCCGAGCAGATCACGGATAAGTCCAATATAGGTGCCATAGCCGACGATGACATCCGAGTTCCCGATCGCCTGCTGCGCATGCGGCGTGATGTGCGCGATGCTCCCCGGCCCTGTGCCCACGACGTAAATCTTCCCCGGTTTATCTGCCGTTTTTTTCCCCTTTTTTTTCACTCTGCCTGCTCCTTGCCTCCCGATTTCCGCTACTGCCACTGTCACGTTTCCTGTTTTCTGCTTTGGCACGAGAAGACTTTCCATCCCGGAAGCCAGCAGCGCGGCGGGTTCCGCAATCGCATTCGCTCCTGTAGCCCTGAAAGCCGCCTCAGACATCGATATCCCGGCCACGCCGTTTAGTTCTTCGGGGCTGAAGGAAAGGATTTCGAGGGCGTTTTTCTCGGCAAAGCTTCTCAATCCCGGTTCCCTTGTTTTTAGATCTATCGTCGCTATCGAGCGGGTCGATGCAAAAGAGAGGTTCTTCTCTTCGAGAACCCTTTTCACCGCGTCTTCGATTTCATCCGCCGAAGTCCCGCTGTTGCAGCCGATGCCGATAACGAGATCCCTCGGCCTGAGCGTAAGGGCGAACGGTCGTTCGCCCCTGCGCAAAGGAACCGCACTTTTGTTCGTGATAAGCAGGTCTGCCGAAGCCGGCTCCTGAACACGAACAAACCCGGCAGGCATGGGGAGGTCGACGTCGGTGTAGACGTTCAGTCTTCCCTTGTTGATGAGACGGGCAGCGATATGCGGCAGGGCCTTCCAGTCCTCGATGACAAGATCATTGTCTCTTGCCCAGATGTCGATCGATGTAAGCCCTCTCACGTCGGATGCGGTCGTTATGACCGCATCGCCTCCGAGAAAATCCGCTACTTCCTTTGCCAGGTCATTGGCGCCGCCGAGATGGCCGCTCAGGAGACTTACCGCGTATTTCCCGTTTTCATCGAGCACAACAACCGCAGGGTCGGTCTTCTTGTCTTTTATCATCGGCGCAATCGTCCTTACAACGATCCCGGCAGCCATGATGAAGATGAGGCCCCCATGCTCTTCCCAGGTTTTTTTCGTCCTTCCCCGGCCGTATTTTGCCAGGGTCAAATCCGGATAGAGTCCCTTGAGCCTCTCTGCGAGGAGGCGGCCCCTGTCGGTGATGTAAAGAGCCGCGATCTTATTTCCGGTACTCATGGCTGAAATCTTTGTGATAAAGCTTCGATTCCTTCCCGAGCGATTCGGCGGAGGCACTCAGGGACTCGCCGACATAGATGAGCGCGGTCTTCCTGATGCCAGCCTTCTGAACAAGCTCGGCGATCTCTTTCAGTGTACCGCGGACGATCTTCTGCTCCGGCCACGAAGCCCTCTCGATGACCACAAAAGGCGTCTCCCCGTCATAGCCTTCGAGGAGTTCGTCCCTCACCTTCTCGATCATACCAACGCTCAGAAATATCACCATCGTTGATTTGTGCCTTGCAAGATCGCCCAATCTCTCGGCAGCCGGAACGGGCGTCCTCCCTTCGATCCGCGTAAAGATCACGCTCTGGCTTATCTCCGGGATAGTAAGCTCCTGTTTGAGCGCCGCCGCCCCGGCCATCGCGGAAGAGACCCCGGGCACCACTTCATAGTCGATCCCAAGGTCGCGCAGCCTCTCGATCTGCTCCGATACGGCGCTGTAGAAAGAAGTATCCCCGGTATGTAGCCTCACGACCGTCCGTCCTTTTCTCGCCGCCCCTTCAATGGCCCCCATGATCTCGTCGAGGTCCATCTTCGCGGAATCGAAGATCTCGGCCCTGATCCCCCTGAGGAGTTCAGGGTTGACAAGGCTTCCGGCATAGATCACGACATCGGCCGCATCGAGAAGCCTCCGGCCCTTGAGCGTAATCAGCTCAGGATCTCCCGGCCCCGCCCCAACGAAATAGACGATAGCCTTCATCTTCTCACTATCACCATCGAAAAATAGTTCATGTCTTCTACTTTCATCTCCCTGATGTCCCGGAATATCTTTTCGTCCTCCATCCCAGCCCTGGATATGCAGACCGCCTTTGAGGCGAGGCCCATGCCGTCGAGTATGTCGCGCACCTTATCGAACACCCTGTGGACCTTCATGAGCACGACCGTATCGAATTCCCGGAGGATATCGCCGAGGTTTTCGGCATAGGTTGCCGGGAGAACGGCGATCATCTCGTCGGCAAGTCCCAGGGAGATCTTCGCCCGGGCCGCCGATGCGTTTATTGACGAGACGCCGGGGATAATCTCGATATCGAGGCCGGGATTCGTTTCAAGAAGCCTGTCGTAGAGATAGAAAAAGGTGCTGTAGATCGTGGGGTCCCCTATCGTGACGAATGCCATGTCTACGCCGCTTTTCAGCCTGTTCGATACTGCCCTGACGGTCTCGTCCCACTTCGAGTCCAGCTCATCGTCAGAAGTACCATGCCCGAACCGATTAAACCCTTCGCCCCTTGCCCTTTGGTCTTTGGTCTTTCTCATCGGGAAATGGGCCTCGATTATTTCTTTGCCGCCGAGATCAACGATCCCCTTTACGATAGAGAGGGCAAGACTGCTTCCCTCCTCCCTTCCCTTTGGGACGCAAATACTGGAAACACCGTCGAGTATCCGCATCCCCTTCACCGTAAGCAACTCCGGGTCGCCGGGTCCGACACCGATAACGTAGAGCTTTCCTGTTTTCATTTCCTCTCCCCCCTTATTACAAAGACGGAATTCAGCGGAGACAGGCGCCTCTGACCTTTCAACATCCTGGTCCTTGAAATCGAGACCTGGGAGACCTCCGGTTCGAAGCCGTTGTTTTCAAGAAGAAGCAGCGCCTCATTCAATGTATCGAGTGTTACCGCGTTTATCACGACAATTCCCCTCGGCATCTTCTCCCGAATGCGGCGGATGATCCCTGAAAGCTCGCCCCCGCTCCCACCGATGAAGACCCTGTCAGGAGAGGGAAGGTCTCTCAGCACCTCCGGGGCCTCGCCGGATGTAATAGCAACATTCCCGACACCGAACCTCATCCTGTTCTCTTCGATATGCGTCAGCTGCTCCCCGCTCCTTTCTATCGCATAGACCTTCAGCCCCGGAGACAACCGTGCAGCCTCGACCGAGACGGAGCCCGATCCTGCGCCTACGTCCCAGAGTATGCCCTTTTGCGGAAGCCTCAGTTTGTGAAGCGATACCGCCCGGACCTCGTCCTTCGTGATAAGGCCACGCGAATGCGAGATCTCGCCTTCGGTGAGTCCGAAAGACATTTCCGAATGCCCTGTGTATCCGGCTTCCGCCAGGGGCGGGGCTCCCCCGCCCCTGCCATTTATGATTATTACAACGTTGGGATAGCCGAAGGTCATACCAGCGATTTCCCCCGCTGTTCCGGAGGTGATCTTCTCATCAGGATAACCAAGCCTTTCGCAAACAAACATTGCGTAGTGGCGGGGTGCCCCCGCCCGTTCAGGAGTCTCCGCAGAGTTCAAAAAAGAGGCTATCACAGAGGGGTTATTCTCCCTGTCGGTGAGGATAGCGATCTTGTAATGCGCATCGAGCAGCGAAGGGATATCACTTAATTCGTAAGGGAGCCTTCTTCGCTTTGCGGGATCGGGGCCGCCGTGGAGGCTGATAAGGAATGCGTCGTCCCAGGGCTCTTTGATCCTCGAAAAGGCGATCTGGACGCTCGAAAGATCGGGCATCATCTCGACACGGTCCGGACCGAATTCGTCCATGACCCTTCTCCCGATGCCGAAAAAAAGCGGGTCCCCTGAGGCGAGGAGCGCAATGGAGCGTTTATCGAGATTGCCGCGCATGTATTCCATCAGTTCGTCGATCCCGTTGATTACCAGCACCCTTTCTTTCGTCACTTCGTATTCGTCATACGATTTAAAGACCTCGCCAAGCCTGGTCGACGAGAGAATGACTTCAGCCCTCATGAGGGCCTCGCGGGCCTTTTTGTCGAGCGGCCTGTAGCCGATGCCTATGACCTGTATCTTATTCACTGTCTACTATTATATCCCCATCGTACGATACGAGGTGCGTTGTAACCGGAATCCCTGCGGTGATGCCTTCGGCATATTCCCTTGCCTTAATGCAGACCCTGCGGAATGCCGGAAGATAATTGCCGCATGCGCCAGCCAGGTAATCATAGATCTCGCGCGCCGTGTTGAAGTCGCGGTCTTCAGGGACGCTGATTCCCATGCCGTTCAGATGTGCGACCGCCTTTCCTATGTCAATGGCGCCGTGCCTCACGTGGGTCTGCGGAGTGGACATCGAGATCTTGAGCATCTTCGCCCAGTGTGCGCTGATATGGATCTTCCTGAAGCCATGTCTCTTCGCGTCAAGAAGCGAGAATTCGAAATAGTCCCCCATCATCACGTACACCTCTTCGGGGAGCCTGTATTTTTTCATATGGGCCCGCTCCGATATCCTTCCGACGGAGAGGACTATATCTTCGAGCCCTGCTGCCTTTGCGACATCCATCGACGCAGTGATGCTCGATGTCCATGCCTCCGTCGAAAGCGGCCTGACTATGCCGGAGGTGCCGAGTATCGATATCCCGCCGATAATGCCGAGCCTCGCGTTGAGCGTCTTTTTCGCGAGTTCCTCTCCCCTCGGGACAGAGATCGTGATGACCAAATTGGGGCCATGAACCGGGGACTGGGGACTGGAAACTCCGCATTTTCCCATTCCATATTCCTCAATCGCCTCATTCACCGCCTCACTGATCATCCTTCTCGGCACGGGGTTGATTGCGGGTTCCCCGACAGGTACCGGAAGCCCCGGCTTTGTGACCGTGCCGACGCCCCGGCCGCCTCTGATTTTCAGCCTGCAAGCCTCCAAGCCCACAGGCTTAAAAGCCGACAAGTCGCTCCCCTGGGCGCTGTCGCCTTGCGCGCCCCAGCATTTTTCCGAAAAAGCGGCAGTGGCCACTATCTCGGCGCCGTTTGTCACGTCGGGGTCGTCGCCCGCGTCCTTTATCACCGATGCACAAGCCGTTAATGAGCAGGGGCGGGGGGCTCCCGCCCGCATGGGCTCGACTGTCGAGGAGTGGGATATCCTGAATGAATGCCTGCTTCCGTCGGGGAACGGTATTTCGACTTCTGCGCTTCCACGCTTCCGCGCTTCCGGGCCCAGCAGCAGCATCGTTGCCGCTTTCGCAGCGGCAGCTGCGCAGGCGCCTGTGGTATATCCGGACCTGAGCTTCCTAATATTCGATGCCACGCCGCGCCTTTGTCCCCTTTTCCCTGTAATGTCTTATCTCCTTCATCTCTGTCACGAGGTCCGCTTTCTCGATCACCTTTTCATCGGCATACCGTCCCGTTATGACGATCTCCATATTCTCGGGTTTCTTCTCCATGATCTCGATGAGGTCTGAAAGGCTCAGGAGATTGTAATGCACCGCCACATTCACCTCGTCGAGGATCACGACGCCGTACTCGTTCGATGCGATAGCCTTCCGGACCTCGGCAAGTCCTTTCTGCGCCGCCTTCATGTCGGAGGGCGTTGTCGCCCGTCTCAGGATCAGTCCCCTGCCGAACTGCCTTACCGTGATGAGATCGGACAGGCGGCTGCGGATTATATCGTGTTCGCTGCACCGCCGCTTCTTGATGAACTGTGCGATAAACACCCGTAACCCCGCGCCTGCTGCCCTCAGGGCGAGTCCGAGCGCAGCGGTTGTTTTGCCTTTGCCGTTTCCGGTATAGACCTGTATGCACCCCTTACGCATAACCCCCCTCACGCCTTACTCCTGACCACTCACGGTCTTTAATATCTCCCTTCGCGCCTCGCCGATGGTGAGGGGCATCCTCTTGAAGGGCATCATGTCTTCATGCCTCAGCCTGTACATCAGCTCCGCGATCTGCGGGAGCCTGAGCTTCACCTCCGACATCTCCTCGGGCGCGGTGAAGACCTCTTCGGGCGCTCCCCCCCTGACGATGCTTCCCCTGCTCAGTATATACAGCCTGTCGAGGAAGAGGGGCACGAGGTCAACGCTGTGGGTGGCCATGACGATCGTCACGCCCTTGTCACGGTTCAATCTCTTCAGGAGATTCATCATCCTGTACTCGCCCATCGGGTCGAGGCCTGCCGTGGGCTCGTCGAGAAGTAGTATCTCATGTCCCATCGCAAGGAGCCCGGCTATGCAGATCCTCTTTTTTTGGCCGAAGCTGAGGTTGTGGATCGATTTTTTCCCGAATTCCTCCATGTCGACATCGTGCAGGGCATCCTCCACCTTCCGCGCTGTCTCCTTTTCCGAAAACCCCATGTTCAGCGGGCCGAAAGATACGTCCTCGAAAACGGTCGGCGCAAAGAGCTGCTCGTCGGGGTTCTGAAAGACGAGGCCGACCTTCCGGTAGATCTCCTTTGGCGAGAGTTTTCTAATGTCGGAGCCGTCGAGACGAACGCTTCCCCTTATATCCTTGATCAGCCCGTCCATGATCTTCAGCAGCGTTGTCTTGCCCGAGCCGTTGGACCCCAGTATGCCGGCGAGCTCGCCCTTTCCGATGTCCAGCGCCATCGCCGACACGGCCTTTGTCCCGTCGGGGTAATGGAAGGAATCCACCCTCACCGCGATCCTGGTCAGGCGATCTTCCACAGCACTCCCATGATGACGATGATGAAGACGGATACGACGACCTCGGCGGCCCTGAAGGGCTTATGCTTCAGTGCAGGCATCGTACCGTCATATCCCCTCTGGACCATCGCGACCGTCGTGTTCTGACTGTGCTCGAAAGCCTTGAGTGTGAGCGAGCCTGCGAGCACGCCGAAGGAATTCACCCCGCGTCTGACCGTTGAATAACCGAGCCGGTTTTTCTGGGCATTATAAATGACCGTCGCTTCTTCGAAAAGCATGAAGATATACCGGTAGGCGAACATCGATATCTCGATCAGTCCCTTCGGGACCCCGAACCATGACAATCCCGAGATCACTTCCGTGAAGGGAGTGGCAAAGCCGAGCACCGCTATCACCGAGACCGCTCCGGCGATGCGCGCAGCTATCATCAAACCGTCGATAAGGCCGTCCCTGTGGCCGGACAGCCCTATGCCGAGGAAATGGACCGAAAAGAGAACGTCCTTTCCGGAGAAGAAAAACTTTATCAGCACCAGCACAAAGGCGATGAAGGCAGGCTCCGAGAATCTCAGGACAAACCGCCCCGGCGGCACCTTCATCCTTGCGCAGAGCAGAAGGCTTGCAGCAAGAACGACAAGAGGGAAGACGAACCCCCTGTAGCTCAGGACCATGACCAGGACCCCTGTTGCAACGAGAAGCTTCAACCTCGCGTCCGCGGCCGAAAGAATATGTTTTTGTGAATGCTCAGACAACAGATGCATGGCTCATTCCAGGTCCTTTGTTTTCCCTTCCGTCAGCACCCGCCAGTAATACCCTGCCGTAAATCCCCCGATGACTCCCGCCAGGAGAAAGACAAATAGCAGAAGGTCCCCCTGGCCGGTATTGATAAGAGGCGTCTTCGCCTCTCTTCCGTGCTCCCTTGCCACCTTTTCGACAACGGATTCATCCACACCCTGCCATTTTCCGGAGGCAAGAGCAACAGAGAAAAGTGAATAGTAAATAGTGAATAGTAAAAGGATGATGAGACAGATATTCCGCAACACCCGCCGTCCTGCCCGCGCCACGCCGCCTCTCATGCGGCCGCCTCCTTTGGCTTGATCACTTTCATCCTGACGAGAAGGTCCGGCCTCTTCTTATACAGGAGAACCACCATTCCCGCTGTCATCGCGCCTTCGAGGATCCCAAGCGGAAGCTGTGTGGGGACAAAGGCAAGGGCGATCTTTGTAAAAAGCGGCATGAAGGGGGCATCCCCCCTGATCCCGGAGGCCAGCTCAACGGACGTCGTAAGGTACGTTGCCCAGTCGGCAAACAGACCGGCGATGAAACCCGCAATCGTGAGATTAAAACCGAGCCTTCTCAGCAGCCTGAACGTCAGATAGCCCGCAAAGGACCCTGCAACGCCCATCGAGACGATGTTCGCCCCAAGCGTGCTGAGTCCGCCGTGAGAGAGAAAAAGCGCCTGTATCAGTAGCGCCACAGATGCGACGAGGACGCTTATCCCCGGACCGAGGAGTATCGCCGACAGACCCGTACCGCAAGGGTGGGAGCAGGTGCCGGCTGTCGGCACGGGGACGGGCATGCATGAAACGATAAAGACCACCGCCGCCATAAGGCCGACAAGCGGTTTGAAAGAAAGATCCGTTTCCGACAGTTTCCTCAGTCTGTACAGCCCGTATGCGACAAACGGCGTCGCCACCGCAAACCACAGCGCCGCCCAGTTGAAGGGCAATATTCCCTCGGCTATGTGCATGGCGTAAGCATTGGAGGCGGTGAACAGTGAACAGTAAACAGTGAGCAGTGAAAAGAGAAAGACCTTTAACTTTGAGTTCCTGATTTTCATTTTTCTTCCTCCGCCATCTTCAGCAGTGCGTTTACGATAGCGACCGCGACAGGTGTTCCGCCCTTTCTGCTGAGGTTCGTGATAAAGGGGAATTTCTGGCTCGAAAGCAGGGCCTTTGATTCAAGCGCCTTCACAAAACCGACAGGAACCCCGATAACCAGTGAGGGGTGAGGCGTGAGGGGTGAGGCGTTATTTAAAAGCTCAATGGCCTTCAATAATGCCGTGGGTGCATTTCCAATCGCAACGATTCCGATGTTTTCGGAAAGTCCTTTCTCTATCGCCACCTCGGCGCGTGTTTTCCCTGTCTCCTTTGAAACCCTTGCCGCCTCTTCGTCGGAGATATGGCAGATAACCCTGCCCCCCCATTTACCGAGGAGCCTCCTGTTGATTCCCGCCTTCACCATCTCGACGTCGGCAAGGATGTTCATGCCCGCCCTTATCGCCTCGATCCCGACCCGCACTGCGTCCGGATGGAACACCAGAGTATTTTTGAATTCGAAGTCGGCGGTGGAATGAATCACCCTCTTTATTACCGGCGCTTGTAAAGCCGGGACATCGCCGAAGTCCGCCTCTTCCGAGATTATCCCGAAGCTCTTTTTTTCGATGTCCGCCGGCGAGGAGGACGTCGCCCCGTTTATCCTTTCGATAACAACCTGGATCAGTTTCTCGTGAACGCCAAGGGGCTCCGTGTAGACAAATTCCACGCCGGGATTACGAGATTCGGCGGCGGATATCATCTCGGGGATGTCCTTTGTCACGTGCACGCCCGAATTGAGAAAGAAGGGATGGATGATGATCTTTCTTGCGCCCCGCTGTGCCTCGCGGTCGAGGGTCTCGGGAATCGAAGGCTCTGCAAACTCCATGTAGGCGACCTTTACACACTGCCCAGTGCATCCCGGATGCATGGCGCGGTGGAGCATCTCTGCGACGACGCCGAGCCTGTTTGCGTCTCTTTTCGGGCTTCCGTGTCCTGCCAGGATTATACTTTCCATAATCGTTTATGACCTCCTCATATGTCTGACGATATTCAGGGCGGCCTCAAGGTTTGAGCCGAAATGGATGTGGACGTAACTCGCAAGAGTATTGCCTATCCGGCAGCCTTCCGGCCGGAGTTCTTCCCCTGCCGAATTTGTCACCGAATAGACATGCTCCGGAAAGTCTGTCTTTTTTCCTTCCCGGCTTCCGGACTTCCGGGCTTCCGAACTATCTATTATTTCGGAATAATGAAATTCGTGGCCCCTCAGCGCCTCATCCTTCTTTCCGAGGAGGCAGTCCTTCCTTAATTTCACCTCGCGGTAGCCGAGTCTCGACCTTCCCCTCTTCATCCTTGTCTCGAAGGGAAAGACGCCCGCCATGCCGAAAAAGTTCCCGTCGAAGTCGTGGATGCCCCTTGAGAGGTACATCAGGCCGCCGCATTCGGCATAGACGGGTTTTCCGGAGTCGGCCCATTTCCTGATCGACCGAAGCATCTGCACATTTCCCGAGAGTGCTTCGGCATGCAGTTCCGGATAGCCGCCGCCGATATACACCGCATCGACATCTTCGGGAATCCCGGGATCCGAAAGGGGACTGAACGTGACGATCCTCGCGCCTGCTGTCCTCAGAAGATCGAGGTTGTCTTCATAATAAAAACAGAAGGCCCTGTCGCAGGCGACGGCAATTTTTCCAGAGTTCGGAGGCGCGGAAGATCGGAAGTCCGGAAGCCCGGAAGCGAAAACAGAAGCCGGCATTCCCTCTTGCATGCCAATTTCCATAAGCCCATCGACGTCGACATGTTTCAAAACCGCGCCAGCAAGTCTGTCGATATTGGCTTCTGCAATCGGGTTTTCTTCGGCAACCGTGAGGCCGAGGTGACGATGCGGGATTTCGAATTCAACTTTCCTCGGCAGATACCCCAGCACCGGGACGTCTTCAATACTTTCTTTTATCCTTTTGAAATGGTTTTCCGAAGCGATCCGGTTTAAGATGACCCCTGCGATCAGAGGGACAGCATAAGAGTCGCCTGCTTCCGCGCTGCACGAAGTCATTCCCCTGACTATCGCTCCTGCTGTCTCGGCCATGCCGTATGCATCGATGACGAGGATAACGGGAAGTTTCAGCTGAGAGGCAAGCGTCGCGGTGCCGAGCGCGCCGTCATAGAGGCCCATGACACCTTCGACAACGGCGATATCGGCGTCAGCCGAATTCCGGCGGTAACAATCCCTCACATATTCTTCTCCGCACATCCAGAGATCGAGGTTCCGCGAATGCCTGCCGGTGATCACCCTGTGGAGTCCCGAATCGATGAAGTCCGGTCCAGCCTTGAAGGACTGGACCTTCAGCCCCTTCTTCTTAAGCGCGGCGAGCAGACCGAGGGTGACGGTCGTCTTGCCGCAGCCGCTGTGCGTTCCCGCAATCACCACACCGGGCATAGGGAAATCTCCTCAAGAAGCCGTCTGTTGTCGTTTTCGGATTTCACCGCCACCCTGATATGCGAGCTGTCGAGGCCGATGAAATTTCCACACTCCCTCACCAGGATCTTCTTCTCCCTCAGGCGTGCCGACACCTCTTTTGCCCTCTCCATCCGGAGGAGATAATAGTTGGCGGAGGAGGGAAGATAAGAGATCCCCAGCCTCCCGAACCCTTCTTCGAGCACACTCTTTTCCTTTTCGATCACGGTGAAGGTCTCAGCCCTGTATGCGTCGTCATCGAGGGCTGCGACGCCGGCGACCTGTGCGAGGCTGTTCACCATCCAGGGCTCCTTTGCGCCCCTGACAACATCCGATAAGGAGGGGTGCAGGACCGCGTAGCCGACCCGCAGCCCCGAAAGCGCATACATCTTTGTCATCGATCTCAGGACGACGAGATATGGATTTATACCGACCTGATCCAGGATAGAAGCGCCGGGACAGAAATCGATGAACGCCTCGTCCACAACGAGCACGCTGCCTAGGACCCTTGCGCCATCGGCTATCTTCAGCATGTCGTCCCTTGCGATCAGCCTCCCGTTGGGGTTGTTTGGATTGCAGAGAAAGGCCATGCTGAAAGTCCGTGAATTGTGAATTGTGAATTGTGAATCATTCATGCCGCCTCTCATGGCCGAAATGAATTCATCCGGCATCACGTCGAAGTTATTTTCTTCCTGCAAGCGGAAGAACCCTATTTCCGGCTCCCGCCCCCTCACCCCTGACCCCTCACATTTCACCGCCCGCCCGTACTCCGAAAAAGTCGGCGCAGGTATGAGTACCCTCTGCGGCCTCAAGGCGCGGACAACGAGGTAGATGAGTTCGGTGCTGCCGTTTCCGCATACGATCGAATCGGGACCTGCGCCGCTATGCTCCGCTATCTTCAGTCTCAGCCTCTTCGTGTCGGGGTCCGGATAGTTGAAGAGATATTTCATATGCTCCGTCAGAACGGACAAGACACCCCCCGGCACGCCGAGCGGGTTGATCGAAGCGCTGAAATCGATCACCTCGCTCTCTCTTATGCCGAGTCTCTCGGCAAGAAGGTAGATATTGCCGCCGTGGGAGCCCATCAGAGAACGCCTCTCGCCGAAAGAAGGGCGGCGGCTGTGATCACGCATATGATTGACGCCGCCTGCACGACCGTTATCGCATCTTCGGATGCCGTAAGATAATCCTCTGTCTCTGCAGTGCCGATGTAGGGTTTTGCGACCATTACGCCCCCGTACGTGGCAGGACCGCCCATCCTTATGCCGAGGCCGCCTGCCATCGCCGCTTCAGGTATTCCGCTGTTGGGGCTCGTATGGTTCCTTCCGTCGCGCCTCATCGTTCGGAACGAGCGTCCGGCGGAAGAAATGGGATTTTTGTCCGTGCTTAAGAGCGTCACCAGGAATACCGAGAGGACGATGAGCAAACCCGTGATCCTTGAAGGGATATAATTCGCTATATCGTCGAGCCGCGCCGAGGCCCATCCGAAATTGATATATGCCCCGCTTTTGTAACCCACCATCGAATCGAGGGTGTTTATCGCCTTGTAGGCCATCGCAAGAGGGAGCCCCCCGACAACGAGATATAAGAGGGGAGCGACGACGCCGTCCGACAGGTTTTCGGCAAGTGTCTCGGTCACCGCCTTCAGTACCTCCATGTCGGAAAGGGCCGCGGTATCCCGGCCTACGATCATGCTCAGCCTCCGCCTCGCTACAACGATGCCCCCTTTTCTTACCGCATCTATCACGAGTTTCGCGGACTGTGTCAGCTCGCGCACGGCGATGGTTGTCGCGACAAGGGATACAAGGAGCGCCGCACCGAGGAGCGCCGACGTCCTTTCGGAAATTTCTGTTATCGCCCTCACGGCAACGAATGTGACAAGAAAGGACGGAACGACGATCATGAGCACGAGCAATATGCCGGCCTTTTTTTCTCCCGACGGTCCGCTGACCCGCCCGCGAAGAAAGCGTTCGCAACGGTGGATGGCCTTACCGATCATCCTCACAGGATGGGGCAGCCAGCGCGGGTCGCCGATGGCTGCATCAAGGAGAAAGGCAAGTACCAGTTCCAGGGGCCCTATCATAAATCCAGAATCCCTCTTATGAAATCCATGTCGATATTAGTCCTGACAACGCCGGCGAGCCTGTCGATCGCCTTATCCCTGATATCGGCATAACTGCACACAGGTTCAAGCGGCGCGAGACCCTTGCCGGCCCTCAGCTCATTCAGGATATCTCTTCTGAAGAGGTCGTTGTCGAAGACGCCGTGGAGGTAGGTGCCCCAGCAATTTCCATTTTGAGAGCCGTCGAAGACGGGTTCCGGGTCCGGACCCGGTCTTCTCACCCTGAACAATCCGACATCTCCCGTGCTCGTTCCCATATGTATCTCGTATCCTTTCAGGATTGAGCTGCTTCCGATCTTCTTTCCGCCGGTCCCCGGTCCCCGGTCCCCGGTC
The DNA here is from genome assembly GCA_046704045.1 of Thermodesulfovibrionales bacterium. Lineage (GTDB taxonomy): Bacteria > Nitrospirota > Thermodesulfovibrionia > Thermodesulfovibrionales > UBA6898 > JAWOKY01. The sequence continues at coordinate 1,527 of JBJKSM010000141.1, read as the reverse complement.
CCTGCCATTTCCGCCTCGACCCTGCAGGCTCTCTTCTCCCTGCCGAAGGCCGTCTCTATGTCGAGCAGGCCGATCCCATCGATCGCGGGGTGACTGCTTTCGATGCCGCAGGGGTCGAAGATCTTCCTGCCGAGCATCTGGTAGCCCCCGCACATCCCCATGATCACGACGCCCTTCCTGTATGCATTCCTTATGCTGGCATCGAGTGCCAGCTCCCGGAGGAGCAGGAGGTCCTTCACCGTGTTCTTTGTGCCGGGGATGATCACGAGGTCGGCGTTTTCGATGTCGGAGGCATGAGCGGAATAGATGATTTCGACATCGGGTTCGTGGTAAAAGGGGTCGAAGTCGGTGAAGTTCGAGATATACTGCAGCCTGACGATAACGATCTTTATCGCCTTCTGCAGGGGCGTATCATTATACGCCCTTACGTATGATCTACTGTAGAGCGCCATGCCGTCTTCCTCCGGGAGTCCGAGGTCATGGATATAGGGAAGAACCCCGGCAACCGGCACACCGGTCTTTTCCCTGATCATATCCAGACCCGGCCGGAGTATTGAGGCGTCGCCGCGGAACTTGTTTATCACGAACGCCTTTATGCGTCTGCTGTCCCGCCCCACGAGCTTCACTGTGCCGTAAAGTGAAGCGAATACGCCTCCCTTGTCGATGTCGCCCACGAGCAGGACCGGCGCCTTTGCATGTCGCGCCATCGCCATGTTCACTATATCCACGTCCATGAGGTTTATCTCGGCCGGACTGCCCGCTCCTTCGAGAACGATCATGTCGTATCTCCGCGACAGCCTTGCATAGGATTTCCGCACCGCCTCCCATGCCTCTTTCCTGAACGCATAGTATTGCCGGGCCTTCATCGTTGAATGGACCCTGCCCTGAATCACGACCTGGGAGCCCATCTCGCCGGATGCCTTAAGGAGCACCGGGTTCATGTCGACCGACGGTTCCACACCCGCGGCCTCGGCCTGGAGCGCCTGGGCCCTCCCTATCTCGCCGCCTTCGACGGTGATGTAGGAATTGAGCGCCATATTCTGCGCCTTGAAGGGGGCGACCTTCAACCCCATGTCCCTGAAGATGCGGCAAAACGCCGCGGCGATAAGGCTCTTCCCCGCACCAGAGCCAGTGCCCTGGATCATGAGCGCCTTAGCCATAAAGACAGTGAAAAGTAAAAAGTGAAAAGTAAATCGCAAGGAAACAAACAACTCTCACTCTGTTACTCCTCCGTTCAGAAGTTTTACGACCGGATACTTATCCCAGAACTCGATTATGTTCACCGCACCATAGTCCTGCTCAATCCGGAAGATGTTTTCGAGCGGGATGCCCATGATATGGCAGAGGATGATCCTGTTTACGCCGCCGTGTGCCACGATCGAGATATTCTCTCCGCTGTGGCGACCTACGATTTCTTCAAGCGCGCCGACGACCCGGTAGTTCACCTCGATGGTGTTCTCCCCGCCGACGGGGCTGTATTTGAGCGGATTGCCGGCCCATGCCTCGAATTCGGAGGGATACTTATCC
>JBJKSM010000140.1:0-10841 GCA_046704045.1 Thermodesulfovibrionales bacterium | reverse complement strand
ATCATGGAAGGATGGATGAGAGGCTCGTCTCCCTGGACGTTCACGACGATATCGCAGGCGAGGCCGGCGGCGACCTCTGCAACCCTGTCGGTGCCCGATGCGTGATCTCCCGACGTCATCACCGCTTTGCCGCCGAAGGAAAGGACCGTCTCGAAGATCGTCTCGCTGTCGGTGGCGACGATCACATCCTCCGCGAGCCTGGCATTGCGGGAGTTCTGGTATACGTGCTGGATGACGGGGATGCCTTTGAGGGGTGCAAGGGGCTTTCCCGGAAAACGGGTCGACGCATAACGAGCGGGTATAACCACGATTGCAGGCATAGACTTTTAAGACTTTATTATATACTAAACTGCTGCAAATCGGAAGGGCGTCGCGATCCTTTTTTATTTTTTCCCTGATTCCCTGACCGGTTATTTTTTGACGTGAAAATTCGCATTATTTTACAATAGTAGTGGTGCGGTATCCGGTCTCTGCTGGCGAACGCTTCGTTTTCGGCCGATTTTCACGGGTTATGGGGGAAAAAGTTTTCAAGGAGAAAATTGTGATGACGACGGTGAAGAATGAGAAACTGAAGAAGTGGGTGAAAGAGGTTGCCGACATGTGCCGGCCCGACGGCATTTACTGGTGCGACGGCACAAAGGAAGAGTACGACCGGATGATGGCGAAGATGACTGCGGAAGGCATGGCAACGGCCCTGAAGAAACGGCACAACAGTTTTCTCTTCCGCACGGACCCAAGCGACGTGGCCCGCATCGAGGACCGCACATTTATCAGCACCGCTTCTAAGGAGGATGCGGGTCCTACGAACAACTGGCTGGACCCGAAAGAGCTGAAGACGACGATGCACGGCCTTTACGAGGGTTGCATGAAGGGCCGTACAATGTACGTGATCCCGTTTTCGATGGGACCCATAGGCTCTCCCATTTCGAAGATAGGCATTGAAGTGACGGACAGCCCCTACGTGGTATGCAACATGCATCTTATGACCAGGGTAAGCTCCCGTATACTGGATATGCTTTCGAACGACAGGGAATTCATTCCGTGCCTGCATTCCATCGGCGCCCCGCTTGAGAAGGGACAGCGTGACTCGCTATGGCCGTGCGCACCCATGGAAAGCAAATACATAAGTCATTTCCCCAAGGAGAACCTGATATGGTCATTTGGTTCAGGATACGGTGGAAATGCCCTGCTCGGAAAGAAGTGCCTGGCACTTCGCATCGCTTCGGCAATGGCAAAGCGTGAAGGCTGGATGGCGGAACATATGCTCATTCTCCGCCTTACCAATCCCGAGGGAAGACAGTACCACATAGCGGCAGCCTTTCCCTCGGCCTGTGGAAAGACCAACCTGGCCATGATGCGTCCCACCATCGCGGGCTGGAAATGCGAATGCATAGGCGATGATATCGCCTGGATGAAAGCGGGCCCCGACGGTCGCCTTCATGCGATCAATCCCGAAAACGGCTTCTTCGGCGTTGCCCCGGGGACTTCCTACAATACCAATCCGATGGCTATGGAGACGGTCAGGGAAAATGTCATTTTCACAAACTGCGCCCTTACAGACGACGGAGATGTGTGGTGGGAGGGGATGACCGATGAAGTGCCTGACCATCTCATAGACTGGAAAGGCCGTGACTGGACCCCCCAGAGCCGTGAAGAGGCGGCGCATTCCAATGCGAGGTTTACCGCTCTTGCGTCTCAGTGCCCGGTCATCTGCGAGGACTGGGAAAACCCGGCAGGTGTTCCGATAGATATTTTCATATTCGGCGGTCGGCGCGGCAGCGTCGTTCCTCTTGTATTCGAGGCATATAACTGGGACCATGGTGTCTTTCTTGGCGCCACCGCGGCATCGGAGACGACCTCCGCGAATATAGGGGCGGTAGGCAATCTTCGGCGCGATCCTTTTGCCATGAAGCCCTTCTGCGGCTATCATATGGGGGACTATTTCAGCCACTGGCTCGATATGGGCGACAGGCTCGGCAGCAAGGCCCCGAGAATATTTTACGTTAACTGGTTCCGCAAGAGCCCGGGGGGCATGTTCCTCTGGCCCGGCTTCAGCGACAACAGCAGGGTACTGAAATGGATGTGCGAGAGGGTCGACGGCAAGGTAGGCGCAAAAGAGACGCCTTTAGGGTTGCTGCCGAACGAGGGTGACCTGGACCTGAGCGGCCTCGACATCGCGCCTGAAAATTTAAAGGAACTGCTGAGGATCGATACCGGGGCCTGGAAGGCCGAGATCCCCGATATCGAGGGGCATTTTGCCGAATTCGGCGGCCGTCTGCCGGAAAGACTGAAAAGGCAGCTGGAGGAATTGCGAAGACGTCTTGGTTAAGCCCGGAGGTTTTCAGGCGGAGGCCGGGCGCCGGCGGGATGCGGTTGCACGGCAGCGGAAGGAATGACATCTAATAAGTCGTTAGTAAACGTCCTGCGCGTTGTCTATGGTCACGTAAAGACGAGCGACGGAGGCGATCTCTACCTCACCCGTTTTGCGGAGCCCTACCTCGAACATTTCCGGATCGACAACTGGTATGAGAAGGAATGGTTCGACGCCCACAAAATACGGCTGCTCGGGACAAGCTCCGTTTACCGGGTGCCGACAAAGGAGATAAACGGCAAGAGCCTCGACCTGGTGGTGAAGCACTGCAGGGTTGGCGAGGACGTTCCGATCGATACTCATACCCTGCAGGAGTTCTGCGACGCGGAATTCAACAGCCCCTGGGAGGAGTTTTCCCTGGTCATGGAGATGAGGGAAAGCACTTATGGCCCCAGGGATATGCGTGTAAAGACCCAGCGGCCCCTGGCAATCTATGTTCCTCCCGAGAGGATGCAGCCCTGGCAGAGCGGCAGGTCTCGCTCGAAGATCAACAGGATACAGGCGAAGCACCCGGGCATCGATCTCGACATACTGAAGCAGTACAAGATGATCTATGAATGGATAGAGGGAAAGAACCTCCTTGAGGTATTCGAGCATGTCGACATCAACAACGACGAACTCGTGGCGCACCTGAAGAAGATCAATTACACGGTACTGGCCGACCTCGGGAAGAAGGGATATCTTGTGGCCGACATGAAACCCGAGCATATCATCATCAGCGAAGCAGACACGATGCGTATCGAGGAGATCGGCCGGGCGGAACACATTATCGATACGGCCCAACAGCAGGTCGACCTTGTCTATCAGCTGGTCAGGGACGGCAGGTATTCAGTCATCGACTATGAGCTTCTCATGCGGACCGGCGCGCACGAAAATGAGGTGAAGCAGTACCGGAGGCATTCCTATCTTGACGACCAGAGGGACCGCTTCAAGCCTACGTCGCTGCCCCCTTATCTTCAGAGGACGGAGGTCCTGGGCGTGCCTTACGTTTACGGCCACGCCGAGAGCACCGGGGGACACCTGTGGGTGGTAGGGAGAAACGCCCGTCTCTTCGATTATTTTCTTCCCGAGAGGTGGCGCAAGACGCCGTCGCTTAAGCTGTCGGAGACAAAGGAGATATTCTATACAATAACGAAGGACAATATTCACCTTGTCTGGAAGACCTCCCGGGTCGGGGAGATGCCGTTTGAAGATGACGAGCACTACAACGATATGGTCCGCAGGTACGGGATAAACAGTCCCTTCGAGGAGTTCGAGATCGCCCAGGAGCTGAACGCACTCGGCATCCCCACGGTCTACGTAAGGGCGATATACATGACCGGCACCACGAAGATCGAGCCCTCCGTGGATTTCAGGAAATACGATTCGCACAAGGGCATCCTCGATCCGGAGGGCAATCCCATTCTTAGGGAAAATCACAACTACATAACGATTCGTGGCTACTACAACGGCCCCGATTATTCGGTCGCCGAAAAGGGAGCGCTCTTCACCCCGGTCGACCTTTCGAAGGCGGTCTATCAGGACGTTATCGATGAGGCGGCGCGCACGGTTCTGCTCGACAGGGTGAAGGGGCGTTTGGCGCAGGCAGGATATGACGGCTCCCTGCTGAAGGACAACGATCTTCTCCTTGGCGTTGACAGCAAAGGGCGGATTATGAATAATAAGGGCGGCGAACCGGAAGTCATCATATGTAATTTCGAGTTGATATGGAAGATTTCCGGCATGGTCGGGCACTCACAGAGCGCCCTTGCGCGCGGCAACATGAGGGAATAAAGGCAAGACGCCGGTGGGGGCATTCTGCACCCCATCTGATCGGCAATCCGCATGGACTTCAGATAAAGGTACGGTATTTTGGATTCTGCCAACATTGCACGACAGCTTCTGATATGGGCACTGCCCGTTTTGGTAGCGATCACCTTCCACGAGGTGGCGCACGGGTATGTCGCATATAAGCTCGGTGACCCGACAGCGAAGTTTGTCGGACGGCTGACGCTGAATCCGTTTGTCCATATCGATCTCTTCGGGACGATCCTGCTGCCGCTTATACTGCTTGTTGCAACACGGGGGCAGTTTGTATTCGGATACGCCAAGCCCGTGCCGATAAACCCGGCGAACTTCCGAAACCCCAGAAAGGGGATGGCGGTCTCGGCCGCGGCAGGGCCGGTCATGAATATCATCCTTGCTACGCTTAGTGTAGTGATACTCAGAGGGGTCATCGCCCCTCTTGCGGTGTTTTCGCCGGGACTGGTGGGCGAGAGGATACTGAGGCCCCTGATGCTGATATTTGAGGCGAGCGTTTTTGTCAACGTTATCCTCGCCGTATTCAACATGATCCCCATACCGCCTCTCGACGGCGGGCGGGTTATAGTCGGTCTTCTGCCCTCGAAACACGCGAGGTCGTACAGCAAGATCGAGCCCTTCGGATTTATCATAGTTATCATCCTCATTTACACCGGCCTGGCCGATTATTTCATCATGCCCCTGATCAATTTTTTTCTGAAACTATTTCACATGTACTAAGGGAAGGACATGACAAAAGAGAGAGTTTTAAGCGGAATGCAGGCCAGCGGACGGGTCCACCTCGGAAACCTCGTGGGCGCACTACAGAACTGGGTGAGGCTGCAGGACAAATACGAATGCTATTATTTCATCGCAGACTGGCATGCGCTCACTACCGGCTATGCCAACCCTTCCGCGATAAAAGAATCGGTCAAGGACCTGCTCGTCAATTTTTTAGCCGTAGGCCTCGACCCGGAGAAATGCACGATCTTTATCCAGTCGCACATCCTGGAGCATGCAGAGCTGCATCTCCTTCTTTCGATGATCACCCCGCTGGGCTGGCTCGAACGGGTGCCGACGTACAAGGAAAAACAGCAGGAGCTGAAGGAGAGGGACCTATCGACCTACGGGTTCCTCGGCTACCCGCTGCTTCAGACCGCCGACATCATCATCTACAGGGCTGAACACGTCCCTGTGGGCGTCGACCAGGTACCGCACCTCGAGATATCGAGGGAGATCGCAAGGAGGTTCAACAACCTCTACGGGGATGTCTTCCCGGAGCCCGAGGCTCTCCTGACGGAATTCCCGAAGGTCCCGGGCGTTGACGGCAGGAAGATGTCGAAAAGCTACAATAACGCGATCTATCTTTCCGACTCCCCGCAGGAGGTGGAGCAGAAGATCAGGACGATGGCGACAGACCCCGCACGTGTCAAACGGACGGATCGGGGCACCCCGGAGCTTTCCCCGGTCTTCCAGCTCCACAAGGTCTTTTCATCCCGGGAGGAACTGGATGAGGTCGCAGAGGGCTGCCGCACCGCCGGTATCGGCTGCATAGACTGCAAGAAGGTGCTCATAAAGAACGTCTTCAAGGTCCTGGAACCTGTCTGGACGAAGAGGGGGCAGTTGCTCAACAATCCCTCATTTCTCAAGGAGATCGTCGATCGCGGAAACGGGAAGGCGAGGCAGGTTGCGCAGGAGACGATGGCCCTGGTGCGCGACACGATGGGGTTTTACTGATGCAGTTTCCTGCCTGTTGAAGTCACTGCTGAAAGCTAATACAATTGAAATATGAAGGACAGGAAGAAATATGGGGAGATATCCGGGAGGCTGAGCGCTCCCGTCCTTAAGGAACTCTATCTTTCCGAGGAGAAATCCCTCCAGGAGATAGCCGACTCTTTTGGATGCACCAGACAGATGGTGGACCTTCTGATGGTTAAATACGGCATCAGCAGAAGAGAGCGGATTTCTGCTGTTAAGCTGGCGGGAAGGAAGGGGAAATTCTGCGGCGCTGCCAGAAACAGGAAGGCTGCGGTTCCTCGATCACCGGAGAAAAGGGGAGAATTGCGCGCCCACTATCCCTATGCGGTTGAATATACTGTGGATCCCGGCTTATCCGATGAGAGCTTCAGGGCCATGTGCTCGGACATCAGCAGTTCGGGTGTCTGCCTCTATGTCTGCAATGGACTTGAAGCGGGCCAGAAGATCACTTTCAGGAGCGAAGTGCCTGCCTTTCACGGCGAGGCCAGGGTACGGTGGTGCAGTCGCGTCGGCGGGAATGTTTACAGGGCGGGACTGATTTTTTCGGAGACCGGCGAAACGTCCACCACGATCAGGGATCTTATCCATTCAAATTTTTCCTCTGTTACGCTATAGTATTACTATTTCGGAAAGGAAACACCCATGCTTGACCCACGTTTTGTAAGAGAGAATGTCGAAGCGGTGAAAGCTGCGCTGAAAAAGAGGGGGTATGAATTCCCACTTCAGGAGTTTCTTTCTATCGATGAAAAGCGCATGACGGTGATGAGGGAGACCGAGGAGCTTCGCAACAGACGCAATGTCGTCTCGGAGGAGATCGGCAGACTGAAGAGACAAAAGGCCGACGCCTCGTCGCAGCTTGAAGAGATGAAGGAGGTCTCGGACCGGATAAAGTCACTCGATGAGGCTCTGCGGGGCCTTGAAGAAGAGACGAAGTCTCTTCTGCTTACAATCCCGAACATTCCTCATGAATCTGTCCCTGTCGGAAAGGACGAGACCGAAAACATAGAGGTCCGGAAATGGGGAAGTCCGCGTGTCTTCGATTTCGAGCCGCTCAATCACTGGGACATCGCAGAGACGCTCGATATCGTCGATTTCGACCGTGCGTCCAAGATCGCCGGTGCGAGGTTTGCGCTTATGAAGGGCGCCGGTGCGCGGCTTGAGCGGTCGCTTATGAACTTCATGCTCGACCTCAACACATCGAAGGGATACAGGGAGGTCTTTCCCCCTGTCCTCGTGAACAGGGAGAGCATGACCGGGACCGGCCAGCTGCCGAAGTTCGAGGCGGAACTCTTCAAGGTTGCCGATCCGGAATTTTACCTTATCCCGACCGCTGAGGTCCCGGTTACCAACATCCACAGGGACGAGATACTGAAAGAGGCTGACCTGCCTTCGTATTACACGGCCTTTACCCCGTGTTTCAGGCGGGAGGCCGGCTCTTACGGCAAAGACACGCGGGGGCTTATCAGGCAGCATCAGTTCAACAAGGTGGAGCTGGTGAAGTTCGTGAAGCCCGAGGATTCCTATGGGGAGCTCGAAAGGCTTACGAACGATGCCGAGGATATCCTGCAGAGGCTGGGTCTTCCCTACCGTGTGGTCGCTCTCTGCACAGGCGACCTCGGATTTTCATCGGCCAAGACCTACGACCTCGAGGTCTGGCTCCCGGGCCAGAACAGGTACAGGGAGATTTCATCCTGCTCGAACTTTGAAGACTTCCAGGCAAGGCGGGCAAACATAAGGTTCAGGCGGGAAGGAAAGAAGGGAACTGAATTTGTGCACACCCTGAACGGTTCGGGTCTCGCAATAGGCCGTACGCTGGTTGCGGTCCTCGAAAACTACCAGCAGAAAGACGGCTCCGTCATCGTTCCCGAGGTCCTGAGATCTTATATGGGGATGGAAAGAATAGACTGAGCTTTTTTTCGAACCGCTTATCCCCGAAGCATATCCGGCACGCGGAATCACCCTGCCTGTAAGACAAAAACGGACATCCCGGGAGAGCCGCAGTCCTACAAAAAAATCAGAGTTATACCGATATTTTTTGCTGCGCCTTATGCGTTATCGTTTATGCATGGCTTGTGAAAACTTCAGTCGGACAGGCGGAGTGAACACTTCAAAAAAGGAGATCTTGCTATGACAAGTTTCGAGATTCAGTCGGTCCTGAGAAATATTCCCGGGTTGTCCCCTTTCAACTCGATCGAGGATATCCGCAGGGAACCGGTCGTCTGCGCGCGGAAGGCCCGGAAGAAGGGGGATACCGTTCGGCTGAAAGCGCTTGCCGAGGCGGTGATTCTCCAGGCGATGGAAGACCTGTGGAGCAGCACTTACAGAAAAGAGAGTCTCGAATTTTTCGAGGGTGAGGGATTTGCTCACTGCGCCGAACTCGCAGGAATGACGGTTGTCGAGCGGCTGAAGCTCATAAGGATGCTGCGCAGGCTGAACGCCGGTGCGTTCAAGACGAAGCACTCAAGGGAAATAAGCCGGCTCACCGCTTGAATATACGAACAACAGGTTCTGCCGGAAGGCCGCCTCGGTAAGATGACAGGCGACCTTTCAATCTCCTGTGGAATCGCTGCCACAGGCTTTTCGCGTCGCACTGCCACTTTTCCCATTGCTTTTATGGCAGAAGACTTGATCCATATCCTTTTCCCCGGGGAAAGGCCGCGCACTTTTTTGGTATAATGGCGATAGGAAAATTCGGGCTGTTCATCCTGATTTCATCCCGGGAGGTCACAACATGATCGACAACATCCGGTGGCTTGGCCATGACACCTTCAGGATCGAGGGAGAAAAGGTGGTCTACACCGATCCCTTCAAGATCAAAGAGAAGGACGGGGCGGATATTATCCTCATTACCCATGAGCATTACGATCACTGTTCGCCGGAGGACGTGAAAAAAATCCAGGGGCCGGAGACGTTCATTGTGGCGCCCTCAGATTGTGTTTCGAAACTCGCGGGGAATGTCAGGGGGGTCAGGCCGGGGGACAGGATTGAAGCAGCCGGCGTGCAGATCGAGGTCGTTCCCTCCTACAACAAGGACAAGAAGTTCCATCCGAAGGACAAAGGGTGGGTCGGATATATCTTTACTATTCTCGGCAAGCGAATCTATCTCGCCGGAGACACGGACTACATCCCGGAGATGAAGGATTTCAGGGCCGATATCGCGCTCCTGCCGGTGTCGGGAACCTACGTAATGACCGCCGAAGAGGCGGTGCTGGCCGCTCTCGACATCCATCCGGAGGTTGCGATACCGATGCACTACGGCTCGATCGTCGGCACTGAGGCTGACGCACGGAGATTTGCGGAAGGGCTGAAGGGCAAAATAGACGTGACTATTCTGGAGCAGAAATAACGGGATATTCCGGCGAAAACCCGATGCCCCGGCATGACCCGGGACTTTCTGCCGAAGCCGTCCGGTCCCTGCTCAGGGGAGATTTCTGGCAGAAGATATTGTTCTATGAGTCCGTGGATTCAACGAACAAGGTCGCCGCGAGCCTGGGTGTGAACCAGCAGGAGGCGTGCTCCGGAATGGTCGTCATAGCCGACGCACAGGAAAGGGGGAGGGGGCGTCTCGGCAGAAGGTGGATCTCCCCGCCTGGTGTTAACATCTATATGAGCATCGTCCTGAGGCCGGAAATCCAGCGCCGTGATGCCTCACTCCTGACGCTCCTTGCCGCCGCTGCCGCTGCCTGCGGCTTGAGGCGCTCGGCCGGTGTCGGGGTTTCTATAAAATGGCCTAACGACCTCGTCGCATCCGGGAAAAAAATGGGCGGGATATTGACGGAGGCGAGGTCCGACCGGGAAAGGATCGGTCGGGCAGTCATCGGCATCGGCATCAACGTAAACATGGAATGCGGGGGTCTTCCGGAAGAGGTCCGGGTGACTGCGACTTCTCTTATGGATGAGACCGGAAGGCGCCACTCAAGGGCGGCGATTGTCGCCGCGATACTTGAGGAGTTCGAATACCGGTACAAACTCCTCTTGAGCAGCGGCAGAGTTCCTTTGCTTTCGGAATGGAGAAGACTCTCTTCGACGCTCGGAAAAATGGTGAGCGTCGTCACCGCCGTGGAGACGGTGCAGGGACTTGCCGAAGACGTCAATGACGAGGGTATGCTTGTCCTGCGTCTTTCCTCAGGCGAAAAGCTGGTGATAGGAGCCGGAGACCTGACGATGCTTCGATAAAAAGCGCTACGGCGCCGGCCTTTATCTTAAGGAAAAAGAGAGACGGAGATGTCCCTCTCAATGATCCGGAGGTCAAAAGGTCTCTTATGCACCGGTGCGGGAGAAGAAGAGGGTAAAGCGGTATTTTCAGCGCAGCCTGAGAAGGCGGAGCAGCTTTCCGGAATATTTGTTCAGGAAGTTATTTCGAGGGAGGATGGTGAAGAGGGGCTTTTTTCTCGTGCCGAGGTTGTCAAGAATGCGCCGTATCTCTTCATGGTCTCCGAGGGACAATCCCTTCCTGAATGTTTCGATCGCTTCCGCCCTTCTTTTTTCCCGTAAATATATTTTCCCGAGGTGCAGATAGTGGACGGGGTTTCCGGCGTCCCCGGCAATCGCCTCGTGGCAAAGGGCGACGCCTTCTTTGACCTGGCCGCGCTCGGCAGCGAGGCAGAGCCCGAGATATGAATGGATGCCGGGGAGCTTCGCCCTGCTGTAAGCCTTTTCAAGGCAGGAGAGCGCCGCAAGGGTATTGTTTTCTCGCAGAAACACCTTCCCCTTTTCGAACAGTTCCTCGGCGATAAGGTCGGTCATATAGTATCCATCGCGACAGCCGTCTCATTTTACACATTTGTGAAGGAATCCTCAAGCATGCGTTTTGCGCCGTCTAAAATGTAACTCTATGGACAATCATTGCGACATGAATAATGTAACCTTACTTTTCAGTACTGAGATACCCGAAGGAGGAAGGTTACTAAATGAGCAGGGAAACGGTAAAGGA
>JBJKSM010000139.1:0-11445 GCA_046704045.1 Thermodesulfovibrionales bacterium | reverse complement strand
GTTCAGAGGGTGCGCCATGGCCCCCACAAACTGCCGGGCCGCATCGCGCGGCAGCTGAGTATCCGTGTCAAGCGTGATGACATACTTTACGTTCCGTAAGACCCCGGTATCACCGACTATGAGCGAAAAGCGACCACCCGCCACATTGCGCAACAAGGCATTCAATTCCGACAGCTTCCCCCTCTTGCGCTCGTAACCCATCCAGACCTGCTCCCGGGCATTCCATCGGCGCGCACGGTGGAAAAGGAAGAACGTATCGCCTTTAGCGTTCCGGTATTTTCCATTCGGTCCTTCGACGCCCTGCCGTGCAAGCAGTAACAGCGGTTCGTCCTCCGGCAGTGTTTCCTCTGCCGCGTCCTGAAAATCAGTCAGCAGGCCGAAGTGCAGGTTATCGTCGTGATTTGCGAGGAACCTGACTTCCAGCGCCTCGATCAGGTCCTCGATCCCGTGGGCGTTTGTGAGCATGGTCGGGACAATGGTGAGCGTCCGCGATTCAGGCGGAATACCTTCGGAAAAGTCCATTTTCGGGAGAGGCCGCGGTATCACCAGCAATGTGGCAAGCCAGTTCACCACTGTAAGCGAGAGCTGGCTCGCACACAGCGCGGAGAGGATGCCGGTCGCCACCAGCAACCAAAGAGGTAAGCCGTCAGCATGTGCTTTCGCCAGCAATCCCCCGGTGAAAATCGCGGTCATGAGGGTGATCGAGCCAAGGTAGAGGAGCAGAGGAAACCGGGAACCCACTTTCCGAAGTGCGGCGAAGAAAGACAGACGCACATGCGCCTGTTCTTCAAGCAGCGGCAACCCCTTGTCGATCAGATAATAGCCCACATGGGCCGCACGATCGTCCCCACCTTGACTGCCGTCTTTATCAGCAACGCTCTTATGCGCAAGGCGCATCGCTTCGGCCGCCACCTCGCCTTCCGACAGCCTGCTGCTCTTCGCCAGTTTCTCCACCACGTGCCGGTAACGGTCACGGGTAGAGAAGTCCATTTTGCAGTATGTACCACCGACGTCTTCACGCAGGATCTGTTCGACAACGCTCATCGTCTCCACGAACTCCCGCCAGTCCATCGTGCCCAGGAAACGGAGGCTCCCGATGCTGTTGCTCACTGAAACCTGATCAGCTGCCTGCTGCTGGTTCTCGGACTGCACCAGATGATCGATCGTCAGACTGCACTCGGAGAGTCGCTGCTCGATCCATGTGAGCGGCATTGCCAGGGCGGAGCCCTGACCCTGAAGCCTGCGGGTAAATTCCGCAACGAAGGCGCTTTTCAGCGGCGGGTCCGACCGTGCCATGTCCGCGATGACCAATATCAGACTCTTCGGGTCCTTCCCCGCCATCTCGGTAATCCGGTCCGCCCAATAATCAGCCTGGTTCCGGTCGAGCCTGTCGGCCGCGATCCGTGCCCCGACGCGCCGGAGATTCTCGATCAATGCGAGCCGAAGCATAATCGGGATTGCCCACAATTCTCCCAACTTCAGAACGGCAACTGCTTGGTAGGCTGCAACAAATCTGCTTAAGCTTTGCGGATCTATCCGGCCATCGCTGTGCGAGATCGTCTCCAGGGCGATGTCATACACGCGCGGAAGCCCGGCCGAAAGGCCGCCCTGCAGGCGTGGAAGCTCCCGGCTATACCCCTTCGGCAGGTGTCTCCTGGCCGTGCGGATCTGTTCTTCGATCAGATAGAAGTTGTCGAGCAGCCATTCACCTGCCGGCGTAATCCGGCGATCGGTCGTGATCGCCCCGGTCAACAGGCTGCGGGTTGCGGTCAGGATGCCTTCATTGTCGGCCAGCCGCGCCAGGAGCTGGTCAGGAGCATATCCGGGGCTCACTTTGTGCATGCCCGCCAGGGTCTTGCCGTGCTGCTCCATCTGATCGCTGCTGAACAATTCCGATCGCAGCGGAGGCTCGGAGACGGCACACTTTTGTGCCAGATCTGTTCCGCGGAGGCTCGCAAGCAAATGAGGCAGGTCCCCTATGATGGTCTTGTTGTTCACTTTCACGCCTGAGGTCTCCTTCTCTCTGAAGGCAAATTGGTCTTCTACAACCGGATATGTGAGCCGCCGGCAAAGGGGGCTCGTGGTCTATATAATGGAATCCCTGCGAGGGAAAAAGAATCTGGCAACTAACGGCAGAATAATGCAATCATTCATTAAAGAGTTAAAGAGGGCTGGCCTTGTCATGGTTAACTATACCACATAACTGCCCTCCACGCTTTAAATGATCGGGAGCATGGCGTGATATCTGTGGAGGATACAGCGAAAGTGGAATACCGGATGAAGACGAACGGCCGCCAGCAGGTAAAATAATTCTCAGGGCTTCATAACTTTCCCGCGCAGAATCCGAAGGAGAGAAATCAGAGATCTCAAATCCGGAGTCTATGTTCGTCCCCTCTTCCGGATTTTATCCGTGGTTTCATTGAGGCGGAACATCAGGTTTTCCCATTGCTTAAAAACAACCTCTTCTTCTTTCCGGAAAGTATCTTCGTTTTGTGGGTCGGCGCCTGTCAAGGCAACTCTCTCATACACGACGTTCAATAGCTGGGCGGCTATTGTTGGGATGTAAGGGACAATGCTGTCGGGATCAAGTAACATTTTATCCTCCTTTGTGAAAGTAGCGATGCAGCTCAATAACGCGCCACAAACTCTTTCCCGTTTGGCTTCTCTCTTACACCATTTTATCAGATTTCGGAGTGGGTAACCATTACCTCAATATACCTTGCCTCAACATCGAACCTCTGTCAATCTCTACCGCCAATTTCAGCCCGGGGCAATAGAAATCAGGCAAAATCCTCACCCGCTTATGTCAACATCCGTAATAAGCAGGCTCGGTCCGCCGACATTTCCATAGAACCGGAGGTCGTCGCCGAGGGCTTTCACCTTTCCGAAGAAGTCGAGTATATTGCCGGATATCACCGCCTCTTTCACCGGGTGCTTCAGCTCGCCCTTTTCGATCAGGATGCCCGTCACACCTATCGAAAAATCACCCGATATCGGGTTGGCGGTATGAACGCCCATCGCATCGACAACGTAGAGGCCGCTGTCGACGGCAGAGTATAAGGCGTCTGCCGGGAGAACATCCGTTTTCGAGGCAGCCTCGATGAAGAGGTTCGTCACGCCCACGCCGGGGAGAGAGGAAAAGCCTCCCCTTGCCGCATTACCCGTCGATACCGTGCCTCCCTTTTTCGCGGTATAGGTATTGTATAGATAGGTCCGTAAAATGCCTTGGCGGACCGCCGCTTATTCGGTCACCGGCACCCCCTCGCCGTCGACGGGGCTGCTGCCCAGTCTGCCGGGCAGGAGGCCGCTGTCGATCATGTTAATCTTGTCGCTTATCACTCTTGTCCCGATCTTTCCGGCGAGCAGCGATTTGCCCTTCTGCACCGCCTCTGAGGATAGTGATGATGCAAAGATCCCCAAAAAATCGACGGTAACGGAATTATCGAGGATGATGTCGGCCCTGCGTGCGCCGATCTTTTTCGAACCGAGCAGCCGCACCGCCCTTCTTGCGGCGCTCTTTCCGATCTCCCCGAAGGATATGTCCCTCAGAAAACGGGAGGCGCCGAAGTCCCAGCCCATCTGGCTTTCGCCGTCCTCTTCGGCGATGGCGGTGATCTGCGCAAAGCATGACGTGGAAAGGAAATTGGCATTCACCGATTTCGAGTTCGCTATGACGGTGGCCGAAAGTGTGAAGGAACCCGATGCCTTCCTTATTTTCCCGACCCTGCCGTCCTCGTCGCAGGCCGACTTTTCAACGAGCATCACCCTCGCGATCGCATCGTCTTCGGCTATCTCCTCTATCGCCCTGTCGAATATCTCGACTTCGGCGGGAGGCGCGGCCTCGGGGAGGCCGAGGTACGGGTCGCTGTCGCAATGGGCGGCCGCTTCAATGGCGCGCGAGATCACACCGTCGCTGTCATTGCGGTCGGTGGAATAGGAGAAGCCGAGACGCCCCCCCCTTACAAGGCGGAGCGAGTATCCGAAACTGAGAGAGGACTTCAGAGAATCCACTGCCTGGTTCTTTACCTCGACTGAGAGATTCTTCGACGACCCGATAAAGACCTCTGCCTGCTCCGCGCCCCTCTTCAGCGCCTTCCCGATGACCTCCCCGGCAAATGCAGGATCAATCCTCATAATAGGATGCGGATGCGGTGTCGGATTCCCAGACTGTAACGGCTGAAATCCTGATGTATTCGTCGTTGATCCTCTTCTTCATCGAATCGAATATCCACTTGGCGATGTTTTCGGATGAAGGGTTCTTTTCCGTAAATGGGAAGACCTCGTTCAAAAAGGCATGATCCAGAGGGGAAATCACCTCGCGCGCGATATGTTTGAGTTCACGGAAATCGATGGCGATATCGATATCGTTCAGCCTCTCGGCGATCACGCTTATCTGGGCCCTCCAGTTGTGGCCGTGCAAGTTCTCGCAATTTCCTTTGTATCCCCTCAATTGATGGGCAGCGGCAAAACCGACTTCAATGGACAACTCGTACATCGAATATACCTCCGGAGATTAAAAAATACATTATTACCGCAGAGGACGCGGAGAAAAACAGCAAGACCAATATTAACAGTCCCGCAAAAAGCAGCGCTTTCCGCCGTCATTGCCGCAGCCGCGGGCGTGAATACTCTTCAAAAAAAACATTGATGCCCGACTTCAATCCCGGGCATGGCGGACATCATCCTGTGACTCCTGATAATTCTCATGCATCCTCTGCGTTTTCTGCGGTGAATCTCTTTTTTATTTTCTAAAAGACTACGTAGTCTTTCTAAAAACGGAAATATAGGGAAGGTTACGGTACCTGTTGTCGTAGTCGAGGCCGTACCCGACGACAAAATCGTTCGGGATCTCGAACCCCACGTAATCGAGCGGCACATCGACCTGTCTCCTCTCTTTCTTGTCGAGGAAGGTGCATATCCTGAGGCTCCTGGGGCCGGCCATGAGAATTCGCTCCCTGAGATAATTCAATGTCACGCCGGTATCGACGATGTCCTCGATAAGAAGGACGTCCTTGTCGGTAATATCTTCCCTGATGTCATAGTGGAGTTTCACTTCCCCGGAGGTATCGTCCTTGAGGTAGCTCGATGCGATGAGGAAATCGATCA
Source organism: Thermodesulfovibrionales bacterium (assembly GCA_046704045.1). GTDB lineage: Bacteria > Nitrospirota > Thermodesulfovibrionia > Thermodesulfovibrionales > UBA6898 > JAWOKY01. Next base: position 6,339 of record JBJKSM010000139.1, on the reverse strand, counting down.
TAAGCGGCGTCCTGATCATCCTCACGACGTCGCTGAAAAAAATGAATGCGCCCTTCAATATCCCGACGGCCAGCAGGTTCTTCCCTTCGTAATCATCGGATATCCTGCCGGCGAGCTCCCTCACCTTCATCTGTATCTGTTCCACGGTCAGCAGCGGTTTCCCTACGACTGCCATTCATACCTCCTCACGTCTGATTGTACGTCTATATTACCGTTTGAACTGATTAATCTCAACTAAATACTATGAAGAAAGGGTCATGGGTTATAGGTCATGGGCCATAGGTCCCACGGCCCCCCCGCCTGCCTACATCCGTTCTTGACTTCTCCGGTCCATGGAGTAGCATGTAAGTGATGAACGTCCTCATCATAAGCACCAATCGCCATTCTCTGCCCGTTCCGGTCATGCCCGCCGGGGCCTGCATCGTTGCCCATGCTGCCGAACAGGCAGGACACAGGGTGAAGGTACTCGACCTCATGTTCCGGAGGGACCCCGTGGTCGCCGTTTCGCGGGCTGTCGATGAAGCAAAGCCAGATGTCGTAGGTCTGTCCGTGAGAAATATCGATAACAACGACATCCGGAATCCACGGTTCTTCATTAGAGACCTCGTCCCCCTCGTCGGCCGTATCCGCGAAAAAACAGACGCGTTGATCGTCCTCGGCGGCTCCGCAGTGAGCGTCATGCCCGAGGCTATCCTCCGCCATACCGGCATATCCCTGGCCGTGACGGGAGACGGGGAGGTCGTTTTTCCCGAACTCCTTAGAAGACTGGCAGCCGGCGAGAGCCCGAAAGAGGCACCGGGCGTCTCATGGCTCAAGGAAGGCATTTACGGCAACACCCCTTCCCTTTCTCAGGCGGCATCAAAGGGCTGTATTTCGCCTGACTTCTCCAGGTGGATCGATACGAGAGCATATATATCCAGGCTTTCGACCGTCCCTGTCCAGACAAAACTCGGCTGCCATTTCAAATGCACCTATTGCACGTACCGGAAAATCGAGGGAGATAAATACCGCTTCTTCGACCGCGAGGGCGTAATCGCCGCGGTTGTGAAACACGCACGCTCGGGGCTGAGGGATATCGAATTCGTGGACAACGTCTTTAACTCGCCGTACGGGCATGCGGCGGAACTCTGTGAAGGACTTTCCCGGTCGCGCCACGGCGCGCGTCTTCAGAGCCTCGAACTCAACCCGCTTTTTGTCGACGACGCCCTCATATCTCTGATGGAGAGCGCGGGCTTCAGGGGCATCGGCATCACCGTGGAAAGCGCCTCCGACCGGGTGCTCGAAGGCCTCGGAAAGGGATATACCGCAGGGAGCGTCTATCGGGCAGCGGAAGTCATCAGACGGCACAGGCTGCCGTGCCTGTGGATATTCATGCTCGGAGGACCGGGAGAGACTGCGGAGACGGTTGACGAAACCCTTCGCTTTGCGGAAAAATCCATCCGGCCCGGTGACGCAGCATTCTTCAACATGGGAATACGGATATACCCCGGAACCAAACTGGATGCGGTCGCGAGGAAGGAGGGCGTTTTGTCCCTTTCCCCCCGGGAGATGCTCGCTCCGGTCTTTTACCTCTCACCGGAGATCGATTTTGCCCGGATGATGGGAAAGGTCGGGGAATCCATGGCGGTAAACCTGAACTTCATCAATTCCGACGCCATCGGTCTTTCCTATCTTCCGCTCATCCACAGGATCGGCTACAAACTCGGAGTCCGCTCACCCCTGTGGCGATTTACGCGTCCGATCAGGCGCGGCCTCGGACTCGTGGGGCTCGACGCATGAAACGGTCCGGCGAAGCCTCCCCCGCAGGCGCCTTTATCGGCTCGGTGGCAACCGCCGTACCGCCTTACGTTGCCACGCAGGCCGAGGCGGAAGCCTTTTTCACCGGACATTATTCGGGCAGGGTGAGTGCGAGATACCTCTCCGCGATGCGGGCAGTACTGGCCCACCCGTCGATCGCCCGCCGGCACTTTGCGATCACGACCCCCGAAGTGCTGCTCAGCGAAGACCCTGACAGCCGGATCCGGAGATTTACGGACTCCGCGGTCGACCTCTCGGCACAGGCTGTCCATAAGGCCCTTGCCGGGGCCGGTCTGACAACCGATGCGGTCTCCGCTCTCGTGGTTAACACCTGTACCGGTTATGTCTGCCCCGGCATTTCGACCTATCTCATCGAAAGACTCGGGCTTTCGGGACGCGTCAACGCCTATGATCTCGTCGGAAGCGGCTGCGGCGGGGCGATACCCAATCTGAAGATCGCCGGCTCCCAATTGGCCGGGACGGACAAAGGCGTTGCAGTCAGCGTCTCGGTCGAGATATGCAGCGCAACGTTCCAGATGGGAAACGACCTGAGTCTTGTACTTTCGAACGCCCTATTTTCCGACGGCGCGGCTGCAGCGGTCGTATGGAAAAACCCAAAGGGTCTGAAACTCATTGCCTCTGCAAGCCGCTATTACCCCGAACACAGGGAACAGATAAGGTATGTGCACAAAGACGGGCAGCTTCACAACAAGATTTCGACATCCCTGCCAGGGATCGTCAGGAAGGCGGCGGCAGAGGTGATCTCCGACCTCCTGGAGCCGGAAGGGCTCAAAACCGAAGATATCAGACACTGGGCCCTGCATACCGGGGGGGAAAAGATAATAAACGGGATCAGGGATGAGCTTGGTCTTCCGGAATCGCGGCTTCACGCTACAAGGGACATCCTGTCGCGTTACGGGAACATGTCCTCGCCGACGGTATGGTTTGTCCTGCGTGAGCTCCTCGATGCGGGGATCGACAAGGACGACCGGTGTGTCATGATCGCCTTCGGGGCCGGGATGTCGGCCCACGATTATATGTTGACACAAACATCGTAGTGCCGACCGCCCGGCCCCCACTGCGTTACGGTTTGAACCCGTGTGGTACCAAAGATTACCTTCCCCTCGCCATCGCCTCGAGCCTCGCTATCCGTTCTTCCAGCGGCGGGTGGGTGCTGAAGAGTTTCATTATCCCTCCGCCCCTCAGCGGATTCACGATGAAAAGATGAGAGGTCGCAGGGCTTGTCTTCTGCATCGGGATCGTCTGGGTCCCTCTTGTGAGCTTTTTCAGTGCGTCGGCAAGGGCAAGCGGGTTTCCGAGCAGCTTCGCTCCCCCCTCGTCAGCCGAATATTCCCTCGACCTCGATATGGCAAGCTGTATGAGCATCGCCGCAATCGGAGCAACGATCATCATGACAAGGGCAGCAACGGGGTTGCCGTCATCGTCGCTGCGCCTTCCGCCGCCGAAGATCATCGCCCACTGCGCCATCTGCGCAAGGTAGCTGATCGCGCCGGCGATCGTCGCGGCCACGGTCGAAATGAGTATGTCCCTGTGCAGAACGTGGGTGAGTTCATGGGACATGACGCCTGCAAGCTCGTCCTCGGTCAGCAGCTGCATGATCCCCTGCGTTGCCGCAACGGCGGCGTGCTGCGGATTCCTGCCCGTTGCAAAGGCGTTGGGAGACATATCCGGGATGATGTATACCTTCGGCATCGGCATGCCGGCCTTCTGGGTGAGCCTTCTCACTATGCGGTACAGGACCGGCGCCTCCGCCTCGCTCACCTCCTGCGCCCTGTACATCTTCAGGACTATCTTGTCGCTGAAAAAGTAGGAGACAAAATTTATTAAAAAGGCGAACAGAAGAGCGAAAGTCATGCCCTGCCTTCCGCCGAGCGCCGCGCCGCCGAAAACAAGGAGAAGCGTAAGCATCATCATCAGCATCATCGTCTTGAATCCGTTCATGTAGTTTTCCTCCTCATGAATGTCAAACCAAAAATCCTTATCCCTCTCTCGCAAACACGTATGAGCCGGGACAACCTGTTCCGCTAAACTTATTCTAAATCACTTATTCAGGCACGGTCAATGAACGATGGGGACCTCGCTTACCTTCCCCTCCCTTATCTCAAAGCCTCTTATCTCGGGCTTATACATGTCTGTCAGACTTATAATGACATAGATCGTGTCGGGGTAGAAGGCGAGGCTCACATCCTTGTGCGACGGATATGCAGGCGATTGCGGATGGGAATGATAGACGGCGATCATACTTCTTCCCTCGCTGCTCATTTCCTTCATGGCGAGAAACTGCTCTTTCGGGTCCATGAGATAACTGACGGGAGAGGGTTCGACATTCGTCATTTCGTAAATTTTTTCGACCGTGCTCCCCTTGCCGGTCAGGATGCCGCATGTCTCATCGGGATACGCGGCCCTGCAGTGAGCCACCATCCTGTCGAGCAGGGCCTGAGGTATGACGAGCCCTTCCATCCCTGTCTACTGCATAGGGCAATAGCCCTGGTCGTAATCGATCAATTCCTTTATCGTCGGATGTTCGCCGCAGACCGGGCATTCGGGGTTCCTCGGTACCTTCACCTTCCTGAACGTCGTTTTGAGGGCGTTGTAAATGAGGAGTTCGCCCTTCAGGACCTCCCCTTTGCCGAGGATGAGCTTCAGGACCTCTGTCGCCTGCAACCCGCCTATCACCCCGGGGAGCACCCCGAGCACGCCGGCTTCCTGACAGGAGGGAACAAGCCCGGGAGGCGGAGGCTCTTCGAAGAGGCAGCGGTAGCAGGGCCCGTCGCCCGGCACAATAGTCGTGACCTGCCCCTCGAATCTCAGTATGGCGCCGCTCACAAGGGGTTTTCCCGCCATGACGCAGGCGTCGTTCACAAGATAGCGCGTGGGGAAGTTGTCGCTTCCGTCGACGACGATGTCATAGTCCCTGATGAGGTCGAGTATGTCGTCCTTCGAGATCCTCTTCCGTATCGCCACGATCTTCACATCGGGGTTCAGCGCCTCGAACGTCCTCTTTGCCGATTCGACCTTCGGCATCCCGATCGTGTTTACGCTGTGGGCGATCTGGCGCTGAAGATTGCTCATCTCCACGTTGTCGTTGTCGATCAGCGCTATCGTCCCCACTCCTGCGGCGGTCAGGTAGTATCCCACAGGACATCCGAGCCCCCCGGCCCCGACGATAAAGACCTTCGCCTTCGCGATCTTCTCCTGCCCCTTGCCGCCGACCTCGGGAAGAATGATATGCCTGCTGTATCGCATCATCTGGTCATCGGTGAATTCCATCAGTCCCTTTCCTTTCGTATCTGCAGGACCCAGTCGGTGTCGTTGATCTTTTCGACCATCAGCACCTTCTGGCCGTGGTCTTCCATCGACTTGGGGATGCTCCGCGAAGCCTCTTCGTAATCGAGAAGGATCTCGAGCACTTGGCCGACCTCCATGGCTTCAATCGCAAGCTTCGATTTAACAAAGGTGTAGGGACAGACAAGCCCCTTGATGTTGATGCTCCTGTCTGGGACAACCTTTTCCATGCGACCTCCCGTTCTCTTTTACCTCGTACTTGCAGCCTCAATCTATTTATTTTTTTTATTTAATTATAACTTTTCATGATTTTTTTGTACACGACAATCAGAACACACACACAGTACAGCCGGCCCGTGCTCAATCAACCTCAGACCGTTGCAGCCGTTACCGTTTTGACTTGGACCGGTAAAGGCAGTAGACTTTAGAAATAATATACCGACAGGGGATCATCGCATAAGACTTACGCTGCGATGATCTTCTCGACGAGGAGGCGCACGTGACGGACAACCGGAATCTTATCAGGATCTTCGAATATGCCCTAAACCAGGAAGAGACGGGAAAAAGCTTCTTCGAGACCTCTCTCAAACGCATGGGGTGGGGTGCGGCGATGAACGCCTTCAACCAGCTGATCGGGGAGGAGGAGAAGCACATCCTCTTTATCAGGAAAATCCTCGACGATCTGAAGCGGGTGGGTCCGGAGGAACTGAGGATCGAAAAGGGTCCCGAAATGGAGAAGACCGATTTCTTCGATGAGCGCGCAAAGTCGGAGTTCCTTCAGGAACTGCTGTACGAATCGATGGTCCCCGACGTGACCGTTTTCAGCGTGGCGTGGCTGATCGAAAAGGATCTGAGCGAGTTTTATGAAAGGATGGCCGGGCAGACCGAAGGAAAGGCCGGGGAGGCCCTGAGGATGCTCGCTGGCTGGGAAAAGGCGCACGAGCGTTTCTTCCGGGAGTACCGCGACAAGCTGACCGAAATATATTCCAACATGCCCTGGGGCGGCTGAATAAAAGGTATGGCCTCCGGGCAGTAGTGTCCTGTTAAAAACCGGACGAGCGCTTAAATCTATATGATTGAAAAAGGAAATATACATAATTTTTGTGGAGTTGACTTGAATCCATGTCTGCATATCGGCAATGCTTCTGGAAGTGGAAATGCCGGAGGTGCCGATGTACACGGGCAAAACGCTAGTTGCACAGATCATGGATTTTCTCCCCTGGAGCACATTTCATC
>JBJKSM010000138.1:0-2616 GCA_046704045.1 Thermodesulfovibrionales bacterium | reverse complement strand
TCATCATATAATCCACGGACGGCACATATTTATCGGTTAGTTTTCCCTCTTTCAGGACGACCGCCGCCCCCTGGCCCTTTCTCTTCAGGCCGAGATGGTACCCGCCGGGACAGATCAGTACGGTCCCGGGCTCGACCGGATCAAGGTCCGCAGCCTCCTTTATCCTCACCTGCGACAGCTTATTCAGCCTCTCCGACAGCGGGCCGGTGAAGCCTTTCGGCATATGCTGGCTTACCACGACCGCAGCCTCGAAATCCGCAGGAAGCCTGGTCAGGACAATCTGAAGCGCAGCGGGTCCGCCGGTGGAAGATCCGATCGCGACCACCCTGATGTCCCCGGCGACCTCATCTTCTTCCGCGGCCGCTCCTTCTTCGCGGCCGAGGAGTTCGAGGTTTCTCGTGAGGATATCCATCCTGATGTTCTTTATGCCCCTCACCTTCCTGAGAAGGTCCTTCTCTATGGACTGGAGCTCTATCGATGCACGCCGCGTCGGTTTTGCAATGAAATCTACTGCGCCGAGTTCGAGCGCCTTGAAAACCGTTTTTGAGTCGTTGTGGGAACTCACCATAATGACCGGGGTAGGCTTCTCGTGCATAAGCCACCGGAGAAAGCTGAACCCGTCCATCTCCGGCATTTCGAAATCGAGGGTGATGATATCCGGGCTCAGCCTGAGCGTCTTGGCCATGGCATCGATACCGCTCGACGCGATGCCCACCACCTCCACGCCGGAATCCTGCTCGACGATCTTCTTGATCATCTGCCTCGTATAAGCCGAATCGTCAACGATGAGAATCTTTGTTTTCACAGCCGGCACCTGCCCTGCTCCACTATTTTGTCCGCACATGTCTTCCTGTGAGGTTTCTGATATACCATATCGTTCTTAAAATGCTTCAGCGTGAATGCAGTCGATAAATTGATAAGCGACTCGGCGTGCCCGAGGAGAAGATACCCGCCCTCAACCAGCCTGTCGAAGAAGTGTTCGATGACCCTTTTCCTCGACGCACCGTCGAAATATATTAATACATTTCTGCACAATATGACATCCATCTTGCCCATAAATTTTATTTTGAAGGGGTCGAGGAGATTCAGATAACTGAAATTCACGTACCTTTTGACACTGTCCGCTATCCTGTATACACCATCTTCCTCGATAAAATATTTATTGAGATAATAGGGCTCCGTTGTCCTGAAGGAGTTCCTGCGGTAGACCCCCTGCCGCGCCGTCTGCAGGACGCGCTGGTTGATATCGCTTCCGTAGATCTCGATGTCCCATCCGCTGAATCCGCCCCGTTCCTGTATGAGCATCGCAAGGGTGTAGGGCTCTTCGCCCGTAGAACAGCCTGCGGACCATATCCTCAACTTCTTGCGGTCCTTGTTGGATTCCCTCAGTTCCTCGAGGATCTCGTCGCTGAAGGCCCTCAGCTGGTTCTGCTCCCTGAAAAAATAGGTCTCATTGACCGTTAGCACGTCGACGATCGCGCAAAGTTCCTCTTCCGAGTTCCTGTCATAGCGGATGAACCGGTAATAGTCCCTGAAGTCGTTGAAGTGGTGGTTCCTTACCCGCCTCGCAAGCCTCTTTTCAATGAGGTACCGCGAACCGTCGTCGAAATAGAGGCCGCAGTAATCCCGGATGATGTCCCTTATGAGCCTGAACACGTCTTCCGAAAGAGGCAATGACTCTTCCTGGTCAAACACGCAGGACCTCCTCGACCGCCTTTTTCACGGTGGGGTCCTCCTCTGTGTCGAGGAGTCTTTCAAGCTCGCTGCGGACCTCCCCCTTCGCCCTGCCGCCAAGCGCCCTGACGGCCGCAATCCTCGTCGCCCAATCGCGATCTTCAAGGAAAGGAAGCAGTTCTTTTTCGACATTATCAAACGCTGCGAGAGACGAGATCGCCGTCCTCCTGACCTCTTCATCGGAAGACGACAGCATCCCCTTTATGGCCCTGAACGCGTCTTCACCTCCAATGACACCCAGCGACTCAAGCGCCGTCGCAATGACAAAGCCGCTCCGGTCATGGAGAAGCCCGGAAAGGGTTTCAACTGATCGCCTGTCCTTCAGCGTCCCCAGTGCCCTCGCCGCGGCAACCCTGACGGAGGTATCAGGGTCGGCGGTAAGGAGGGTGAGAGAATCAACCGCCCCCTCTCCGCCGATCACTCCGAGACTGAGCGCTGCCGAGATCCGTATATCCGGTTCCTCGTCGGTGAGGGCATGGGTCAGATGTTTAACCGCCTCCGCCGTTCCCATCTCAGCCAGTGCCCCGACCACTGCTTTCCTGACCTTTACGTTTGCATCCTTCAGGGCGAACCCGAGTTCGTCGACCGCACTGGAGACCCTCAGTGCGCCGACGAGACAGGCTGCGTTTCTCCTTAAGACCGGATTTTCGCTCTTCAGCATCGAAACAAGTTCGTCCGGCTCCAGCGCGCTCCCGAGTTTCGAAAGCGCACTCACCGCCGCCTCCTGCACATCTTCATACCTGTCGGTCAGCAGCGTCATCAGTTTCGGCACCGCGCGGGTGTCACCCAACAGTGCCAAACCCTCTGCTGCGTGCGAACGGACATGACCGTCGCCGTCGGAAAGGAGGCGCTCGAGCACATCGTAGTAGACCGGGGAGGCCA
>JBJKSM010000137.1:0-5143 GCA_046704045.1 Thermodesulfovibrionales bacterium | reverse complement strand
GTATAGGTGGCTGCGGTCAGGCCGAAGTCGGCTGCCACGATATTGTGCCCGTGGTTGCTGCCGGGGTTGTTTATGGGAGAGCCGTATGACGCAGTTGCGGTCGTGGAGAGCTTCAGCCATCCGAAGTCTCCGCCGGGGGTCATTTCCTGGGGGAGCTGACCGGCGGCCGCCGTGCCGGGTATCGACATAATGTGGTATCCCGTCGGGCCGGTGTCGGCCTTCGCATGACAATTGAGGCAGGTCGAGCTCTGGTCGCTGCCCTTCAAGAGATAGGTGTGGCCGTTGAACTGGGTTGCGCCGCCGGTCGTTGAAACAGCGGTATTGCCGGCCGAGTTATGCATCGTGTGGCATCCTTCGCAGTACGCCACACCGCCGTCGTGGTATGCGAAAGAGACGCCGCTTAAGCCCAGGGTTAAAATGGCAGCCGCCATGATAACCAAAGTCAGTTTTAAACCTTTCATTTTTTCTCCTGTTTCCTGCTCCGTTTCCGGAGACTGTTTTTTCCAGTCATTACAACCTTCCGACTTCTTCGTTGCCCGCTTCCAGCTGTCTTTCCATCACCTCCTTCCGTTTGACCCTCCCCAGGTCAGTTATATGCGACCGAAAAAACACTTACCCCTTTTTCTGCGCTCTGTGTCACGTAGAGTTTGCCGTTTTGAAAAGCGATGTCGAGAGGGACCATAAGGTTCCCCCGGCCGTTGCCCCTGTATCCGAACTGCTTGATGAACCGGAAGTTGCTGTCAAATACCATGACAACGGACTTCAGGGAATCTGCGACGTAGTAATTCCCTTTGTCGTCAGTGGTAATACCCGAGACAATGTTGAATTTTCCAGGAATGCTGCCGCGCTGGCCGAAGGCGGTCAGTTTGCCGCCGGCGGAAAGTTTGAACGCCTTGAAGAGAACGGGGACCGTGAAGAGCAGGTCGCCTTCGCTGTCGACGTCAAAGCCCGAGATATCGATTTCATGTCTGTCCTTCTCTTCTTTCTTCAGGAGCTTCAGAAGGTCATAGGATTTTTCGAATACGCCGTTTTCATCCGTTACCGCCACCTTCATTGCGCTCTTGTCCGCAAGATAAAGGCGACCCTGCCTGTACGTTATCGTATTCGGATAGAAGTCGGTCGCCAACTCTTCAGGCAGGTTCTTCAGGCCCAAGCGGGAAACGGGCTCCCCCCGGTAGTTGCAGAAGATTATTGAATAAAGGGCCTTCCCGTCCTTCCACTTGTAGGAGAGGAGAAGGATGTTGCCGGCCTTGTCCACGGTCGCGTCGAAGATGCTCCCGAGGTTTTCGTCATCGCCGAACCGGTAGACTTCCATCCCGTTGTCGTTGAATACCTTGACGATCCCCTGGTAAATGACGTATACCTCTTTGTGAGAGGCATCGGTAAACAGGGTCGGCCAGCTTGAAGGAACCACCCCGGTAAAATCGGAAAGGTTATAGAGATAGGAAACGTTTACGTCCTCCGCAATCGCAGGGACGGCAGCTGCCGCAAGGAAGAGGACTATCGCTATTGCCGCGACACAGTATTTTTTCTTCATTCCAAGTGTGCTTTTCTGCATATAGTCCTTTTTCATTTTTCGGGATATCGAAACAGTAAGATAGCAACGCATGTGCCAGCAGCCAGCCATGCCGTAACATCATGAAAAACAAGGGTTTTTTATTAATCCATCACTTTTGCCGCCTTCTCGGCCGGTAAAAGTCCCAAACAAGTTGGGACTTTTACCGATCACCAAAAAAGCGGCATTATCCTGCAAAAATTCGGTCAGATTTGGTGATTCCACCAGTCCCGGCGGATAGCCCTATGGAAAGCCGGATCAAGCGGCCAGCCCAAGGCATTGAAACATTAAGTTTTTTTAAGGAATGATGGAGTATCGCTCTTTTTTGTGTCATGGAATCATCATAGGCATGTATCTTGCTATTTTCTTGAAAAGATTTGTATCTCCGATACGATGCTAAGAAATAATTATGGACGATAAATCGGGAAGGGCCCCCTCTCAGAAGGGAAACGGTTTTACTGCGCCCGGGGAGAGTATCCTTCTCGTCGACGACAATGCGCTGCTCCTTGCCGGCCTGAAGCGTATTTTCGAAAAAGAATTCTCGCGCGTCATGACTGCGCCGACCGGCCGGGATGCCCTTGCGCGCATCGAGGAGAGTGTTTGTCCTGTTGTTGTCCTCGATGTGAACCTGCCCGATATGAGCGGATGCGAAGTGCTCGAGGTCATCAAGCGCCGTTCGCCTGAAAGCATGGTAATAATCATTACCTCGGACGGGGACGAGAAATTGAAAGAGGAAGTGTTCACGAAGGGGGCTTTCGAATTTCTCGAAAAACCTTTCGATATCCACAGTCTGAAGGACGCGCTGTCAAGGCTCAGCTTCTTCTTCGAAAGAGAAAGGAAAGTCGCAGACCCACTTGAAGTGAGGCTTGAGAAGGACCATCGGGGCCTGGTGTATAACCTGTCGCCCGCCGGGTTGTCGGTGGCGGCGGACGTGGTGTACGGCTGCGGTAAAGTACTGGATATGGCCGTTTGTCCGGCAGACAGAGAAGAAATACCGTTGCGGGGTTTTGTGGTCAGGACGGTCGATACCTGTTCGAGGCGGCAGTCTTCGCCCCGGGATGCGGATATGAAATACGGCCTGGGGATAAAGCTGATCGACCGGCCTCCGCTTTACTCTTCCCTCGTGAATTCTATCCTGAACTGAGTCCCGTTCCCCGGCCGCGGAACGCGGGAGCCTGGACCTATTCGAGGCCGTATTTCTTCGTGTGGTACCGCAGGGAATCGTAACTGATGTTGAGGAGCTTCGCCGCGAGCGTCTTGTTGTGCCCGGCCTTGTCGAGGGCCTGCATGATCAGGTCTTTTTCCAGTCCTTCGAGGGAAATCCCTCCTTCGGGAAGGACAAACGTCTCCCCCCCGATACCGGCCGGTTCCAGCTGGCGGCTCACCTCCTTGGGCAGGTGTTCCGGGGTGATCACCTCGGTATGTTCGAGCACCACGATCCGCTCGATCACGTTCCTCAGTTCCCTCACGTTCCCCGGCCAGCGGTATGAAAGGATCAATTTTTCGGCCTCGGAGGAAAAGTCCTTTATGACGTGTCTGTTGTATTTCTCGGAGAAGTGGGCGAGGAAATGCCGCGCAAGGACCATGATGTCTTCCTTTCTGTCCCGGATCGGGGGAATAAAAAGGGCGAAGGTGTTCAGCCGGTAAAAGAGGTCGAGCCTGAATGCCCCCTTTTCGACCGCCTCGGAAAGGTTTCTGTTCGTCGTTGCTATGAGCATGACGTCTACGGGGATTTCTTCCTTTCCGCCGATCCGCCGGAAGGTCCGCTCCTCGAGGACGCGCAGCAGCTTGCTCTGCAGGTCGGGCTTCATGTCACCGATCTCGTCGAGAAGGAGTGTGCCCTCCTCCGCAAGTTCGAAGAGCCCCTTCTTGTCGGACTTTGCGTCGGTGAAGGCACCCTTCTCATACCCGAAGAGTTCGCTTTCGAGGAGGTGTTCCGGCAGCGCCGCGCAGTTTACGCCGATAAAGGGGGCGCTGCTGTCACCGTCGCTGTAAAGTAACCGATGGATGTACCGCGCCATCAGTTCCTTCCCCGTGCCGCTCTCGCCGGTTATCAGGATCGTCGATATCTCCGCCTCGACGAGCCTTTCGATCTTCGACTTGAGTTCCTTTATCGCCGCCGAATTGCCGATGATGTCCCTTTCGAAAAGCTGGCCGCTTACCTTTCTGAGGTAATCGACTTCCTTCTTGAGTCTGCCCTTTTCTATCGTGTTTTTCAGCACGAGCTTCACCTTGTCCAGATTGAGCGGCTTCGTAAGATAGTCGACCGCGCCGAGTTTCATCGCCGTCACCGCGGTCTCGGCAGTGTCGTCGGCAGTGAGCATCACGATCTGGGTGTCGGTCCCCTTGCTCTTGAGTTCCTGGAGGATGTCCATCCCGCTCTTTTCGGGGAGGTTGATGTCGAGCATCACCACGTTCGGCGACCATGAACGGATCTTGTTCACCACGTCGTGCGGCGTCGTCTCCCCGCGCACGTCGTAACCCTCGTTCTTCAACGCCCTGGCAAGCATCCTGACGATAAGCTCGTCGTCATCCATGAGAAAGACCTTTCCCCTGGCCCTCATGCCGGATGCCCCTCCGGCACCGTTTTCACGGGGAGAGTTACGCAGAACGTTGCGCCTCCTTCAGGGTTGTTCCTGACACCTATACTTCCGCCGTGCTGCTCTATGAGCCGTTTCGTGATCGCCAGCCCGAGACCCGTCCCCTTGGCCTTGGTCGTGAAGAAGGGCTGGAAGATCCTTGCCATCGCCCTGTCGTCGATGCCCTTGCCCGAATCGGAAACCAGGATCCGGAGCGTATTGTTTTTTTCTTCATACGAGGTCTTCAACGTAAGCGTTCCGCCCGCCGGCATCGCCTCGGCGGCGTTGAGAAGCAGGTTCATGAAGACCTGCTGCAGCTGCATGGGGTCCGCCATCGTCCCCGGCGCGCTGCGATCATAATCCTTAAGGACCATTATCGATGAAAAGGAAGGGTTTTTCACCGAAAACATCGCGGCCCTGTCGAGTACCTTATTGATGTCCACGATATCCGGCTGGGGCAGGGGGGGCCTCGCAAAATTCAGGAGTTCCTTCATCAGGAGTTCGATGCGGAGGATTTCGTCCGTCACCCTCGTAAGGACCTCCCTGTCGGCATCGGCGAGGTTCAATTCATAGAGCAGCACCTCTATCGAGACCTTCATACCCGCAAGCGGGTTCTTGATCTCGTGGGCGAGTCCCGCCGCAAGCTCCCCGACCACTTTCATCTGTTCCACCCGCTGGAGCGCCTCCTCTGCCTGCTTGCGCTCCGTTATGTCCCTGTCCATTGCCAGGATATACCGGTGGCTGCCGAAGTCGATGAGCCCGGCGCTCACCTCGACGTAAATCAGGGAGCCGTCTTTCCTGACATGGGTAAGCTCGGCCTTGATGTGCTCGCCGGCGAGGATACGCCTTATCTTCTCCTGTGAGTCCCTCGCGGCCTCGGGCGTGTCGAGGTCGGTGATATGCATCGCGACCAGGTCCTCGACCGAGTAGCCGTGCATTTCCGCTGCTGCCCGGTTTGCGGCGATGATGCTGCCCGCATGTTCGCCCTCGGCCTCGATAATGAAGATGG